>CAYZVS010000006.1:0-64656 GCA_964482085.1 uncultured Gammaproteobacteria bacterium
CAACCACAAACGTGTCAGCAGTGACTGCGCTGTCTTCCTCGATAAGTAATCCATCCGCTGTATAGGTTCCGATGGTATACGTCCCACCAATACCAGCGGTTGCCGTATTTACGATCCCTGAGATAGTGCATGTCTGAGCACCCGCGGTTTCCGCTGTTCCTCCGCTGCGCGTGATAATAACTGTTGTACCCGTAACCGAGGTTCCAAAAGCTCCGTCCATGCTAGAACAGGTGGCTCCAGAAGCACCAGAGGTATTGAAGGCGGTGGAATAAGTGATCCGGATGCTTCCATTTGCTGGAATACCCAACGCTTGTGTAAAAATAATGGTATTAGCGGAATTAGCACTGACGATTAATGAGGCTGGTTGAACATTTGTCGATGTTAAGATTCCTGATGCAGAGAACGTATCACCTGCAATCGCCGTATTCTCATCGATAGTGATATCGCCAAATGTTTTTGTTCTAAGCGTGTAAGCGCCACCCGCGCCAGCGGACAGGGGATTACGAACATTCGGAATCAAACAGCTGAAAGAAGGGTTGGCTGAAGTAACCGATCCACCGCTTCTCAAGCCCGTAATCGTTTGTCCTGAAATCGAGAATGAAACACTACCCGTTAAGCCAGTACAAGAAATTGTGCTGGTAGAAACGCCTCCAAGGTAAAATCCAGCAGGGAATGAGATATCAAATTTCCCATCAGAAGGAAGAGGATTCGTGGCATTGATAATCGTCGTAACAGTTCCCGTGGCACTCGTTAAGAGCGTATCCGGCTCAACGTTTCCAGCGAGAGTGCCAGCTAGCAGGGTGTCAGAAGGCACGCTTGCGGAAGAGATCAGTGTGCCAAGAGAGTCTCTTAGTGCGAGGCTATAGGCGCCTGTTGATCCGCTCACTGTCCGATTTTTAATGGATGAAACAGTACACGAGATCGTTCCATTGGCCGTACCGGTAGAATTCCCAAGGCGAGTAATGATAAGACTGCCAGTACCGGATGCGCTAACGGCGACACCTCCACCAATACCAGTACAGTTCACGCTGGTTGCTCCACCAGTCAAAAAATCGGAAGGAAAATCGGCGTGAATGGTGGCATCGCTCGGCATGCCATTCGCAAACCCAAAGAGAATAGTCGCGGTTGTTGTCGCTCCTACCGCAAGGCTAAGCGGCTCAATGTTTGATCCTGTTAATGCTCCCGGAATAGTGATTATATCGGCAGTTGGAACATCATTTCCAATGATCACACCCGTCTTATCGAGGACACGTAACGTATATGTTCCTGTTGAACCTGTTGCAGATGGATTCTTGATTCCGTTCACATGACAGGTTTTTACCCC
Organism: uncultured Gammaproteobacteria bacterium; assembly: GCA_964482085.1. GTDB lineage: Bacteria > Patescibacteriota > Patescibacteriia > 2-12-FULL-60-25 > 2-12-FULL-60-25 > CAIXDN01. The sequence goes on from CAYZVS010000006.1 coordinate 1,325, forward strand.
TGTACCAACAGTCGTTCCTGTTCCGTCGCGAGTAATTATAAGGCTTTGACCACTCGTACTCATGGTGAAACCGCCGTCAAAGCCAGTACAAGTAGTACTTGTAACTCCCGTTAGATCATATCCAGCTCCATAAACAACCAAGAGTGAAGACTGCTGAGGGATGTTTACGCTCGTCGTAAAATTAATATCTTGATCCGTCTTAACTCTTTGCACGAGGCTGACGGGTTGAACATTGGTACCCGTAAGCGTAACGGGAGCGATATACGTATCGCTCGCAATCGCTGCCCAGTCGATAGGCGTCATCGCCGCATTCGTGGTCGTGACATTATAAAAGCCGCTTGCTCCAGCGCTGCTTCGATTACGGACATCGTTAAGAGTGCACTCGACGGCAATGCCCGCAGTTGAAGTAGTTCCTCCAGAGCGAGTTAGAATGACCTGTCTCGTACCAGTCGTCGTTACGATGCTTCCGTCAAAACCGCTGCAAGTTGCACTATTTGTAGCAGCCGTAGAAAAACCGTTGTTATACGTAATTAATATTTTTCCATTCGGTGGGATAGGATTTGCTGTCGTGAACTGAACAGTATGTATCTGTGTGGAGCTTGAAACAAGGTTTTCCGGGGTAATGTCTGTCGAGGATAGTGTTCCAGGGGTGAGTACGATGGACGGAACCGTCACATTGCTCTCTATGGTATTCCCTGGAGCCGTCTCATCCAAAATCGTAATAGAAAACGTTCCAGTGGAACCAGAGATTGTTCTATTTTTTATACCGGTAATGATACAGGATTCAGCACCTGCGAGGTCACCAGTCGTAAGTGCCGTGATAACCGTGACAGAATTGGTTGTGGTAGAGAAGGTTTCCGTACCAACGATGCTCGCGCAAACCACACTACTTACTTGATTCGTTGCAAAATCAGATGGAAAAGTAATCTTAATTTGAGCGCCAATAGGGGTAGTGGTTGAATGAGTGTATGTGACAGTTGCGTTGGTGGTCGCGCCTGCCACGGAGGAGGTAAGAGCTACGCCTGTTGAAGAGAGCGTCGGCGAACTATAAAACGTGTTACCAGGTACCGTGCTGCTTGCATCTGTGACATTGCCAAGCGCGTCTTGCGTTGAAAGCGAATAATTACCGCCAAAGCCTGCAGATGGTGATTTTATGCCGCTGACAAGACAGGTCTCAGCGCCGGCAGTTTGATTGGTTCCCGTACCGTCTCTTACAAGGTTGATTGTTTGACCAGCCCGAACCAGTGAGAACCCGCCATCCATAGAGGTACAGGTTGGATCATGTGCGCCGCTAACATCAAATCCTGCAGGGTAAGTCAGTGAAATCCTGCCATCGGTTGTGAGAACATTAATATTTGTAAAAGAGATCGTGTGACGCGCGACCGTGCCTGCAACCTGATTTTCCGGGGTAATTCTGGCAACACTAAACGTCCCTGTCGTAGCGATGATGTCTGTTGCTACTGCTGCATCTTGATCGAGTATGGTGTCGGAGGCGTTTGTGATCTGAATCGTGTAAGTACCTGCGCTGCCTGCAGATGTTGGATTAGATATCCCGTTAATCGTACACGTTTGCGCACCAACAGGCTCTGTCGTTCCTGTTCCATCGCGTGTGATGGTCACGGTCTGTCCAGAGACACTCGTAGAAAATCCTCCGTTCATTGTGGAGCAGGTTCCATTGGATGCAGAAGCAACATTATACCCAGCAGGGAACACAGCTTTTACTTTTCCCGTAGCCGGAAGACTGGCCACGATTGTGAACGTCAAGGTTACGGTTGTGCGGTTAGAAACAACGAGGTTAGCCGGTTGCACATTGGTGACAGACATGGCCAAAACCAACATCGGGAAAGCTAGCCAAGAGACGAGTGCGCCTGCTACCAGGGACAGCCTCAAAAAGATCGATTTCATGTATAAAACCCTAGCATAGAAGAACCCTGGAATCTATATCTGAGTCCTCTAACCAGACATCTGTTTAAATCGATACTGATAAAGCCATTCACGAATACGAGGCACGAGGCTTGTTTTAATCGTAAATAGGCGCAAATCTAAGAACCCGGTATTTCCCAAACTGATCAGGTTGCCTCGATTCGTATATTGAAAGTGAATCGGTGGAAGATCTTGGCAGGCTCTGGCAGCATTTTCCGCAAGACAAAGGCCCATAGGCATCGCCGTTTGGGCATTCTTTGGGATAATGACATTTGACTCCTTATAGTTAGCCGCATCTCCACCAGAAAAGACCATGGGTTCAATAGAGAGGCTGCGGTCGATCGCATACCCTGCACGGTCACCAACCACAGCGGGTTCCATCGGTATGAGATTGGCTTCAATGCCAGCACACCAAATAACGATCTGTGAAGGAACAATGGAACCCTTACTTGTCATCACCTGTGTTGCTGAAACTTCGGATACAGGTTCACCCAAATACACTCGGTATCCCTGTACGCCAAGTTCACGCATGGTGCCGTCCACAATACCGTTTGGAAAACCAGGGAGGATCTGAGGCCCACCTTGCACGAGGCTAAAGGCGGCTGTTTTATAAAGCTCGAGCTTTCCTAGTTTTTCACATCGCTGTTTAAGGTAACCTCGTAACGCAAAAAGGCTTTCAATGCCACTCGGTCCCGCTCCAACGATAACGACACTCGGCGCAACTCCCGCTGAAAGAAGGGAGTCGATCTTTTGGTGGATTGTCACTACATCATCTGCTGTTTTAAGTGGGAATGTATAGTCCTTTGCGCCCGGAATGTTGTAATAGGCAGTTTTTGCCCCCGGACAATCGATCAAGCAGTCATAGCCGATCGTATGCATTCCCTGGGCATCCGTTATCTCGACCATCTTGCTTTTACGGTCGATCCGACTCGCTGTTCCATGAATGAAAGTAAATCCATCCTTTTGAGCGGCATCCGCAAAGTCGATTGTATAGTCCTTCGGTTGTTTGGTTCCTGCTAAACCATCGATAAGCCAAGGAGAGAATGTAAACTGATCGCGGCTATCCACAAGAATAACCTTGAATCCGTTAGGGCGCTTGGCAAGATTGCGGGTCGCGCGTAAGCCAGCAAATCCTCCACCAATAACAACAATGCGTTTTGACATGTGGTGGAGTATAGCAGTTATGAAGCGTTATTTCTTGAAAAATACTCGTTGGCCCGTTGCAAACTTTCAAAGGTTCCAGCATCGGTCCAATAGCCGCGTACGGGGCGAGCTACCAACTGTCGCTTCTGTAAATAGACATTATTCACATCAACGATTTCAAGTTCACCTCTCCCCGAAGGTTTCAGGATTTTAATGATGTCAAAGACCGAGCTGTCATAAATATAGAGTCCGGCTTGAGCAAAATTTGTTTTTGGATTCTTGGGTTTTTCTTCAATCGACAGAACATTTCCCATGGAATCAACTTCAACTACGCCAAAGCGATGAGCGTCAGGGACCGATTTATAGAACGTAACAGCGCCGCTCTGGAATGAGCTAATCGGCGCGCTGAAATTATCTTCAAAAATATTATCGCCAAGAATGACCGTGACATGATCTTGTCCCACAAAATCTTCTGCCAATGCCAATGCGTGTGGAATGCCTCCCGCTTCATCCTGAACGCGATATGTCAGTCTGCATCCGAGCTTGGAACCAGAGCCCAACAAATTCATAAAATGCCCGGCATGATCTGGTCCGGTTACAATCAAAATTTCACGAATGCCAGCATCGAGAAGTGTTTGTAATGGATAGAGAACCATTTGCTTGTCTGCGACGGGAAGCAGATGCTTGTTGGTAATATTCGTGAGTGGCGCAAGGCGCGTTCCTTTTCCTCCGGCAAGAATAACGCCCTTCATTCTTGGGACGTACGTATCGCGTAGCCCATAGCTCGTAGCAGGTGCTTTCAAAAAACTCGGCGTTGATGCTGCATGTTGCGTACTACGTGCTACATGCTGTGCGTATTTCATCATCGTATCGCGCAAAGCCACATCAATCGGGCGCATCTCAATACCGAGCGCGCGCATTCGTTCACTCTGCATGATGTTGTTTGAACGTTTCTTGGTTGCCAAACCTTTTGAGACAAGATCTTCTTCACGAATCCACTCGGTCTGATGATTCGGATCAACAAGTTCACGATACAAGCTCATCAAATCACGATGGCGCATGATTCCAGGATTCACCGCATGAAAAATGCCGGTCGCTTTGCGTTGGATAAGTTGATAGCAAGCGTCAACCAAGTCTTTAATCACGGTCACGCTATTCTCAACGTCGATCACTTGCTTGTATTTGGCGAGTTTGTCGATGAGATTCCGCTCGCCTGGTCTGTCGTCAATCGGCATGCGTAGACGCACGATAGAAACATTTGGATATGTCATGAGCGGAAGCTCGGCGGCGTACTTGGCGCGTGAGTACGTTGCGCTTGGATTGGCATGATCGTCCTCCGTCCAACCACGTGGATCAGGGGATTGTCCGTAAAAGACACAGCCGCTGGAAAGATGGAGGAGATAGATCCCGCGTTCCTGACAGGCCTCGGCCAAAACCAAAGTACCAATCACGTTATCGTGCATGGTCTCCACCTGATGCGTCTCGCACCAGTCGACATTTGGCCGGCCTGTCCGGCCTGCGGCGTTCACAATCGCATCCGGCTTATGCTCATCGATTGCTTTAAGCACAGCAGCTTTATCGTCGATACGCGCATCCGTTCCGACAGCCTCTGCCCATGTCTCAAGCATGCGCCCGCCAATAAAGCCTTTTGATCCAAAAACAAGGATTTTCATACTATTATATACCTTCGTCTTACACGAAAAACACCGACATTTCGAGTTATGTGTCAACCATAGGACTTCTGCTTTAATTTACCAACGGCTTCCACCAAGATTCATTGTTTTTATACCACTCAACTGTTTCTGCTAATCCTTGTTCGAATGTTTTTGCCGGCTCCCATCCAAGTTCATTTTTCGCTTTGCTTGAATCGATCGCATAGCGCCGATCATGTCCTTTTCGATCTTCAACATATTTGATCAGCGATTCCGGTTGGCCTGTTAGTTCAAGAATCTTTTTTACTACATCGATATTATGTCTCTCCGCATTTCCTCCCAAACAATACGTCTCACCAATTTCCCCTTTCGATAACACAGCTTCAATTCCGGCACAGTGATCCTCGACATGAATCCAATCACGAATGTTCATGCCATCGCCATACACTGGCAACGGAATATCGCGCAAAGCATTCGTAATCATGAGCGGAATCAGCTTTTCCGGAAAGTGATATGGCCCATAATTATTGGAGCAATTAGAGATCGTGATCGGCAATCCATGCGTATGGAAATACGACCGTACAATATGATCGCTCGCCGCCTTTGATGCCGAGTACGGACTGCGCGGATCATACGGCGTGTCCTCATGAAACTTTTCTGTTGAGTTGATATTCAGCGATCCAAAAACTTCATCCGTAGAAATATGATGAAAACGTTTGACCTGCTCTCCGCGACGTCGAAATTCTTCTAGTAGCGTATGTGTTCCAAGGATATTTGTTTCTAAAAAAATACGCGCTCCATCAATCGATCGATCGACATGCGACTCCGCCGCAAAGTGAACAACAACATCAACGTCGTTCATCGCTTTTTCCACGGTCGCGATATCTCGAATATCGCCATGGATAAATGTGTGACGCGTTCCATCAATAGCGTCCAGATTTCTCGGGTTACCAGCATAGGTCAGAGCATCCAGATTGGTAATTGTATCCTCTGGATGATTGGCAAGCCAATATCTCACAAAGTTTGATCCGATAAATCCCGCGCCTCCAGTTACAAGCAAATGCATACCATGGCATTTTTCATGAAGATTGACGACTTGTCCAAGCGTGCTACGGTTACAGGCGATTTATGGCCCAATTAAGCCAAAAACAGTTAGCCGTAATTATTGTCGGCTGGAACGTAAAGGACGTGTTATTGAAGAACTTGGAACGCCTCATGCAAAGCCAAGGCGTCGATTTTGAAACCATTATCGTCGATAATCATTCCAAAGACGGAACCGTTGAAGCAGTCCAATCCGCTTTCCCACAAGTGAAGTTGATCTCCAACCCAGAAAATCTTGGTTTCTCTAAAGCTTGTAATCAAGGAATAGAAGCGTCCAATTCTCGTCACATCCTTCTGTTGAATCCCGACATGCTGGTCGAGACGGATGCTCTCGCTAAGACTGTTGCCTACCTCGATGCACACCCGGACGTTGCTGTCGTGAGCGGTAAGCTGCTCGGTAATCACGATAAACTGATTCATCACTTCCGACGTTTCCCAGCTATCAGCGACCAGCTCGTTGTTATGTTGAAGCTTGGAAAAATCTTCCCGCGTTTACTCGATAAATATCACGCCAAAGATTTGGATCCTAATAAAGAACAGCAAGTCGATACGGTAAGAGGTTCCTACTTTGCGATCAACCGCACAGCTCTTGATGCGCTCGGAGTATTGGATGAGCGATATTTTATTTGGTTTGAAGAGGTTGATTATTGTAAGCGCGCGCATGCTCGCAAAATGCGTGTGATGTATGTTCCATCAATCGTCGCGCATGATTTGATTGGTGAAAGTTTTAAACAACGTCATCTGTTCTGGAAGCAAACGCATTTCATGCGCTCGATGTTGTCCTACTTTGAAAAGTGGCATCCGGGTTGGCGCGTCTGGCTGATTATAATCGCCCGCCCAGGTGTACTTATTGCGGCAAAAGTCGCGGATTTATTGATGTATTGATATGTCACGAGTTGCTGTACAAGTGATTCTCTACAAGAGCTCGGGACATCTCGAACCTCTTTTGGATTCATTAAAGTCACAGACATTTCATGACGTACGATATTTTTTTTACGATAATTCCATCGATGCTTTGGAGTCGGAGCGTTCACAGCGCATGATCGAGTCTGCCGGAATCGAGCATGAATATATTATAGGAACAAAAAATATCGGTTTTGCCGGAGGTCACATGGAAATGTTTGCGATGCACTCGTCTCCGTTTGTCATGCTCTTGAATGACGACGCTAAACTCGATGCGGATTACATGACGCAAGTCATGAATCGAATTGAATCTGACGATCGCATCGCGAGTGTCACCGGCCTCGTGTATCGCTTGGACGGAAAAACGATCGACACAACCGGACTTGATTACAGGTGTCTCGCGCGCGTCGTAGATCGCCAAGTCAAAACCGAGTCAGGAGAAGTTTTTGGGGTCTCAGGTGCCGTTGGTTTGTACCGTCGCTCCGCCATAGAAAAAGCTGGAGGTTTATTTGATCCAACATGGTTCATGTACAAAGAAGACGTTGATTTAGCGATTCGTCTCCGTCGCGCAGGATTCATTGCATGGTTTGAGCCTCGTGCGATTGCATGGCATAAGCGTGGACTAAAAGCAGAAGGAAAAGGCTTTATTACGCGACTGCTGGAAGAGAGAAAACGTCCGGTATTGCTACGTAAACACGCCTATATCAATCAGCATCACCTCTATACCCTGCACGCACATCCAGATCTCGGTTTTGATGACTTTTTGCTATCGCTCATTCAGGAGCTGGGCCGTACTTTTCTGGTTTTTCTAACCTCACCAATTGTTTGGATGAGCGTAGTTTGGTCTCTAGCAAAATCTTTTTCCTGCATGTGGGCCAAACGCCGTGAACTGGAAGCCCTAGGTCTCCCGCATACCCGCATGCGCATATGAGTATTCCAAAAGTTGGCATTATTTACTTGGCCTTCCCGACCAAGAATTGGCAGCGCGACATGGATCGCGCGTTACGCTCTTTTGAATCCATCGATTATCCGCGTGAAAGCCTCGAGCTGATTCTCATCGAGCCAGAGAAAACATCACCTCGTGTAAAAGAGTGGTTCGATGCAAACTGGGCGCAAAGTCCAAAGCTCCCTCGCGTACATTATATTTTTAATCGCGATGAAAATATCGGCTTTGCAGAAAATAATAATGTCGGTTTACAAAAAGCGCGCGAGTTAGGTTGCGACTACATTCATCTGACCAATGAAGACACGGACGTCGATTCCAGCTATTTGAAATACGCCGTTGAATGCGCGGAGTCAGACGCAAAGATCGGCGCGGTTCAATCGCTTATTCTTCTGGGTGATGATCGAGAACGCATCAACTCTTCAGGTAATTCCTTCCATTTCCTCGGTTTTGGATATTCTAACGATTATCGCGTCGATCGATCGCATGCAAAAACAGGGGAGATCGGTTATGCATCCGGAGCAGCAACGCTCGTCCGTGTATCCGCGCTAGGAAATCGTCCACTCTTCGACAAAAAACTTTTCATGTATCACGAGGATACAGATCTCTCACTAGATCTTAAATCGCGCGGATACAAAATCGTTGTTGAACCTCGCTCTATCGTCTGGCACTATTACGAATTTGGTAAAAATAAAATCAACTATTGTTGGATGGAACGCAATCGTTGGGTATTGATATTGTCTTATTATCGGCTATGGACACTATTCCTTGTTGCTCCGATCGCATTCGTAATGGACGTAGCGTTATCACTCTTCGCAATTAAAAACGGTTGGTTCGACATGAAGTGGAAGCAAATCAAAGAATGGCTTGATCCAGCCTTTTGGCGATGGATACGCGCCCGCCGTCGCATGATTGCATCCTCGCGAACCGTGGGTGATCGCGAGCTACTTCGATTAGCCGTGGCAGACATACGTTTTCAAGAAGAGCATGTCCGCAATCCCGTGCTCGAGTACATCGGAAATCCAGTGATGCGGTTTTATTGGGCAGTCATAAGACAACTCATCATTTAACAGTATGACAAACCCCGCTGACATTCATATCAGCGGGGTTTTTAGTTTTAGTTCTTCGTGGCGTCAAGTGTCGGCCTCAACTCGAGCAATGCGCTCTCATCGAGCAGCTCAGCCGCCTTGATGATGATCGGAAGGAACTATTGAAGGAACGGGCGGAAGTCGAGCGGTTCCGCAAGAGGGATCTCCAAGCCCTCTGTTCTTGTCTCAAGAGTGCGCTCGTCTGCGTCATAGTCACCCATAGCGATATCGATGCTTACACCGTCATGCTCCATATCCCGACAGGCGACGAGCAGTTTCTTCAGACTCGAGATATTGATCTGCCCTCGATTTGATGAACACGAGTGGTCATCAGAAGTGCCGTACTCACTGCCCAACACGATCCCACTCTCACCGATTTGAATGAAGAGCGTGAAGGTGAAGCCCGCCTTCTCATCTAGCAGAGTCCGACTGAACTCGATGAAGGTACTCAAACCAACTTGCTTAGTCATCGTATCTCCGGGTAAAAGAACTCAGCTTATCTAAGCCAAAAAGAAGAGAAGAGTCAATCCCTTGCCTTATACCAAGGTTTCTGCTAACCTACGGCTCAATCCTATGAAGGCTGCAATTCACCCGGCGTACACCGCCGATGCCAAAATCACCTGCGTCTGTGGCAACGTTGTCACGGTAGGTTCAACGGTTCCTGCGATCAGCGTGGAACTTTGTTCCGCTTGCCACCCGTTTTACACAGGTAAGCAAAACCTCGTCGACACCGCTGGTCGTATCGACAAGTTTGAACGTCTCGCAAAAGCCAAGGAAGACCGCTCAAGCGCGGCCTCCAAGAAAGTAAAGAACGCCAAGCGCGCAGCAACCAAGGCCGCCAAAAAGGAAGGTAAGGCTTAGGTAGTCAAACCGGCTTTTCTGTTTTCGGTGTTATCATGACGCCGGATATAGAAGCCGGTTTTTCATATGTCACAACTTCTCGACCAGGCCAAAAAGGCCATGCAAGAACTCGCAAGCGCTGAAGCCTTACTCGCGACTCCAGAAGTTCTTGCCGATCCAAAAAAAATAAAAGTTGCCTCAATCGCATTTACGCATGCGCGCGATAAAGCAGGGGTTGCCAAAGAACTGATTGACCTCGAGCAAGCTGTTCGTGATGCCAAAGAAGCCATTGCCTCCGATGATGTAGAGATGAAAGAGATGGGCGCATCAGAGCTTGCGCGACTTGAACCAGAGCTCACAGCCTCGCTTGAACGCTTTGAATTGCTCATGATTCCGCCTGATCCGCATGATGCAAACAACATCATTATTGAAATTCGCGCAGGTGCCGGCGGTGATGAAGCATCGCTCTTTGCTGGAGATTTGCTTCGCATGTATTTGCGATACGCAGAACGTCGAGGTTGGAAAGCTACGCTCGTATCAGAATCAACCAATGAAAGCGGTGGCTATAAAGAAGCCGTGATGGCTATCGATGGAAATGGCGCATACGGCTCACTCAAATTTGAATCCGGTGTACATCGCGTACAGCGTGTTCCGGTAACAGAGAAAGCCGGTCGCATTCATACATCAACAGCCACGGTTGCCGTACTTCCGGAAATCGAGGAAACCGAGGTCACGATCGATACCAAGGATCTCCGCATTGATACCTTTTGTGCCGGCGGCAAAGGTGGACAGTCCGTCAACACGACAAAATCGGCCGTACGCATCACGCATATTCCAACAGGTGTCGTCGTTTCTTGTCAGGATGAACGTTCGCAAGTACAAAACCGAGAACGTGCCATGACGGTTCTGCGTGCTCGCATCTGGGAAGCGCAAGAAGAAAAGAAGCGGGCCACTCTCGAAGCCGACCGCCGTAATCAAATCGGTTCCGGTGATCGCTCAGAAAAAATTCGTACCTACAATACACCGCAAGATCGCATCACAGATCATCGCATTAAAAAGTCTTGGCATAACATTGATCAGATTCTTGATGGTGATCTCGAGCCGCTTATCACAGCAATCAAAACGGGAAAGAAGGGGATGGATGAAGACGAGGAATAACGGTCATACCCTTGACCGTTTTTCTTTACCACGCTTTCCGTAAACCCTATCGTTCATGCGGTTCCTTTCATGTCATGTAAGGAGAAACGCGTGGACATCGATATTCCAATCGTAGACCTGACTCAGTATCTCAAGTCGGGAGTTGATGAGAACGCCTGCAAGGACGTGACTCGCGCGATGGAGGAATATGGCATCCTCATCCTGCGCGATCCACGGGTGAATCCAAGCCTCCCGAATCGCTACCGAGCGATGATGGAACAATTCTACCGGTTAACTCCCGAGGTAAAGGCCAGGTACATCCAACCCACTCTCCCAAACGGGAAGCAGATCTACGAGACGGGCTGGCGTCCTCCGTTCACGGAAAAGCCACGTCGTCGCGCAGAGGTCCTACATCTCATCGCGCCAGACATGATGCCTCCCGAGCCGCCCACGGCTGATCCAAAGGAGCGTTTCATGGACCCAGTAGGTCCGCGTCCCGAGAACAGCGAGTTCCCGGAACTCGACTATCTGCCAAACATTACGCCCGTCGAGATTGAGGACTTCCGCACACTCTCTGACGCTTGGGGTGATGCCATGCGTGGCGCACTCATGACGAGTATGGAAATGCTTGCTATCGGCTTTGGTGAGCCCGCGGATCTTTTTACGAGTCGTTTGAATGGCGGCATCGTAAAGCTCGCTCCGACGGGTCTCGACCTGTCCAAGCATGGCGCTGCAGGCACAGTAGCTGCTGGGTTCCACAATGACCTTTCAGCTGTGACCATTCATGGTCGCTCCAATTATTCCGGTCTCTGGTGTTATCGCCGAGACTGGACCCGCTTTCCAGCCCGCATGCCGAGCGACGAGTACTTGCTCCTGCAATGCGGCCGTACGCTCGAGCATTTCACGGCAGGCCGCACCTCGCGTGGCTATCATTACGTGCAGATTGGCGAGGAGTCCCAAGACAAAATCCGCGCCGAGCTCGACCAAGGCACGTATCCTTGGCGCGTCTCCACCACGATGTTCGCCAACACGCGCACAAGCGAGTGGCTCGAGCCGATCGGCCGCTTCGTCAACGAGCCCGCAGCCGAGCACTATCACGCGCAACGTGTAAGGTGCGGTACGCGCATGATGAAGACCTTGACCGACAAAGTCGTGAAGGCCGCCTGACCTCCGCCCGGTCCGATATACATCGGACCGGGCTTTCGCTTTTTATCGAGCTACGTTCGAGGTAAGATATTTTCATGCCCCAACGCGCCTCAAATCAACTCGTCAGTACGAATGTTGGTAAAATGATTTTTCATGGCCAGTCAGCCAAGCGCATCGAGCGTTCTTTGGGTACCGTCGACAAGCAGAAGATGAAAGACGCTTTGTCTCGACGTGGACTGGGTGGAAAAGAGAATAAAGAAATCGCCAAGGTCCTCGCGGGAGAACATCGCGCGGGTTGGCGTCAAAATGATTTGAAAAATTTGGTCGAGGCTTTGCAGGAAGTAAAAATCGCCAAGCATGCCAAGACAGCAGGGGAGATGGTCTTAAAAGCAAGTCGTGATGCACAGCTAGAAGCCAACCCAGGTCTGACGGCTGGTGCGATTAAAGCGCGTTTAAAAAGAATTGCTCAAGAACAACGCGCAGAAGCGGATGCACCTACGGAAGAGCATGACATGACCGTGCTTGATCGCATGCGCGGTGCGATGGGTCGTGCAAATAAAAGTGATCGAGCAATACCAGAACCGAAGTCTGCGGACGAGTCGACAAATGCGAGCGTCAGAAAAATGCGCGATGAAATCCGTCGTGATCTTTCCTTGCAGCCAAAAATCGTATTGCCAAAGAAATCAGCGGAAGGTGACGGAACAGGTTTTCAGGCATAGCCAAAGGATTGACTAGATCACATTTTAATACTAGGCTCAAAATAGTCCTTTTTAAGGAGGAGACATGCGATTTCTAGCCATGTTCGCACTCGTCTTTTTGTCGGGCTGCGGCCTACTGCTCGATTTTGACCCTCCGGATCTCGATCCGGACTTGCTCGACGCATCGTCGGGGGTCGACGCGTCTGCAGACGCCTACACGACAGACAGCGGCCTCTTGGTCGACGCAAACGTGGAGAGCATGGATGCAGATCTCACGGACGCTGATCTACCAAATCCTTGCTCGGATGAGCCCGGACTCTGCATCCGTATGACGGATGCTATCGTTCCAGAGATCACGGGATTCTATTCCAATGTCTATTGGACGGTTGCTGGAGGCGCGGTTGCCGAGTCCGGATGGACTCTCGAAACCTGCGAAGGCGGGATTCGATCCATCGCGCCGACGACCATCGACTGTCACTTCAGTACGAGTGATCTGCCATCAGATCGTAGTATCTATTTCTACCCACGAACCTCTGCTGGAGCGGCTTGTAATGCTACCGCTTGTGCTGGGTTTTGGGAGTCCTATAGCTATTGGTTTGACGGTATTCCCGTCTCTCCGATGCCAGGCCCAGGGCCTGTTACTATGGAGCGCCGTCCAACACCCGAGGGCATGATCATGGCCATCAGGTACACGGTACTATAAGCCCGCTAAAAACCGCTTTGTTGAGCCACTCCTAGGAGCGGCTCTTTCATTGACAAAACTGACATTTTATGCTATATTACGATGTTCAGATTCTGGACAGCTCTTTAACACCGCAGCCCTGAAAGGAGGGCAAATGAACAGAAAATTCTCGTTTGCGCTTGCGATGTCGATCTTGATCTCGGTCTCGGGCTGCTTGCTCGACAGGTCACCTCTCGGTGTCCCGCTCGATTCCGCAATCCCTGATGCTCACACGCTCGACGGCGACATGCTCGACTCGGGTGTCGACGCCTTCGTTGCCGACGCCGATGCGGGCCCCATGCCCGACGCCTGGATCGACCCCGATGGTGGGCTCGATGCAGCTTCCGACGCTGGCACGCCTCCCCCTGACGCAGGAATGCGTCGTTGTGAGGATACGACAAGCGGGATCTGTCTCCGCTTCCAGAACGCCGCAGGCTCGCCTGAGGTGACTGGATGGAGGATTCAGTTCTACTGGACGGTCACCGGAGGAGCGATCTTTCGTATACCGGACAATCGCGACCCGGAAGGTCTGACGGTCTTTGCATCGGCCTGTAGCGTTCTACGCTCCATCGATGCTCGTACCACCGAGTGTGAGATCACTGTTCCCGATCCGGGAATGGCGACTCTCGGCGCCGGTCCGTTCTATGCCTATCCGACATACACTTCGGGTCCGGCATGTACGGTGACGAGCTGCCCCGTCTACCCGTCCGGCTACCGGATGTGGGTAGACGGTGTCGAGCGCAGTACAGCGCCCGCGGATGGCAATATGAGCCAAGAAAGTCGTCCGACGACTTTCGGTTCCATTATCGTCCTGCGCATTACCCCCTGAACTTGCGGAGTGTATTTCTACACACTGCATCCCTCGCGCCCGACTGGTTTACTCCGGTCGGGCGCGTTTCTTTTTCTAAAATATTGAGACCTCCGTACCAAGATTGGTACGGAGGTCTTGTAGTCAGGTCTTGCGACCCAAGCTTCCCACGATCGGAAGTCGCTTCGTCGGCGAGCCGTCGGAATCATCGTGAGCGTCATCGCGATCAAGCCTTTCGACGAGTTCGATCTCGCTGATGTCGGAGCGGCGAGGAGCCGGTCGCGAATACTCGAGTTGATGAATCTTGATGGTACCGCGCCCCTCAGCAACTCGGTGCAGGCCCTCTCGGAGGGCGGCGAGGACGGAATGATTTCCAACCTCAGAATAGCGGGTCTCACTCACGAGGCAGTGAAGTCCATGTAGGGTCGGCACAAACGCAAAGGTGAGTGAGCCGACGATTCGACTATTGCTGTAGGCGGCGATCAAATCTCCGCCTCGCATAAGCATCGTCTCGAGTCGCACTTGGTAGTTAGGAGGGCTTGTTCCATCGAGCTTGGACAAGTCCGCCATCTCCTCAGGGGAAAGTTGGAACGGACTCTTCCAGTCCAGGTTCTGCTCCCGATCCTCTCGGGAAGCCCAGCGCTTGATGCGTACGATCTTGTAGGTGTCTGTCACGGTGACCTCCAGAAAAGGACGGAGCTAGCATAAGCCTAAACCCTTGCCAAAATCAAGGGGTTCGGGTAATGTCTTGGCACTTAATCACACCGTTCGTCCAACAATCCGGAGATTCCAGCCCCTTGTTCGCTACGGCGAATATGGAATCCCAGGACGCGCGTAAAAAGGAGCTAAGTTATGGGAAAGATCCCTCAATTGGCGGACATGCTGCAAGCCGGCATGCATTTTGGCCACCAGACCTCTAAATGGCACCCAAAGATGCGAAAGTACATTTTTGGTAATCGCCAAGGCATCCACATTATTAACCTCGAAGAGACGCAAAAGGCTATGGAAGAAGCCTTTGGTTTTGCACGCAAGACCGCTGGTCGTGGCGGCGTCATCCTCTTCGTGGGTACCAAAAAGCAGGCTGCTCCTCTTGTTGAGGCCGCCGCCAAAGCTTGCGGAATGCCATACATCAACGAGCGTTGGCTCGGTGGTACGCTCACCAACTTCTCGAGCATCGCCGCACAGATCCGTAAGTTTAAGGACTTGAAGCGCAAACAAGAGAAAGGTGAACTCGGCAAATACACCAAATTTGAACAGCTCAAGATTGCGGAACTCATTCAGATTTTGGAAAAGAAAATCGGTGGTATTCAGGACATGACTCGCATTCCGGACGCGCTTTTCATTTTTGACTTGAAGAAAGATAAAACAGCTCTCGTTGAGGCAACGAAGCGTGGCGTAAAAGTCATTGCTGTGTGTGACTCCAACGTCGATCCATCCGATATCGACTTTCCGATTCCCGCTAACGATGATGCCGTCAAAGCCATCGCCATGATCGGCGACCTCTTGTCCCAGGCCGTCAACGACGGAAAGAAAGATTGGGAATCAGCTCGTGCCCGTCTTGGAGGATCGCTCGTACCGAGCGGCCAAACCATGAACAAGACCTTTGTTGAGCCGGTAAAATAGGTCGGTAAAAAACAAAACTCTTTAACAATTTGTAACGTAAAAAGAATATGGCAATCGACGCCAAGATGGTCCTCGAGCTTCGCAACCGTACATCCGCCGGCATGGTGGATTGTAAGAACGCGTTGGAAGAAGCCGGCGGCGACATGGAAAAAGCAATTGAAGTTCTTAAGAAAAAGGGCGCAATCAAAGCGGCAAAGAAATCAGCAGAACGCGTTGCAACAGAAGGCATTCTTGCAACCTATCTCCATCACAACAAAAAGCTGGCATCAATTGTAGAGCTTTCTTGTGAAACGGATTTCGTTGCTCGCAACGAGGCATTCATTGCTCTCGCCGACGATCTCGCGCTCCAGGTGGCCGCGATGGATCCGATGTATGTCAGCCCAGAAACGATTCCGGCCGACATCGCTGAGAAAAAGAAACAGGAATTCCTCGCCGAGATGGCCGACGAAAAAAAACCGGAAGACATCAAGCTCAAAATCATCGAGGGTAAACTGAACAAGTGGTACACCGAGGTGTGCCTCACCAAACAGTCCTTCATCAAGGATGATGAAAAAACGATCGAGCAAATGATCACGGCTTTGTCCGGAACCATTGGTGAAAAGATCGAGGTCACGCGCTTTCAGCGCATGCAGATGGCGGCTCATGCCACCAACGCTTGTTAATCTGACCTACACGCACGTAAAAAAGAACCGTCCTTTCGAGGACGGTTCTTTGTATCGTGATACTATGGTGTGGATGAAATACGTATATCGACCACTGTTGATTACAGCTTGTTTTTTTGTTTTTAGTATCCTTTTTCCGGTTGCAAGTCATGCGTCCTTTGATCCCGCAGTCAATTATGGCGTCGGGCCTAACCCCCGCTTGGTTTTCAGTGCAGATTTTGATGGTGATGGTGATCAAGATCTCGTCACAGCAAATTACGGGAGCGCGAATGTTTCCGTTCTGTTAAACAACGGCAACGGAACCTTTGCTATTAGAGTAAATTACGCGGCAGGCTCCAACCCCGCTTCCGTCTTTGCAGCCGATATGGACGGCGACGGTGACCGTGATTTAGCGGTAGCGAACTTCGCCAGCGATAACGTCTCCATTCTTTTGAACAACGGCAATGGCACTTTTGCAGCGGCCGTGAATTATGCAACGGGTGATGGAGCGTGGTCGATTTTTGCAGCCGATATGGACGGCGACGGTGACCGTGATTTAGCCGTAACAAATTCCAATGCGGCAAGCGTTTCAATACTGAAAAACAACGGAAATGGCACTTTTGCTGCGGCTGTGAATTATGCCGTAATGAGTGTTCCCTCCTCTGTCTATGTTACGGATTTTGACGGCGATGGTGACCGTGATTTGGCCGTCGCAAATTATTTTGATTCCAGTATTTCTATTCTTAAAAACAACGGTAATGGCACCTTTTCAGCTGCCGTAACCAATCAAATTATTATTTCATCCATCGCTTATAATCCAATCCAGCTCACGGCGGCAGATCTAGATGGCGATGGTGATCAAGATTTGGCGACTGCAAACTACAATAATGCAAACACAACCGTTTTACTGAATAATGGCAACGGAACATTCAATTTTGCCGGAGCAGTGAATTATGCCGTCGGAAGCAACCCACCGGGAGTTGTCGCCGCTGATCTAGATGACGATGGTGACAAGGATATTGCTCTTGCAAATTTTGGTAACTCCAATGTTTCCGTCCTATTGAATAACGGTAACGGAACATTTGCGCCCAAAGTGAATTACCCGGCGGGGAACGGGGCATGGTCTGTTACCTCGGCCGATTTTGACGGGAGCGGAGTACTTGATCTGGCCGTAGCGAACTACAGCGGTGCCAATGTTTCGATTCTCCTCAGTACACTCAGTCCTTCTCCGGTACCGCCCTCCGGCTCTTCAACGCAAATCCCTATCATCCATATTAAGACCGTTCCTAAGCCTTCCATGCTTTCAGGTGGACCAGGTTTTGTTCTATACACGTATACCGTCACAAATAATGGTCAAGGCCCAATCACGGGGGTGATAGTAACGGATGATAGCTGCGATCTTGTATCCTATATTTCAGGTGACTTAAATGGAAATACCTGGCTCGATACGAATGAAGAATGGATATATAGATGTACCGCTCTCCTTTCAAAAACGACAATTAATTACGCTACCGCACATGGCATCGGCAACGGACTGGCTACGATGGATACAGCGGTTACCGAAGTTTTTGTTGACCAGGCAAACGTCGCTCCGCTGATTGAGCTTATGGGGAGCGCTGAACCTATGAATCTCCCACCTGGCGGTGGTTTAGTGGTAAATACATATAGAGTTACAAATCCGGGAACAGTTCCTTTGACAGACGTATCTCTTGAATCCGGTTGTGGAGCCAGCATGTTCATTGGAGGTGATACGGATGCAGATAATAAACTCGATACGGACGAAACCTGGGTCTATGAATGCAAACAAAGCGTCACTCACACGACGCAAAATACGACTATCGTGACGGGCCTCGCTGGCGACCTTGCTGCAGTAGACATAGACACAACCGTTATATCCGTCGAGGGCTATGTAGGCCCGCTGCCTTTCATCCATATTCAAGAAAGAGCGGATCCCATCGAATTACCGATTGAAGGCGGATGGGTCACATACACGTATGCAGTATTTAATTATGGATTCGTGGGCTTGAACGAGGTGACTGTAACCAACGACACCTGTGCTCCCGTGACACGGATCTCCGGAGATGTAAATGGAAATGCTATTCTCGATACCGATGAAGAGTGGATCTATAATTGCCGTGCCTTCATAAGTAAATCGGTAATAAATACCGCTGTCGCTATAGGCGCATCTGGCGGCATTACGGTCTCAGACGCGTCGATTGCCTATGTGAGAGTCGATCCGGCCCTTGTTTATGAGAGCGGAGATCTCATAAAGCTAAAGTGCATCGGTACTCCAGGGGTCAATGATCCATGCCGTGCGGTGTATCAAATAGGTCAGGGCGGTCTCCGACATGCTTTTCCAAATGAAAAAGTTTTCTTCACCTGGCATCAGTCTTTTGACCCAGTGAAAACGGTCACGCTAGGTCAGATGACTGCAATCCCGCTTGGAGCTAATATGACATATAGACCTGGATCCAGATTAGTAAAATTTTTGACCGATCCAAAAGTCTACGATGTCGCAAGTGTCGGCGTCCTGCGCTGGGTTCAGACGGAGATGCAGGCCATGAAGCTCTATGGCTCACTCTGGAAACAAAAAATTGACGACATCAGTGACGCATTTTTTGGTGACTATGTCATCGGAGTGCCAATGAGTGATGACGGTATTTCCGCAGCTTCGAGCGTTACGTGCTCAAGCGCAACAACGTTTACCGAGTACATGGCGCTCGGTAGCGTGAGTGCCCAAGTGCATGCGCTTCAAGAACTATTGAAATGTTTAGGGTTATTTCCCGCAAATATCGAGCCAACGGATGCGTTCGGCACAGTGACAGAACGCGCCGTTAAGAATTTCCAAATCTCGAACGGGATTGATCCGGTGGGGACTGTTGGCCCGTTAACCCGCGAGATATTGAATCGCTACTAGTTTACGCGCACGCTTGGCGGGATTTTGTTATACTAGTTTCAACTATGCCACGCATCGCTATCAACGGATTCGGTCGCATCGGTCGCAATGTCTTTAAAGCGGGTTTTGACAAACCTGGATTTGAGGTCGTCGCCATCAATGATCTTACCGACACCAAGACGCTCGCACATCTTTTAAAGCACGACACGATGTATCGTGGTTGGGACCGAAATGTCTCGGCCGATGCTAAATCTCTTAAAGTCGGCGGACAAAACATCTCTGTATTTGCAGAGAAAGATCCAGCCATGTTGCCATGGAAAAAACTCGGCATCGACATCGTTCTTGAATGCACCGGACGTTTTACAGATCTCGCAGGCGCTTCCAAGCACATTGAAGCTGGAGCAAAGCGTGTCATTATCAGCGCGCCAGCCAAAGGAGGGGATGTCCCAACACATGTCATCGGCGTCAATGAAAAAGAAGCAGGCAAAAAAGCTCAGGTGATCAATAACGCAAGCTGTACAACCAACTGCACGACACCAATCGCCGCAGTCATGCATGAGATTTTTGGTGTAAAAAAGGCGATGATGACAACTATTCACGCCTACACTGCCGACCAGAACTTGCAGGACGGTCCACATAAGGATCTCCGTCGTGCTCGTGCTGCTGCGGAAAATATCGTACCAACAACCACGGGTGCCGCGATCGCCACAACAGAAGTAATTCCAGAGCTGAAGGGTTTGTTCGATGGCCTCTCTATTCGTGTTCCAGTCGCGGTTGTATCACTTTCCGATTTCACATTTGTTCTCAAGAAAAAAGTCACCGTCGAGCAAGTAAATGATGCACTCAAGAAAGCTTCCAAGAATGCACGCTGGAAGGGAATTCTGGAAGTGACGGAAGAACCGCTCGTTTCATCCGACTTCATTGGTAATCCCGCCTCCGCCATCGCTGATCTTGGTCTCACAAAAGTTGTTGATGGTGACATGGTGAAAGTGATCGCATGGTACGACAATGAATGGGCTTACTCGCATCGTTTAGCGGAAATGGCGCTTCAGGTCGCGAAACAGTTGTCTTCCAAATGAAGCTAGCTTTGCGACGTTTACCGCCCAAACACAAGATTAAAGGCGCTCCGATCTTGGTGCGTGTCGATTGGAATATTCCAGATGCGGCTGTACATGGCCTGGAAGGTTCTTTAAAACTGGAACGTTCCATTCCTTATATAAAAGAACTTTCCAAGCGTGGCGCAATCGTGATTTTGCTGACGCATCTCGGTCGTCCAAAAAAGAAAGACAAAGTTCATTCCACGAGGTCTCTTGCTAAACGCATGAAGCGATTTGGCCTGAACATTGCATTCCACCCTGAATCTGTTTCTAAACCGGAAGAACGGAAGCGTTTATCTGACCGCCTCGCTAAGGCCGAGCCAGGTTCTTTGCACTTGCTTGAAAATGTTCGATTTGAAAAAGGAGAAGAATCTAACTCGATCACATTGGCAAAGGCTTGGGCATCGCTCGGATATTTTTTTGTAAACGATGCTTTTGCTTCCTCGCATCGCGCGCATGCATCCGTCGTAGGCATCGCCAAGCAGTTGCCGTCATACGCTGGTCCGAGTCTTGTTGCGGAAGTGGAGCAACTCGGTCGTCTCATAGAAAAACCGGCCTCGCCCTTTGTCGCAGTTATCGGCGGAAAAAAACTCTCGACCAAAATCCCCGTACTCAAATCTCTGCTCACAAAGTGCGATTATGTCCTCGTAGGTGGCGCGATGGCGACACCATTTCTCGCGGCAAAAAAGCTCCAGATTGGAAAGTCGTATCTGGAATCAGGTTCTATTGCGCAAGCTCAAAAACTGCTGAAGTCTAAGAAGTTGATTTTACCTGTCGACGTCATGCTGGCAGAGAAACTCGTGGCCCAGCCTGCATTAAAACGTGTGACAGTAGACGCGATTGGTAAGAAAGAAATCATTGTTGATATCGGACCGGCGACACTTGCCGCTTGGTCAAAAATAATCGCAAGTGCAAAAACGATACTCTGGAATGGTCCGGTTGGATGGACGGAGTGTAAGTCCTGCGGTTCCGGTTCACGTTTCATTGCTCGCGTTATTGCAACGCGTTCCAAAGGACGAGCGTTTGGTGTTGCTGGTGGGGGAGATACATTGCCCGTGCTCGCCGAGTCTAAATCGGTACAGTGGTTTGATTTTGTTTCAACGGGTGGCGGCGCGATGTTGGAATTCATTGTGATGAACGGTAAGCTTCCTGGTATTACCGCATTGTTACGTCGATAAAAGGCAGAAGATGCTATACTTGATTCAATAAAATCTTATGCCACCAAAAAATATGCCATCAGAAATGAAAGACAAGTCGATACTTTCCGGTGCTTGGACCGGAGTCGCAATCATTCTCATCGTTTTTCTAGGTGTTCAAGCTTGGAAATCTGTACTAGAAGCTTATGAGGTCGGGCATGAACCTGTCGGTCGCGACACAATTATGATTTCCGGAGAAGGAAAAATCTCAGCCAAGCCGACACTTGCCGAGCTTAATCTCGGTCTGTACTCGGAAGGTCGCGATATTCCAGCAACACAAGAAGATAATGCCAAGAAAATCAACGCGGTTATTGCTGCTTTGAAAGGTCTCGGTATTGCAGAAGCTGACTTACAAACAAGCAACTACTCCATCGGACCTCGCTACGAGTATATTGATGGTCGCCAAAATATCATCGGATATAGTGTCAGCCAAAACTTGATGGTAAAGGTTCGGGACCTCTCGCAGGTCGGTACCGTTCTATCCAAAGCGGGGGAATTGGGTACCAACCAAGTGAACGGTGTGAACTTTACTATCGATGAACCAGCTTCCATCCAGCAAGAAGCTCGCAAAGAAGCGATCGCAGATGCAGATAAGAAAGCGCTAGAACTCGCACGTGCACTTGGTGTAAGAATCGTGAAAGTTGTTGGATTTAGTGAGTCGACACCAGGAACTCCGGTGCCGTTGTATGCTTATCGCGCGTCGGATGCTGTGCAAAATGTTGCACCCATCGCACCAGAAGTTCAGCCAGGTGAACTCGATGTTAAAGCTAATGTAACTGTCACCTACGAGATTCGTTAAGCCTATGTTTGGAGGAACAAAAATAAAAACGGTCTTTGCCAGAGAAATTCTTGACTCACGCGGAAATCCGACGGTCGCTTGTCGCGTCACGCTTCAATCAGGTGCAACGGCAGAAGCAAAGGTTCCGTCTGGCGCATCCACCGGATCACATGAAGCGCTTGAGCTCCGCGATGGAGGAAAACGTTATGGCGGAAAAGGTGTTCTAAAAGCCGTAGACAATGTAAACAAAAAAATCGTCAAAGTCTTGCATGGACTCGATGCCTCAAAACAGCAGGAGATCGATAAAGTCATGCTCAAGCTCGACGGAACCAAGAACAAGGCAAAACTTGGTGCAAATGCGATTCTTGCCGTCTCGCTCGCCTGTGCGCAAGCAACGGCGGTTCATCGTCGTCTTCCGCTTTGGAAGAGTTTGCGTAAGACATTCGATTTTCACCGACAGCCGCGTTTGCCTATCATGACGATGAATGTGCTAAACGGGGGAGCGCATGCCGACTGGTCCATAGACGTTCAAGAGTGCATGCTCGTTCCAAAACAAAAAAAACAAGCGGATCGTTTACGTGCAGGTGTAGAGACATTTCACGCACTCGCCAAAATTTTGAAAGAGGAAGGTTTTGCTACAACCGTCGGTGACGAGGGTGGTTTTGCACCCAAACTAAAAACCGTCGAGAATGCCTTTGATGTTCTCATTAAAGCGATCAAGGCCGCAGGCTATAAGCCAGGCCGCGAAATCGCTATTGCAACCGATGTGGCAAGCTCTGAGTTTTATGATGCCAAGGCCAAGCTCTATCGTTTCCGTACAGAAGGAAAGGATTACACGGCAAAAGAACTTCTGGAACGATACAAGCACTGGCAACATGTCTATCCGATTGAATCGATAGAAGATCCTTTTGCAGAAGATGATTGGGGAGCATGGACCATGGCAACAGCACAACTCAAAAAGAAATCCGTGATCGTGGGTGATGACTTCTTTGTTACAAATATCACCCGCCTAAAACGCGGAATTGAGGAAAAAGCCGCTAACGCAATTTTGATCAAGCTGAATCAAATCGGTAGCCTGTCAGAAACAGTTGCTGCTATCAATCTCGCACATGAAAACGGTTTCAAGACGTCGATCTCGCATCGCTCCGGAGAAACATCGGACACGACTATCGCTGACCTCGCCGTTGCTTGTGGATCGGAATACATCAAAACCGGTTCACTGTCCCGTTCTGAACGTGTAGAAAAATACAATCGTCTGCTCGAGATCGAGCTTGAAATGAAAAACGCCTGATTCAGGCGTTTTTTATCTGCTGTTCAAGCGCTTCTATTTGTTTTATATCGATCTGCCCAAGAATATCTTTTACGCTTGAGCGATGGTCATGGGTTATATCACGAAGCTCTCGCTGAAATAGCTTATAGGCTTCGAGTATCTTTTGTTTTTCCTCGGTTGTAAGCGCTTGGTTCATAGGTTCTTTCTGTAGTATACTGCAGCCAAAGCTACATGTCTCCGAGACGTTCATTTCTGTATACATTCCTGGCTTTAATTGCTGGTGGAATGATTGTCGTACCAGCGATTGTTTTTGCAGCCTCTTCAACCAACTTTGACCTTAATCAAGAGCGGGGAGGTCCGGTCGAGTATACAGGCGGTTCCACTAACTACGATATTAAAGCGGAAATCGGACATCCGGGCGTTGGACAATCGACTTCGACCAACTATGTCTACGATCACGGTACGATTTGGTTTGGTTCTACAACCGGTATTGAGGTCACGATACAATGGGCTGTCCCAGAACTTCGCGTCGGAGCAACCGGAACAAATGATGATGCGACATTTTATCTCACGCTCCGTACACCAAGCGATTTAGACAATGTGATTATTGAGACGATGGCGTATATCGCAAGCACGAGTGTCGACGGTACCTATGCTACCTCGATCAGATTTAATGCCCCAGCAGGCACATATGATGTTGGCATAAAAACGAACCAACATTTAAATAAGATGTTGCAAGACGTTGATCTTGGTTCCGGAATCACTGTATTGAACTTCACGAATACGACTAACACAGTCGGCCTCTACGGCCCACAGCGTCTTTTGGGTGGTGATATCAATAATCTTGGTAACTCGACATCAACCCTCGGCGACGATGTTGTGAACTCCGTCGATCTTTCAATTATTCTGCCAGAACTCGACAATAACGATTTAAGCGGTAATGGCTTGCGTTCAAATTTAAACCAGGACGTCGTGGTAAACTCCGTCGATCTCAGTATCATGCTCAAGAATCTTGACCTGAATGGTGAACAATAAACCTATGAAACCTTTTTTCCGCCTCCGCGCTCTGCTCCTGCTTACCCTCGCCTTCGTTGCGATCGTTGGCATTCGTCAGGCAATAGCTGCTGCACCGACTGGCGCAGACTGGTTTCAGCTTCTCACGAACCAGCAAACGGGCTCGGATAACACGGGCGACGGAAACACCGGAAATGGTTCGGACTTAAACTACTACTATGTCGGTCAGACATTCACGAGCGTAATCCAAATCCGTTCCACAGGCCCTGGTTCCAGCGCAGCAAATATCTGGGTCGATTATCCATCGACCACCACAACCGCTTCCAATCTAACCACAGGATCTTTTTTCAATACTTGGAGCGGACAAGTTGTAAGCTCCACCATCTCTCCAGGTGTGGGTCGTATTTATTCAACCGGTGCCAACATCCCGGTCACGATCTCTTCCGGTACCGGTACATTCGGCACAGTAGACTGGACCATTAACCGTCCCAACTCACTTGCTCGTACAACATCGAGTCCCGCTACACTCGATATCAATGTCGGAGTGATCGGCGCGACAACAGAATCAAATATCTCTAATGCCGGTGTTGATTTACTCGATAGTGCGGAGGATTTTCAGGTGAATCTTTGGGCCGATACCGTAAAACCCTTTGCTGAGACCAACAATATCGCTTCTGGAACAACAGCCGTCGCTATCGATCTCAACTACTTATTCCGATTATTCGACACGCGTGACGGAGAAGGTTTTTCAACCTCAACAGCGAATAATGCAGGTGGCGTCGGTACAGGTGTAAACACAGCAACGCCACCAGGATCGCTCTTGCTTACACCAACGCATTTTACGCCTACCTCTTTTGACGCGTATTCCTGTTCCGGTGTTTGGGGTAGCAATGTCTGTAATACAACAATCGATCCGCCGAGCCCGCTTAGTATCATCGGCGACACACGAAATTGGGCTTACAACCAGTTCTATCAATTCTGTATTTCCGGCTATCAAGACTTAGCATCACCTACGCAAAACCAGCTCGGTGAAACAAACGGACCAAACGCCATGAACGGCAAGTGCTTTGGTTTTACAACGGAACCTGACACGGTTGCGCCACAAGTTGTGAGCGAGGTTCCGATCGCTGGCAGCTCCGGAAACTCCATCGCAACCAACGTAACGATCAATGTTGAAGATCGCAAAACCTACCCAGCTGGTCCTTCTGGAACGGGAGTCGCAACAACAACTTGCGCCTTTGATATTTGGACGGAGTCGCAAGCAACAACAACGTACACGCTTCCAAACGCGCTTGTAACCATCAACCCAATTTCATACGGCAAACAATACGTCATCAATCCTGCATCAGATTTTGCACAAAACGAGCGAGTCTGGGTACGCGCGTATGCATGTCAGGACTTGGTAGCTAATACGATGACCGACGACAACTGGTTCTTTGATACATCGGACACAGATCCGCCTTATGTAATCAATAAATTGCCAGACAATGATCAGATTGCCCCAACTTCAACCAATATTCAATTCGGCTTACGCGATGATGGAGTCGGTGTCGATATCAATAATACCGTTGTCTATATCAATGGGATTTATTATCAGGTCGGCGGTGGAGCGGGGAGTGTCACCCTTACTGGTACGATTATCTCTTTTGCGACAAGTACCAACCTGACACCATTCTACGTTTCAACTTCGACCAATCAATACGATTTTAATATCGGTCCTTTGACGTTTGCTGATGGTGAGGCGATTCCAGTGATCATCTACTCGCGTGATGTGAGCAATAATTTAATGCCACGCGTTGTCTATGGCTTAGTCGCCGCAGGTAACGGAGTCTGTCCATCTGGCGCAATTTACTGTGGCACAGACACGTCTTGGAATGGATCGATGTGTATCGGAACTGGTGGCGCAACCACAACCGTAACCGTTTGTCCGACTACGGGTTCAGGCGGAGGCGGGTCGTATGTCAACGAGGTAAACCCAACCACGGTTCGTGTTGATCAGATCGATGAAGACTCGGTTTTAGTCACGTGGATTTCAACGCGCCCAGGCACAGGTAGAGTCGTTTATGGCGAGCAAACATCCGTCGATTTGGGCCTACGACCAAACTACGGTTATGATCAGACAACACAAACCTACAATCATAATGATACCTATCATTCCGTCGTGATCGACGGCTTACAAGCCGGAAAACTCTACTATTTCCGTCCACTTACTGAGGCAAATGGTACTGAAGCCCTCGGAAAAGAAGTTCTAATGACTCCAAAGTTTGCTACACAATTGGTCCGTGAAGACGGAACACCTATTCCAACGGACGCCGTATGTCCCGCGGTCGCAGCACCAACAACCATTATTGAAACACGCGTCGTTACTCGTCCTTCACGCCAAGGTGCACAGCCAATACAAGTCACGCAACCAGTTCAGCAAGCACAGCCGACTGTTCCGATCCGTTCGAGTGGTGGACCGGGCCTTAAGATTCTAAATATCGAACCAAAAGATGGTTTGATAAATGTCTCCGGTATTGGCGGCATTGGTCGTATTCGTCTCATCATCTACTAATAAATACATCTATGGATGAACTTAACATTATCGCTACCAGCACCGTCCAGATCGCTCCGGATGGCACTTGGGATTCACAGATTCCGCCATCGGTCCCAGCTGGTTTGCATAAGATTGTCGTTCAAGACGATGCTGGAAATGAAGACGAGGCCTTGCTCTATGTAACCAAGCCGAGCGTCATTGACCGTATTACGAGCATCATGCCGCCCGTATTTGGTCTTTCATTCATCTTCTTTCTTCTCGTTATCTTGATTTTAGCGGCAAATGCAATTCGCCTTGGGAAAATCGCCGACGATTCTATCGAGGGTAAGAAAAAGAGAAAGTACCTTCGTCACGCGATGTATTTTTCAACGGCAATGGTCGTTTTATCGCTTATCGTTGGATTAACGCTGAACTGGGGTACATCGATCTTGGAGAAAACCGTAGGTCGTTTCACTACAAGTCAAAAAATGATCGCGGGTAGTGTCACGGGACAGGTCGTCGATGCGGAGAATATGCCGGTTTCCGGAGCTATACTAACGGCTGGAGACACTGTCATTAATACGTCGGAGGGTGGGATGTATGCGTTTTCTGCACTCGCAAAAGATGAGGGGATACGCATCTCGCATCCTCTAGTGAAGCGAGTTATTAACAAGGAGGTTCGTGAGGCCGGTAAGATGGATATTCTTTTTGATCCTGGATTGATGCAGTCTTTGGTTGAGGTTGCAGAGCTTGAGGCGAGAGGTGATTACCGAAATCTCTATAAACAAGTGACACTTGATGCGCTCAAAAAGTCATATTCACAAGATAAGTACGTGAACGAGTATAAAGCGAACTTCACGACCTCCGATTTAACCGCCGGGCCGATCTATATCGGAGCTATTACAAAGCTTCCTAGCTACAAATCAGTGATAACCGGTGAGGACTTCCCACAAGTTATCAACATTGAAGTGTTTACGAGCGCTGGAATTTCAAATTACGTCTTTTCCAGAGAGCAGGGCAAGTGGAAGCTCTTGTTTTAAGCCAAATATTCGTAAAATAAACGGACTCGATGACAAGTCGAGTCCGTTTTGTATTCCCCTAAGGGAAGTATGGTAAAATAAGGGTGTGATCAGCGGATAAAACCGCCAATCAGAAACAAAAATGACCCTTCGAGTACCCCACAAGCTCTTTCGCTCATTGGTTACTGCATCCGCAGTAGTTTTTTTAGTTATTCTTGCAAAGTCCCAGGTGGTATCGGCTGCGATCCCACATGAAATCAATTATCAATCTCGTTTGCGATCAGCCGCCCTCGCTCCTATTACGACAGCGACGGACATTCAATTCAGTATTTACACATCGCCAAGTCTTGGCGCGTATACGGATACAGCCTCATCATCGGGACCTTTACTTTGGAAAGGTATATACAACGGCGGCATCTGCCCTCAAGTAACTCCGGACGTCGATGGATACTTTGCAGTTCAGCTTGGTTCCTCTTGTGCGCTTTTTCCGTCTTACATGGACTGGAACCAAACGCTCTATCTGGGTGTCCGTATCGGAGTCGACGCAGAAGCGACACCACGTGTTCAGCTGAGCTCTCACCAATACGCATTAAATGCTGATGCCGTTGATACATTCTCAGCCTCCTCCACGGCTGCAGCAAACACGCTTCTCGCTCTCGATTCCAACCTTAATTTCAATATTTTGACGGGTGGCTTTCTTGGTGCATTTTTCACAATGTCGTCGTCGACGGCAACCTCCACCGTCTCGGGCAACTTTGACGTCCAGGGAAACACTACGCTTGGCAATTCTGCGAGCGACCTCATATCTGTGAACGGCCGCTTTAACACCGACCTCGTTCCAGCGGGAGATTTGACCTACTCCTTGGGAACGCGACAAATCGTTGGAATGGTGAATTTGGAACTGTAACAGCGACAACGATCGGCGCTACCAACCTGACATTCTCAAGCGCGACGGGCGTCTCCCTGAATCTCACAAACACGCTCTACATAAACACGATCGCAATTAATGCAACGGGCACAACTTCCACAAATTCCGGCGCTTGGCTTATCGGAGTGTTTGATGAGTTCACCTTCTCTAATGCTACAAATGTCCAACAGGCTTTGCGTGACCTCGACCTCGCGATCGGAAATGTAACGACAACGGAAGTCGATACATTCCAAACGGTAACGAATCGCGGAAACTCAACAACAAATACGATCCAATTTGCCGGAGGTACGAGCACACAGGATTTTTACATGCAAACACGTGGTACCGCTGGTATGTATGATGCTCGCGCAACCAAGCTTTTCAACGTTTTAGGTGGAGTGGGTCAGCCCGCAGAGCTTTTAATTGATTCAGTCGATGGAAGTGGCGATGGACAGTCAGCTTATCTGACGATAAACGGCGATACGAGCGGTGGCGGTGATACGAGTATTGCACTACTAGGCAGTGGAACAACTTATGGCATTATCAGCGCGGGAACGGACACATTTTCTATACAGGGCTTGAATGGAGCTAATATCGGTATTGGTACTAATAGCATAAGTAATATATTCATCGAAGCAGTTACGGGAAATATTGGAATTGGAACAAACGCTCCAACATCAACATTTCATATTTTTGCTAGTGCGCCAAATAACCCGCCGCTCCTGACGCTCGAGCAGCAATTTTCGGAAGATGTGCAGATATTCATTGCAACCAGCTCACCTAACGGTGCAATCATGGCGTCTAGGGGTGACTTAGCGCTAGGCACAGATGGTAGGCTGTATATTAAAGAAGTTGGGAATGGAACAAACACTGGTTGGGTTGGTGTTGCCACGGTTGATATGGTCGCCAGCTCGACCAACATTACGGCTGGCAACGGATTAACTGCGAGTGGCACGGAGATTATTCTCGGAGGTGTTTTGTATCAGGACACGACCATAGATGGTAACGGCGGCGCCTTCGATTTGATTATTCAGGATGTAAAGAGTTTTGATATTGGCGGTGGGGGTGTAGGCGCAACCGGATCGCTTTCAAATACCGATCTTGTATTTACCGGTACTGATGGTTTTTTCATCCGTACTCCAAACTATTTAACTGCTGCCACAGGAAGCGTACTGACACTCACCGATCCGTTGTCGGGAAGAGTTGAATTTACATCTGGAATAGCTGGCGTCGACACCCTCCAAAACGTAACCGACCGAGGCAATGTTACGACAAATACGATCCAGTTTGCCGGAGCGACTTCTGTTGGAGATATTTTACCTGGAGCCAACCTCACATATAGTTTGGGCAGTACCTCATCTCGCTGGTCACAGCTCTTTGCAGCAACGGTTTATGTCGGCTCTTCCACTTGGGCGCTTGCGCAAAATGCGGATCAGTCGTTCATGCTCTCTGGTCCAGCAGGACAAGCGCGTATGACGGTTGATGCCAATGGAAATGTTGCTTTTGGAGTAGCGACTGCGACCTCTCGTCTACATGTCTCCTCGGCTTCAACCTCAACCACGCCTATCCTGACACTGGAAAACTCGGGAGGAAGCATCCAACAGTTTGTTGTCCAAGCCTCCCCGGAAGGTGTCGTCACTGGCTCCATCGGTGATCTTGCAATCGACTCTTCCAACGGCTTGCTCTACATCAAGAACACAGGCATAGCTACAACAAACGGCTGGCTTTCGCTTTTGACATCCGTCTCCAATACGCTTCAATCTGCGTATAATGGTGGCGGCATCGCCCTTGGGCGCTTTGTGACCACTACATCCGGTTTACCTACAACGTTCATCGCCGGTTCCTCTACACTAGACGAAACTATTTTTCGCATGCGCGATAAGCAAAACGCGAACGATGTGTTTGGTGTGGCAACGAGAGATGACGATGCTGGTAACGAGCTCTCAGTTCTAACTCTTTCTGACGGTGATAACGCAGGCTTAGGCAACTCAAATCGTATTCAGCAGATAGCGAGTAGCGGTATCTTTGGTATCTTTGGGAGCAGCAATGCTACAGATCAGACTGTCTTTAGTGTAAACGGTGAATATGGTCTCCTTCTCACCTCCTCGCCAACAGGACAGATACATGTGTCGTCCGGAGGAGGTGCGAGCAGTACTCGCTTCAATATGAAGAAGCCTGGAGTCCCATTTATCGATCTTGCTGATCCGTTAGCAACGGTCAGTATTTTTACGACAAAAACTGATCCAAACGGCAATTTCATAGCCTCGCTCGGTTCGCTCGCCCTCAACTATGGCAATGGAGCTCTGCACATCAACGTCGATGGAGCAGACACATGGAGCACATTGCTAACAGATGACAATGACTATTATCGATATGGCGGTAATTCTTTTGGTACACTAGGAATTTTTGGAACAGCTGATACAAACGATTTGAGCATTATCACCGATGGAAACGAGGCGATTCATATCGATACAGCGGGCAATATTCAATTCAGCGGATACGGTGCGGGCACGCTTACAACAGACATCGCTGGAAACATCACCGCACTTTCGGATAGTCGTCTAAAAATCGATCGTGGAAATTTTAGCCGCGGTTTGTCAGCTGTGCTCGGGCTTGAACCAAAACTGTATAATTGGACCGCGACAAGTGGCTTGGATACATCAACCGTCTACGCGGGTTTCTATTCACAAAATGTTAAGGAATTTATTCCAGAAGCCGTTGATACAGATCCAAACGGATATCTCTCGCTCTCTGACCGTCCAATTCTCGCATCAGTCGTGAATGCGATCAAAGAACAGCAGGGGATGATAATGGATCTTGAATCTCGTGTCTCACCTTTCGCCTCGCCATCGCTAACCGTAGTGACATCGGATGATGACGTAAATATCTTTGTTGCAACAACTACGTTCACGGGCGCCCTGATTGTCAAAGAGCGCGTAAATTTTGGTCGTGACACCGTTGGTCAGGCAAAGATGCTTCCGGGATCAACTCTGATGCGTGTCCGATTCGTTAACGCTTATGATAAGCAACCGATCGTTAACATCACGCCCATTGGTCTCAAATCGATCGACTACGGTGTAGAAAATATTACAACCGAAGGTTTTGATATTGCGATGCGTCCGGAACAAGCAGAAGCCATACTCTTTAACTGGATCGCGTTTGGCGCCCAGGATGGAGTCGTGACAGTTTCTGACGGTACAACGTCAACGATTGAAATCATCGTCGGTGGCACACTCGCTCCTGCGATATCAACGGATACAGGCGTCGAGCCACCAACCCCACCGGCTGCTCCGGAGATGCCAACCTCGACTCCAGAAATTATCCCAGAGCCCGAGTTACCGCCTGAACCGGCTCCGGAGGTCACATCGATTCCAGAGGAACCGGAAGCTCCTACGCCTGCTCCAGAAGTGACGGAAGAGCTGTTACCCGTGATAGAATAAATAGTATATGCCCACTCGGAGTTCAGGCGCGATGACCATCAACATTAGCCCCATGACACGCAGACTTATTCTTGTTCTTGTCGTCCTTATTCTGATTGGTGTTGGCGGATTCGCATTTCAAATGCGACGGCTCTCTTCTACGATCAACTCAGATTCCGTACAAGCGGTATTCCTGACCAACGGCCAAGTCTATTTTGGAAAGCTAGAAAATCCTTGGGCAAGGTACGTCCGATTAACCGACGTCTACTATCTCCAAATGAAAGACGGACTCCAATCACAAGACCTTTCGACCGTAAATTCCGGCGATATGGCGCTCATCAAACTCGGAAAAGAATTGCATAGTCCAACCGATAAAATTGAAATCAACCGTGACCAAATCTTGTTCATAGAAGATCTCACTAACGATTCCAAAGTCGTAAAAGCCATTAAGGACTTCAAAGGAAAGTAAAGATGTGCTAGCGTCGGCGCCATGCCGACCTACTCGATCACCACCTACGGGTGCCAGATGAATAAAAACGATTCTGAGCGTATCGCGGGCCTCCTCGATTCGCTCGGTTTTGTTTCAACGGAAGAAGAGTCTACGGCTGACCTGATCGTCATTAATACCTGCTCTGTTCGTCAATCAGCGGAAAACCGTGTCTTTGGATCGCAAGAGAAATATTTGGAATACAAAAAAACAAAACCAGAGATGATCGTTGCGGTGACGGGTTGTATGCCAGGGCGTGATAAGGCTAGCTCATTTAAGAAGCAGCTTCCGGCAACGGACTTGTACTTTCCAACTCCGGAGATGATTCATCTCCCACGCTGGATTTCCGAGTTGCGTCCGGAGCTCGTAAACTCTGACTCGCTTGAAGTCGATTATCTCAAAATTCATCCCCTGCGTGCTCCGTCTGTTCAGGCTTATGTAACGATTCAAACCGGCTGCAATAAGTTTTGCACCTATTGCGTTGTCCCTTACGCACGAGGTCTCGAGCGTAACCGTCCTGCTAAAGATATTCTCGACGAATGCCGCGAGCTTGTCTCGCATGGCGTGATTGAAATTACCTTGCTTGGACAAACCGTAAACTCATACAAGGCCACAGATGAGGAAATATTCTCGCCAAACAACCCATACAAAGATCATTTTGCCGCTTTACTATGGGAGATCAATCAAATCGAGGGTCTACTCCGTCTGCACTGGACTGCCGCTCACCCAAACTCGATGACAGATGAAGTGATCGATGCGCTGGCACTTCCAAAGCAAGTGAATTATCTTCACTTGCCGGTTCAGTCTGGCTCCAATGAAGTTTTGCGTCGTATGAATCGCAAGTACACACGCGAGGATTATCTTGAAGTGATTCGTAAAATTAAAGCTCGTCGTCCAGAAATCGCTTTAGGTTCTGATATCATCGTTGGATTTCCGGGAGAGACTCGCGAGCAGTTCAATGAAACTATTTCTCTCTATCAAGAAGTCAGCTACGATATATCTTATAATGCGCAATATTCTCCACGCTCTGGAACGCTCGGTGTAAAGCTCTATTCGGAAGACATGACGAAAGAGGAAAAGCGCGATCGTTGGGACGAGCTCCAATCTCTGATGGAAAAAACATCACTCGCAAAAAACCAGGCGAGTGTTGGAAGTAATGTCGAGATTCTTGTCGATCGACTCGACCACGGTTTTGCCTACGGCTCAACCCATGAAATGAAGCTCGCGAGGTTTAAGCTCGCGCCAGAAATTTCAATCGGAGAAATCGTAAAAGCGAAAGTCACAGAAGGGAAGTCTTGGGTACTCGAATGCGAGCTTGTCTAAACCCTTATTTTCAGGTATTATTGTCACTAGATGGCCCTCAAACCCAAAAAGTCCAAGACCAAGACACTTCCGGCAAAATCGGAAGCAGGTACAAAACGCGCTCTACTGCGCGTTTTGTGCATTGTAGGACCGACTTCTAGCGGAAAAACACTACTCGGAATCCACTTGGCTAAGAAATTTGGCGGTGAAATCATTAATGCCGATGCTCGTCAGGTGTATCGCGAGTTTGATATCGGTACCGGAAAACCACTAGGAGGAAAGCGCACGGCAAAAGGCGGCCGTAACATGTATTTATTTGAAGATGTCCCGCATTATTTGATGGATTATCTACCGCCATCGGAACTGCTTACTGTAGTCGAGTGGCGGGAAAAGGCTATGTTGGCGATTCGTGGAATTCATAAACGTGGGCATGTTCCGCTCGTCGTAGGTGGGACGGGATTGTACATTCAGGCACTGGTCGATAATTACGTCATCCCTTCCGTACCACCGCAAGAAACATTCCGCCAAGCCATGGCGGAAAAAACCTTGCCGCAACTCGTTGAGCTTCTGCTCCGTCTCGATCCACAAGCCAAAACTCTCGTCGACCTAAAAAATCCACGACGCGTTTTGCGTGCGCTTGAAGTCACAACATTTTCAGGCAAGCCTTTCACATCTCAAAAGATCGCAGGCAAGCCTCTTATTGATACTTTTCTTATCGCTATCAAGCGCGAGCGTGAAGAGCTACGCGATCGTATCAATCAAGCGGTCGAGGCCTATGTCGAGGCTGGATGGATTGATGAGATCCGCCGACTACAAAAATCTGGTATCAGTTGGGACGCTCCAGCAATGACCTCAATCGGCTATCGCGAGCTTGGAACATACATCAGGGGTGAATGCTCAATTGAAGAAGCAATCGAGCGTACCAAGCGTGCGACGTGGCAATACGCAAAACGACAAATCACTTGGTTCAAACGCGATAAACGCATTCATTGGGTGAAGGATGAGGACGAAGCAGAAAAGCTTGTCGCAAAGTGGCTTAAGGCGCGTGGGAAGTCCGATACGTCCAAACATTAAACAATCCTGTCTTTGGATCTTCATCGGCCGCAGAGCCGCCGTGTTTTGAGATCCAGAGCGCACCAAACTCATCCGTCAGTTCAAGTTCAATCTGAAAATCTTTTTTGTTAGCCAGATCAAAACTAATCGGCGCAAAGTAGGTCGATGCATCTCCAGCTTTAGCAGCGATTTGTCGTGGCTGATCGTAAACAGTCTCTACTCCATCGATCGAAATCCGATCAAGATACACATTGGTCGCACCCGTGTTTAAAAAGCGAACACCGCCATTATCTGGTACTGCAGACACAGAAACATAGTCATTTATCCGGGCTTGCCGATTGTTGATTTCGTTCTGAACAAAGGCAAAATATGAGGCAAAGCCAAGTGTTAAAAGTTGGAGGACGATTGTCGTATATTCGAATCTCGACATATGATGGTAGTAGTATGCCTTACTGGCTTGTAAAATCCGACCCCTCTGAATACTCCTGGGATGATCTCGCCCGGGATAAAGAGGCTGACTGGACCGGTATCCGGAATTTTGAGGCGCGTAATAACTTAAAGGGAATGGCGCTAGGCGATTCCGTTTTGGTCTATCACTCGCAAGAGGATAAGGAGATTGTCGGGATTGCGGAAGTAGTTGAAGTCGCTAAACTCGATACAACAGCCAAAGAAGGGGAGTGGGTCTCTGTTCGTCTAAAGGCGATAAAACCCGTCGGTCGCACCCTTACACTCGATGAAATACGCAACACACCCGGCCTCTCAATCATGCCCTTGGTCGAGCGTCCGCGTCTTTCTGTCACTCCGGTCACCCAGGCTCAGTGGGAAGCAATACTGAAATACACAAAGACGGTTTAGGGCTCGACAACACCCCAAAAACCAGATAAGCTCTCAGTTATGCGATTCTTTGCTTCCAAGAGTCAGAATCCCGTTTCGGAGACCCCGCAAACACCTAAAGCCAAGGCAGTTGCCCTGGTTTTAGAGATGATTCAGGTTTTAGCGATTTCTCTCGTCATCATCATTCCGGTTCGTTGGCTCCTCATCCAGCCTTTCTATGTACAAGGCGCTAGCATGGAGCCCAACTTTTTTGATCACGAGTATCTCATCATCGACGAGCTCTCCTATCGTCTACGTGAGCCACAGCGTGGAGAGGTAGTCGTCTTCCACTATCCCAACGACCCCAAACAATTTTTCATCAAGCGCGTGATTGGTCTCCCAGGAGAAACGGTTGAGATCTCGGAAGGCAAAGTCAAAATTTATAATACGGATCATGCCAACGGCGTAGCACTTAATGAAACAGGTTATCTCGATCAAGACTTTACTGCCGCGTCCCAAACCGTAACTCTCAAACCAAATCAATACTTCTTACTTGGCGATAATCGCTCGTCCAGTCTCGACTCCCGCTTCTTTGGCCCTGTTGATTACAAATTCATTGTTGGACGAGTATGGGTACGCGGATATCCGATTGATCGCTGGAAGCACTTTGCAACCCATGACTACGGAATTTAGACGTTAATTCTATGCCTGCTAAAAAAACTCCCATGAAAAGACCTGCGCCCAAGACGCCTGTGCCAGAAGCGCCATTTGTCCCCAAGAAAAACTCGCAACCGATTCAGGTTGTTCGCGGCATGCGCGACCTATTGCCAATGGATCAGCCATATTGGAAGCAGGTCAATTCCGCCGCAGAGACTATGGCGTCTGCCTATGGTTTTGAAAGAATCGACACACCAATCGTAGAAGATACGACTCTGTTTGTGCGCGGTGTTGGTCGTGCAACCGATATCATCGAGAAAGAACTGTATTCCTGGGAAACCGCTGGCGGAGAAGGCCTTTCACTACGCCCAGAAGGAACGGCGGCCGTGGTTCGCGCCTATGTCCAGCACGGAATGTTGAACATGCCGCAACCCGTAAGACTCTGGTACTCGGGTCCAATGTTCCGTCATGATCGCCCGCAATCCGGACGTTTCCGCCAATTCTATCAGGCTGGTTTTGAAATGATCGGAGATGCAGATCCTGTTATTGACGCACAACTCATTATTCTTGGTTGGAATTTTCTTAAGAGTCTCGGTATCGATGTCACGGTACGTATCAACTCGCTCGGTACGCCGGAATCACGCACAAATTACAAGAACGCACTGGTTGCATACTTCCGTTCCAAAAAAGCCAAGCTTTCTGACGATGATAAAAAGCGTTTGCTGAAAAACCCGCTTCGCTTGCTCGACTCCAAAGATCCGGTTGTCCTTGAGCTCAAAGCGGAGGCTCCGCAAATTGTCGATTGGCTCGATGAAGAATCCAAGGCTCACTTCATGCGCGTGCTTGAATTCCTTGATGAAGTCGGAGTTCCGTATCAGCTTGATCCGTACTTGGTACGCGGTCTCGACTACTACACAAAAACCGTTTTTGAATTCTATTCCAACTCTGATGACCAAGAGCTCTCTCAAAGTGCGCTCGGTGGAGGGGGTCGTTATGACGGCTTGGTTGAAGCACTCGGAGGCAGACCAACCACGGCTGCCGGGATGAGTCTTGGCCTCGACCGCATTGTCTCGCGTCTCAAGGAAAAGAATCCGCCGCCTACGGAATATCGCACGCCACAAGTTGCTGTATTTTTGGCCCAACTCGGTGAAATGGGTCGCAAGCGCTCGCTAGCACTCTTTGAAGAGTTCCGTGAAGCCGGAATTCCGGTTTCAGAAGCTTTTTCCAAAGCCAATATCAAGGCGCAAATGGAGATCGCTAACAAACGCGGGGCCAAATGGGCCATCGTTATCGGCCAAAAAGAAGTGCTCGACGGCACCGTTCAATTGCGCGATATGGACGCCGGCTCACAAGAAATCGTCGATGTGAAAAAAGCGGTTCATGAAATCAAGAAAAAGCTGGGTCTTGGGGTTGACATGCCGCCGGCAACCATGTAGATTTCGCAAATCCTCAAATAGAAAGGAGCGACCCACATGGTAGAAGTAAAACGCAAAAAGAATGAAACTTTCGACGCCCTCCTCCGACGCTTTCAGCGCCGGTGGCAGTCCAGTGGCAAACAGATTGAAAGCAAAAAGCGCCGTTTCCACGACGGCGGCAAGAACAAGAACCAGCGTCGCGATAGCGCTCTGCGCCGCGTCACAATGGGAGAGAAGTACAACTATCTCACTAAGACCGGACAGTTGAAGGAAGAGCCTAAGAAGCGCGGTTTCCGTCGCTAAAATCCAAAACACTCCGCCTATGGCGGAGTGTTTTGTTTTTCTGCTACAATGGGCCACATCTATGACTGTCATTGAACGTGTGGAAGGAGATTTCAAAACAGCGATGAAATCCAAGGATGAACTTGCTCTCTCGGTCATGCGACTTGTACGCACGGCTCTCAAAAATAAGCAGATCGAGCTCTTGCATGAGCTCAACGATGAAGAGGCTCTGTCCGTATTAAAGACGATGATCAAACAGTATCAAGATGCGCTCACGGATTTTCAATCTGCCGGCCGTCTCGATCTCGTGGAGCGTCAACAAAAGGAGATCGACCTCATCGCACAATATTTACCCCCATCTCTCCCACCGGAAGAGTTGGAAAAAATTGTGTCAGAGGCCGTAAAATCCTCCGGTGCAACCGACATGGGCAAGGCGATGGGCGCCGCCATGAAGGCTGTCGACGGTCGAGCCGACGGTAATGCGGTGCGCGCCATTGTCCAGCGCGTCTTAACAGGGTAATATTAAGTCTGTTGGGTCGCTTCTTTTCCCATGTCTAAGAATGGATCCCGTGTGATGATCTTTCGGAAACGGTTTAACGCCGTGCGGCCTCTTTTATTGGCGGCCGTTTTTTCATTCGTATTTCTTCTTGGTTTGTCAGCGTTCGCACCTGTATACGCACAGGGTCCTGACCCGGCTGGCCTTCAAGCCGTAGGCACAGCAGCGGGTATTGGAGGAAGTTCGGATCTTTTTACAATCATCGGACGCATCATTAACGTTGCGCTCGGATTTGTCGGAATTCTTTTACTTGGTCTCTTATTGTATGCCGGTTATCTGTGGATGACATCGGGCGGAGACGCAGCCAAGGTAGAACAGGCCAAGCTCTACATCCGTAACGCGATCATCGGTCTCATTATCATTGTTTCATCTTTTGCGATAACAAGTTTCATTCTCGCTCAACTTGCCGGAGTAACCGGATTTGGATCGGGGAGCGGTACCGGTCCTTTTGGCGGTGGTGGATTTGGTTTCCCAGGTTCCGCAGGCTCGCTTGGAGCGGGTATTATTGAAAGTCATCTTCCGCAGCGCGATGCAACCGGCGTTGCTCGTAACACGCCAATCGTTATTACCTTTAAGGAGCCGATTCGTATCGACTCATTTATTAAAGACTGGACCGAGGCAACTTCCGGTACCGTTGTTGGCTTAAATGACGATGCTATTAAAATCTATCCAACTTCTGACAGAAGCCAGGCCTTAACTCCGGTTCAAGCACGCGTCCGTTTCACTCCGGACCACAAAACTTTTGTTATTCGCCCCGTCGATTATCTTGGTAACCCAACGAGCAACACGGATTACACCGTAGAATTGCTCGGTGGTCGTACAGGTGTCGTTCTAGAAGATGGAACAGCCGCATTTGGTGGCGCATTTGCTTCCGGATATCGCTGGCAATTCCAGGTTTCAACCGTTATCGACACCACTCCGCCAAAAGTAACGTCTGTTATTCCTTCCGATGGTGGAAATTTTGCGCCAAATATCGTCGTTCAAATCAATTTCAATGAACCAGTGGATCCAACCGCTGCGGCTGGTGTCTGGACCGGAACAGGCGGCTTTACCAACGTAGAAGTACGCGCGACCCCAGCCTCCGGACCAGAGGTGCGTCCTTCCGGTGAATTCAAAATCAGCAACGGCTATCGAACCGTCGAGTTCACTACCGATCTCGCCTGTGGAACCAACTCATGCGGCAGCACGGTTTACTGCTTGCCCACGGATGCTTCGATTGCCGTCATCGCTCACGCGCCAACATTGTCCGATACACCGCCACAAGCTTTTCTCTCTGGCTCCGGATATGACGGCATCACGGATATGGTCGGTAATGCGCTCGACGGTAACGGAGACGGCGACACCCAAGGATCAGATGCAGACGCTGTTCCAGGTAATGATGATTACGGCTGGTCATTTGGAACCCGTGGCGCACCAAACTTGGAAGCTCCGCGTATCGATTCCACAGATCCAATTGCTGGCGACCTGATCGATTCCAGTAATCTTCCGCTCGACAGCAACCCATCTGCAGATTTTGACTCTGTCCTTCAATCATCAACGGTTAATAGCGATACGGTTGTAATGCAAAGTAATGAGCCTGCAGACATGGCCGACACATTCTGGTGGTCTTTGTCGCAAGATCCACTCACGGCAGCCGGTGCTGTCGCGGGCGTTGGTGATATCGCAACCAAAGGACGTCTTACAATCGACCACCGTTTATATTCTCCTGCATCTTCCACAGCTCCTGGTGCCGTTGTTCCGACCTATCAACCAGTTATCCATTCCGGAGTACAAAACGTCTATCAAAACTGTTTTAACCCTGCCGCTTCCGCAAGCTGTGCTGCCGGATCTAGCAACCCAAATTGCTGTGATGGCAGACCTCAAGCCGGAGGCTGTGCGGCTTTGACTCCAACACCATGATCAAGCTCCGCTCCTTGGCAATTGCTTTCATGACGATCCTGTCGCTCGCGACTGGATCGATGGCATTTGTTGCTCCCATTGCCCACGCTCAGGTTGATACGGGTTTGACCGCTGTCGGAGGAACGATCGGCTTGAGTGCAACGGATCCTCGCGTGATTGCCGCACGCATCATCAACGTCACTCTCGGATTGCTGGGCATTATCATGCTCGGCCTCATTTTATACGCAGGCTTCCTGTGGATGACGGCAGGCGGAAATCCAGAACGAGTCGAGCGTGCCAAGCTCATGATCCGTAACGCGATCATTGGAGTTGTTATTATTCTCTCCGCTTGGGCAATCACAACCTTTGTCATTAACGCTTTGATTAGTGCAACCGGCGGTGGGGGAGCAGGTGGTAGTGGCGGTGGTCCAGGCGGCGGAGTTTTACCAGGCGGCGGAGGATCCACGTCATTTCAAGTTGTAACGATCTCACCCTCAGGCTCAATTCCGATCCGTAACGTAGAAGTACGCTTTATTTTATCGCGCGATATCGACTCCGCGACATCGGCGGCCAATATCCGCGTCCTACGCGCTTCCGATTCTGCCGCGGTTGCCGGAACGCTCACAGTCACAGGCCAAATCGCAACCTTTGTACCGGACGCTTCCTGTCCAACACCAAATGAAACACGTAAGTGTTTTGATAGTGATACTGAGTTCATCGCGCAAATCGCAAGTGGCCTTAGATCCTCAACCGGACAATCTGTTTCTTGCGGAGGATTCTCGCCAGCATGTGAAGTCCGATTCACGACGGGTAATCTTGTCGATACAGCAGCGCCAACGGCTGGAATCACCTCACCTTTTGATGGTCAGAGCGTCCCAGCGGACGATATCGTAAACGTGTCTCTTGTCGCGACTGACGACGCAGGTATTTCTTACATTGAGGCCTTTGCTGGAACCGACTCTATCGGCATCGGTGCTTCAGCCGGATCAACCACCGAGCGCAATGTCACAGCTGATGTCGCTTGGATTACCGCTGGAATCGCACCCGGTCCAATGTCGCTCCGCGCTACCGCGCATGACATCGACTCCAACACAGGGGATAGCCCAATCGTTTCTGTCATGGTCCGTCCTCTCCACTGTTTTAATGGAGCGCGTGATGAAGATGAAACAGATATTGATTGCGGAGGCGCAAGCTGTGGAGCTTGTTCCGGCGGATCCTGTTCTACGGGCGCCGATTGTGCGAGCGGTGTTTGTTCCGCTGGCATTTGTGTCGAGCAACCAATTATCACGCGCCTTTCTCCGCCAGATGGTCGCCCTGGAACATTGGTCACGGTTTCGGGTGTCAACTTTGGAACCTCAACCGGCCAAATCATTTTTGCCGATGGACAAGTCGCAACCGCGCCAGCTGTTTGTGTTGCCGCCGGTATTCCAACATGGTCACAGACACAGGTTGTTGTTGCCGTTCCAGCAGGCGCCATCGACGGCCCAGTCCAAATTATCAACGCAGGAACAGGCCTAAATGATATTTCCAATGACGACCGCGGTCCGCGGCTCGATCCTTTTGATGTAAACGATGTCGCACATCCAGGTTTGTGTGGAGCGACACCAAATAACGGTGAATCAGGCGACGCCCTCTCGCTCGTGGGTACTGGACTCGGCGCTTCCAGTGACCGCGCCTATTTCAACGATCGTGAAATCGCTACGTTTCGCTCTTGGAGTGATGGTGAAATCGCTTTAAATGCACCCACGATCACACCAGCCACCTATGCCGTCACCGCTCGCTCGGGTGGCGTGCTCTCTAACAGTGTTTCCTATCGATTAAACGAGCATGTCGTAACGGCTGGACCAGAAATCGTATCGCTCTCACCAGACAATGGTCCAATGACAGAGT
Organism: uncultured Gammaproteobacteria bacterium; assembly: GCA_964482085.1. Taxonomy (GTDB): domain Bacteria; phylum Patescibacteriota; class Patescibacteriia; order 2-12-FULL-60-25; family 2-12-FULL-60-25; genus CAIXDN01. The sequence continues at coordinate 44,136 of CAYZVS010000006.1, forward strand.
ATGTGAGCATTCAGGGCCGTAACTTTGGTTCACGTGTCGGTCGTGTCTATTTCCGACGTGGTGCATCGGACGTCGCTATCGCCGATACGGATTTTCCTGCAGCTTGCTCCGTCGCATTCTGGTCTGACACATTAGTCACAGTAAAGGTTCCTCGCACCATCCGCGCAGGTCTTGGCGATGAAGCGATTACTCCAGGCACATATCAAGTTGAGGTCGAGCGTCAGGATACGGCTCGCAGCAACACGCTCCCATTTGCCATCAATTCATCTGCACCTCGTCCCGGAATTTGTGCGATTGTACCTGTTGCAGGTCCTGTCGATACAGAAGTCGCCCTCATCGGTGAGCGTTTAGGCGCAGATGGAACCGTAAGCTTTGCGGGTTCCGGTGCCGCAAGAGTTACGTCACTAGTCGCGGCTGGTGATTGGACAAGCTCTCGTGTTGAGACGCGCGTACCAACAGGTGCGATCACGGGTTCAGTGAATGCTACGGTCGCAACCGTTGTATCCAATTCAGTGAACTTTGCCGTCCGCAACTGCAATGAAGATGTTTCAATCTGTTCCGTCGCTGGTTCCGTTTGTTGTCGTAGCGGTGCTTGTTCAGATGCGAGTGGCGTCTGTCCAGCATCTTCTCCTTCAGCCATGTTTGCGTGGAGACTTTCTTCCGGCATTTTGCCAGTCAATCCGACAGTCATCGAGGAATGTTCTGCGGACCCAGCTTCCAAACCGCCGTCACCTTCCCCATGGTCTGGCCGTGGCGGGGGAGATCGTGTCTGTGTAAACTCGGATGTCTATATTCGTTTTAATACACCATTAAATATTTCAACCGTAACGATTTCCGGAGCGGCTGCAAGTCTTATCGTCCGCCAATGTACGGCAGGTGGAGAGAACCCTTGTTCTGCAACGGTTCCTGTTTCTCCTGCAGCTGGTTACCCGATCGTTGGCGTGAACGATGGCCAAGGTTTTATTCGCTACCGCCCAACAGCGCTTTGGGATGGTACGGCTACCTATCAAGTTATTTTAACAACAGCCATTCAGTCTTCCACCAATGTCCCAATGCGTGAAAACGCGGATCAATGTGGTGCTGGCAATGGATACTGTTTCACATTTACGACACGTGCCGCAGGTGAGCTATGTGAAATCGGCTCGATTACAGTCGTTCCTGCGCCACACACGATGGACGATATTAACATCGACCAAAATTACAATGCCGTTCCTCGCGCCGCCGATGATGCCTGTGTTGTTTTACGTGGCGATATCTACAACTGGTCATGGAACACCAGCGATGGTCGCGCTTCGGTAACAAATAACTCCGTCGCCGGACGCGTTTCTGAGAATCAAGTTGTTACTTCAAATGCGGAAACCGGATCTGATCCTGTTCGTGTAAACGCATCTACGGTTGATGGAGGTCGTAGTATCGTTGGTCGTGGCGATCTCTTTATCCGACTTGTCCCACCAAAGATCGAGTCCTACGGTCCTAATTGTGATGAAGCCTGTTTGAATGCGGCAATCTGGGCTCGTTTCAATGTTCCGATGGATCCTGCAACTGTTGATACAAGTAATATTATCCTGCGTCGTTGTGCGAACGAGAATTGTCGAACCTTTGATGGAACGCTAGATCTCTCGCGCTCTCCGATTCGTCTCACCTCATTACCGGGTGCACCGGCAGGGGATACGTCACTCCGTTATCTCGTGCTTGAACCGACGACTCCTGGGCCAGGTGGTATTCCTGTAACGCTGCTTGAACGTGGCCGTTTCTATAAGGTCACGGTTCTTGGCGGGCTTGGTTCATTCCGTTCACGCTCCGGGCTTCCGTTAACTGGTTTGAATGATCCGGACGGTTTCACATGGATTTTCCGCGTCAAAGATGGCGACAATGCACGCTGTACGGTTGAAGCTGTTGTGGTCGCACCAGGAGAAAAGATCGAAACTTCGGTCGGCGAGCGTCAATCATTCACAGCAAATCCACGCTCCGGCGCTACCGCATGTAACGCAGAAGGCGAGCCGCTCATTGTTGATCGCAGTTTTGCATGGTCTATCGAGCAAACACCAACTGTATCTAAGTTTGTAAATGGTGGCGATGGAACACGTCCAGCTGATGGTTTGGTCGATACGAACCCTGCAATCGGAGCCGGTTGTTCTAATCGCTGTACACCACGCGGCGCTGGTGGAATTGATGGTCGCGTTGCTTCCTGTGGAAACCGCGTCGTTGAAACAACCAATCCTAGCTACTGTCGCAATGCCGCAGGATCTGGTGCTTGTGCAACAAGTGGAGCAGGCGCAGTAGGTTGTCGCACAATTCATGGCGATGATTGCCGATTGCTCCCGGCAGGTTCTAAGGGTGGAGAAGAATGCGACGAGGGCTCTCCAACCGCAAGTTGTAGCGGTTCCTGTTTGTGGCGTCCGTTGGTCGGCGCAACCTGTGGAAATAGCGTTGTTGATCGCGGTGAACAGTGTGACCCAGGTCCTTCACCTGCTTCTACACCAGGTTGTTCAAACGATTGTCAGTTACTCGGTTCCAGTGAAGGAAGTTCCGTCTGTGGCAATGGTAGCGTTGGTGACGGCGAGGCTTGTGACGACGGCAACACCGCTTCCGGCGACGGTTGTAGCTCACAATGTTTGCATGAAGGCTCGGCTACCGTTATCGCTTTGTGTGGAAATGGCACGATTGAACCTGGTGAAACTTGTGATCGTGTTGGCGCTTCATTTCCAAGCGGATGTGACACAACGACCTGTTTGAAGGTCGGTACTTCTGCATGTTCCGGTGCTGGCGCAACGAACTGCTGTGGCAATGCGCTCATTGAAGCGGGAGAGGATTGTGACGGTGGCGATGGATGTTCCAATCGCTGCTTGGTCGAGGGTTCCTCTCCAGATTACGGAATTCCTTCTTTCTGCGGTGACGGCGTAACGGGCCCAGGAGAAATCAATGCATGTGAAGCCCCCTCGGGCGATGGTTTGCCTGACGCTCTTCAGCTCGTAGAAATCGTTGGCGATCGTGAACCAGATCCAGATGGCCGCATGCTTTCAACGATTCGTGCTACCTACGATGCCAAAGTCGGTGACTCCACATATGGTTTGCAGTGTGGATTCACGCTGGAGTCGTCCTGTCCTGCCGGAACCGGTCTTGATGATCACGGTTGCTGTGCGCCACGTCCATCGGTTGTATCGCAGTACCCACCAGCTCTTCCGACAGGAACAGGAATCTGTCGCAACGCACTCATTACCGCAACATTCAACACGCGTCTTGATGAAACAACTGTTCGAGCCAACTTCATTGTCGCGGAACGTGTCGTCGGAGCCGCCGCTGTCTGTCCTGCAGGAACAACATCCGTAACTCGTGAAGATCTCGATCTTCGCAATGCGCCTTGGTATCAAAAAGCTTGGCATTCCATCGTTTCCTTCTTTGCGCCTCAAGCGGCTTGGGCCGATGTCTTCTGCGAAGGCTCAGTTCGTGGTCGTTTGAACTTTGATAATGCGGGCGTCGGAACAACAGCAAGCTTTGTCCTTGAACGCGCTTTGAGTGCCGATACGGAATACCGCATCACGTTCCGTGGCGATAGTGACTTGCTCGACAACCCAGTTGGTCGTACGGGTATCCGTTCCGCACGTGGAGTTGTTTCCGATGGTGCGATTCAGTGGAATTTCCGCACTGGTTCTCGTATTTGTACGGTATCTTCCGTTAATATTCGCGACTTAAACACGGATAGCCCAAACCTCTTCAGCGTTCCAGCAGAAGAGCATCCATATCGTGCAACTCCGGTCTCGATTCAAGACGGACGTTCCGTTCCACTCTCAACCGTCGCAGAATACGACTGGCTGTGGGATGGTTGGAATACTTCCGATGATACGATTCTCGGAGTGACGCCAGACGTCGTACCAACCGCCGCCACAGGAACCGCTCGCAACAAAAACGGTGCCGCGTATGTTTCCGCCGCCATTCGTATCACGCATGATGAAATCAGTGTTCCATCAACAACAAATCGTTTGATTCGTGGTAGCCAGCTGGCAACGGTATTGTTGTGTGAAAACTCTTGGCCAGCACGACTCATCGCTCCGTTCTCTGACAGCGATGGATCGCCTTCACTTGCGGGAACGCCTTTTGCTGGTGGACCGTTCTACAATTTCTCGACGCTCTATTGTCGCGACCAGGGAGTACAGGATGATGCAACGGATGACTTGCCAGCGATGAATGTCGCGCCGATCACGCCATCACCGCTCGACGCAGGCATCGGTATTTTGCGCCAATATCTCTTCACCTTCTCTGAATCTTCACTTCGCGGCGATGGTATTGGTATTCGTATCGTAGCCAACCCGCTTCATCAATCGCCATCCGCTTGGTACACATCCAAAGGTTTCTCAGGTTCACCAAAGGCCATTACCGTCGATGGATATGAGGCAGTACAAGATGGAAACACAGTTTACATCGGAGCCGTAAACACCAACGGTTTAACTTGGGGCGATATATATCCAAATATTTACGTGATTTCACGTAACCCAGATGCTCAACCAGAAACCATCAATATTTTTGATCAGATGGTTCAGAACTTTGTTCTCAACGTAAATCTTCAAGAAGACTCACAGAATTCCTGTGTCTATGCCTTAGCCGATGCAGGTCACGTTGCCAATGAATCCTATCGTGGCGATGACGGACGTACGGTTGCCTGTACTGCGGACTGGGAATGTCTTGCCAAGAGCCCAAGCCTTCGTTGTGCGAGTTTCAAGACCAAGATGCAACGCGACATCAAGCGCATTGCCGACTTCCAGCGCATGACCGATTCGCTCGAGTCCGTGAAGGGTAGAAATGGTAAATATCCTGATCTACAAACAGGCTCCTTCTTGCCGACCATGTCCACCAGCCGTTGGCCAAGCTGGCAAGGCGCCTTCACCGCAGAACTCGGTTCCACGCCTCCAGCTGATCCAGTAAACCGTTTCTTGACTTGTGGTTTGTGTGCCACGAGCGGTTCACCGTGTATGGATAACGCCGACTGTTCCGCGGGCGATACCTGTAATCAGCGTGAAGGAACCGGAACAGCTTACGACGGTATTGAAACATCCACATGTTGGAATCCAACCAGTCGCAACTTCGTCTGTCCTCGTTACAATGACTTGAACCCATCCTCGGTATCACGTCTCTATCAGTATCGCGCACTGAACGCCGGTGCACGCTATGAGCTTGCAACCGAGCTTGAAGGTCCGGCACCTGATCGCTATCGCCCTCGTCTCCTTTCTGAAATCAAGCGCTGCAGCAACATAGAATCTGTTTGTAATATCGATAGCGACTGTACCGTTCCTGGCCCTGCTGGCGGCGCACCGCTTTCAACCGGAAGCTGTGTCGCAACCGGTGGAAGCTGGCGCTATGGCGGTTTGTGCGACGGTACCTCTTATGGCAATGACGCCATCTGCGGCAATGGCACAATCGGCCCGGGCGAAGTTTGTGAGATTGGCGATACGCGTCCTGCGTCTTGTTCGACTTCAGCGGTGCCAAGCGGAACCAAGCTTCAGGTCTGTGACAACTGCCGTGGCTTTGTAGACTCTCCTTCAACAATCTGTGTTGCAAACGCTTTGTGTGGAAACGGCCGCCTCGATCGCAACCAATGTCTCAGAGGTAGCGGTTTCCGTTATGGTCAATCATGTAACACGCCTGGCTCAACAGAGGAGTGTCGCGATTCGCGTGATCCAGCCGGCTCCGGAATCGTTTGTACCGCTCTCGCCGCCACAGAAATCTGTGACGATGGCGCTCTGAACGGAACATATGGTCGATGCAACCGCACCTGTACGGGTTATGACGCTTATTGTGGCGATGGACGTCTCTCGCCGGGTGAAACCTGTGATCAAGACGCTTCTAACGGCCAGTACTGCGCCCCAGGGACATGCAGCCCTGCAAGTTCTTGTAGCATCGATTGTCGAGGTCCTGCTCCATATTGTGGAGACTCAGTTGTTACAGCGCCAAATGAACAATGTGATGGAAACACGCAACGATCCAACAAAGCTTTGTGTATCGACGGCCCAAACCGCTTCAACCCATGTGACACCAACGCTGACTGTGGCACGGGCTTTACCTGTGGCGGTTCTGGCGGAGGAGCATTGAATGCTTGTACGGGTACACTCGGACTCTGTTCCAACGATATTAACGGCAACACCCTGTTCGATGATTCATGTACAACCAACGCCAACTGTCTTCTCGTCGGACCGCCGCGCGATGAAGGTCAATGTATCCAGTATCCAACCGAGCGCGTACGTTCTTGTCAGAGCGGCGCTACTGCCTCGGCATGTTCTTGGAATGGTTGGAGCGTTTGTCAGCCAATTGGATCTTGTGGCGATGGCCGCGTTGACCCCGCGGAAGAATGTGACGATGGCAACCGTGATAACAATGATTCCTGTACAAGTTTGTGCAAGAGTAACATCTGTGGCGATAACTTTGTAAAAGTTGGTACAGAAGAATGCGATAACGGTACACGCAATGGAACGCGTTCTTGCGACGCCGACTACGGCTCAACCTGTATCTCTTGTTCCGCAACCTGTCGCCAGGTCGCGAGCTCTGGAGGATTCTGCGGGAACGCTATCAGAGAAGGCCCAGAACAATGTGATCGTGGCGATACAGACGGTAATCCGTTAACAACAAATGATCCTACGCCGACCTGTCGCGAACTTGGGTATGATTATGCAGAAAAATATAACTGTACGGGTGCTGCGTTCACACTTTGTCCGAGCTCTGGAGGTGGTGCATTTAGTCTTATTGGTGATGTTTGCTTAAGATCAGGATTGGGAGCAGGGTCCGCACTGACTATTGACGATTCAAATATTCTTGCCGAGAATCGCCGAAATAGCCTGTGTGTTATTGTGGGCGGAACGTTGAGAGAGAGTATTGGTTGCGGAACATCTTGTGGGTTCACCGGCTGCAAACGATGTGCGGATACGCCGGGAGATGGCGTGATCGGCGCACAGGTATTCGATGCTATCTATTCCAACCAACCGGTACCAAACGCCCGCGTCACCTTGTATAACCGAGGTATCCGTGTCAGTGAAACATTCACAAGCTCAACGGGAGAATTTGCCTTCCGCAACGTTAACCGAAATTCGGAGTGTTCCCAATACAGAATCGTCGTCGACTTCTATCGTGACAACCCTTGTACCGGTAACACGGCCGATCGACCAGTTGATGGCTGCAATGGTCAGGTTTGGCCAGCCGGCCTCACGGCTCCAGATGAAGGTCGCAACGGTGGATATTGGCCATTTGAATCGCAAGCATTCGGTTACAATAATTTCTTGTCACGCGGAATCAACGATACGGGCGGAAACATCTTCCTGGCACCGCGCGTCGCTCGTGATGAGACGCTCGTTATTCAGACCTGGAATGGCAACCTGCCACGGGGTTATATCGATGCTCACTTGCTACTACCGGACGCGCTCGCTCCCGTTCAAAGTGATGTACGCTGGTCTTTTTCCTCTGGGCCTAACTTCTCCGGAAATCAAGACATAGATGGAACGGCCCCGCACGCATATCTAGCTTGCTTTCACAGCGATGGATCCGTAGGATGTGGCAGTTTTAGTACTGCACCCCAAACGATGAAATATAAGCGAGGGAATTGGGCGTTGACGGGGCGCTATGCATACTATCTCGTAGACTATACACCGGCTACTTCACCGCCTGCTTATAGCTATTTTGATCACGTATCTTCAACGGTGCGTGTTGTAACGGAAGATCGCTTGTTTACCGTGAGACCTCCAACAGCAAACCCCACAGCCACGAGTCAATGCAGTGCCTCTGAACCTGTCGGTTCACGTGGTAGGTACTGGTTTGTCTTTGCTCAAGACGCAGCAAGTGGCGCCATCACCATTCCTGGCGCTGGAAAAGGATTGCTCTTGTGTACAGGCGTAAATCAATATGGAGGCGAGTTCCCAGGGCAGGGTGAGAACTTAACGGGTCCGATGACCGGCTTGTAATAATCATATGGAACGCAAACAACTCATCCTAATCGGATCAATTGTCGGCGGCCTTGCGGTCGTAGGAGTAATTGTTGCTGTAATCTTTTTACGTATTCGAGCAACACAAGATCTGATACCAATAACGACAACAGACACGCCTTCTGGCCCAGCTGTCCAGGTACAAGTAGGGGATGGACAGATGGATTCAGAAAAATCTCGCTTAGCTGAACAAGAACTACAACGCTTATCAGAGCGGCCAAAAGACAGCGACGGAGATGGCTTGAGTGATGAACAAGAGGCATCACTCGGAACAAACCCAGAAGAAGGCGACACGGATCACGACGGATGGAATGATGCAGAAGAAGTGAATATCCATAAAACCGATCCCAAGACACCTGACCCGTCCGGTTTTGAACAGCGAGTGCAAGAAGTTCAGAAGCGAACGGGCACAACATCAACGCGGCCGATTCCAGCTCCAACGCCAACTCCTTCGCCAGTACCGACGCCAAATGCACCCAGTCCTGATATCGACGGCGATGGATTGACCGCAGAACAGGAGGCGACACTCGGAACCGACTCAAACAATCCAGACACAGACGGCGACGGCCTCACCGACAGACAAGAAGCAGAAACGTACAAAACCGACCCACTTAAAGCCGATACGGACGGAGACACCTTCCCAGACGGCAGTGAAGTCCAATCAGGGTATAATCCACTTGGACCCGGAAAGTGCGCTCGTGAAACCTGTATCCCGTAAAGATCTATGACTCCTCCTACAAATCTCCCATTTGAGCCACTTACGCCACCGCCGGCGCAAGGAAGTGCTCCTATACCACCGCCAACACCACGGCCGGTGCCGCCTCCACCATCGCCGATCGTCCCACCTCCGGCCATGCCTGTGCCTGTTGCTACAGTGCCAAGCTCAGTCCCTGCGCAAAAAACAGGTGTCTCTGAACCGGAAGATATTTTTTCCGATATGGAAAAACCGGGAATGTCTCGAGGTGCCGGTATGGGTTCGGCGAGCCCCGTGATGCCGGAACCCGTGCATCATGTCTCATTTGGAAAGATGCTAGTGATCATGGTATCGATTTTTATTGTCGTAGCGATTGCCGCTTTTACTTTTTGGTGGTTTGTAATTCGTACGCCAGCACCGATCGCTCCAGTCGTAAACATTCCATCAACTCCGACGCCTTCACCAACACCAGTACCAACTCCGACTCCGACGCCTACTCCGACGCCTACTCCAACCCCCGTACCAACTCTCGAGCCAACACCAGAACCCGTTGTAAATACGCCGCCTATCACCACGCCTCCGGACGGTGTCACGATCCCACCTCCAACCAACGTAACCAACGAGCTACCGCCTCAAGACCCTGTACCCACAACCACAACCTCGGTTGAAGTCGATACAGATCAAGACGGTCTTTCTGATCGACGTGAAAACGAGCTTGGTCTGAGTCCAGAAAATTCAGACTCCGACGGAGACGGCTTAACCGACGGCGATGAAGTCCTGCTCTACGGCACCAACCCCTTGAACGTCGATACCGATCGCGATACGTATGAAGATGGAATGGAAATCAAGAACGGTTTCAATCCACGCGGTGATGGTAAATGCGCCAAGCCGGATTGCACGCTATAAAAATTATGTTACCCCCTCCTCCATCAAGCGGCTCCGTTCCGGTCAAAGGACCTGGCGTACCGAGCCCTGCATCATCCGGCCTAGCAAATGCTGGACCAGAGATTATCGTCATGCCGGAAAAATACTACGGCATGGCGCTTAAGATGGACGGAAAAACTCAAGCCGAGATGGAGAGACCAATCCCTAAGCCCGTTGTTCCGCCTCCGCCAAAACCGGTTGTCCCAGGACCTTTGCCAAAGCGTACTATTTGGCCGTATATCTTACTTGTCATAATTTTGCTTTTGCTTGTCGTTGGAGGTTTTGTCTGGTTCAACCGTGATCTTCTCTTTAAGAAACCAACTCCGCCCGTTATTACGCCTCCGGTTGTTAGGACTCCACCTAATGCACCATCCAACCTATCAGCAAGTGTTGCGAGTGGTACAACAGCGGTCGCACTAACATGGATCGATACGTCAGGCGATGAAACAGGTTATCGTTTAGAGCGCAAAGAAACTGGAGGAACCTTTATCCCAGTAACAAACCTTCCTTCCAATAGTACGAGCTTCCTCGATGTCAGCGTTCAGTCAGGACGCTCTTACACTTATCGAGTTACAGCGATTGGCGCTGGTGGTGAATCCTCTCCGTCTAATGAAGCAAATGCTTCTGTCGAGACACAGATCGCGGCTCCCGTTGTCCCGTCACTACCGCCAGGTGGGCTCGATTCCGACTCGGATGGTTTATCCGATATTGAAGAAGGAGTCTTTGGAACCGATGTACGCGTTCCGGACACAGATCGCGATGGCTTCCTCGACGGTAATGAAGTCTTCCATCTCTACAATCCTGCTGCGACGGCACCAGTAAGTCTTGTGGATTCTGGTCTTGTAACGCCGCTCGTTTCACCCGTCGGCTGGTCGCTCTTTGTTCCAAAAGGCTGGAGCTCATCAATTGATAATACGGAGGGTTCAAGGGCAACGATTCGTAGCGGGCAAGGTGAAACGTTCCGCGTCGAGCTTGTCGACAATCTTCAGAATCAGCCACTGCTCGAGTGGTATCTAGCTACGAACCCTGGTGTCTCCGGCACAGCACCTCGAATGATCACAACTAAAGGTGGATTAGAAGGATTGCTCGGCGCTGATCGTCTGGATGCATTCTTTGCCTGGGACGGAAAAATATTCAAAATCGTTTATGATAACGGTACAAAAACGTTCATTAACTTCCGCACAACCTTTGAAATGATGCTTAACTCGCTACGGCTTTCCGGTGCGCCCGTTCTTAGTCCGGAAATAGTGAATGCGACCCTTCAAGGTCCTGGTGATTTTATCTCAACAACTTCATCGAGCTCCTCGACCACGCCATGATTGTAATCGAGTCCGTGACGCGATTGCCCGCGATACTCAAACCGTCCGATTTACTCTTGCTCGGACGGGAATTGTCGCGTGTGCTAAAATCACGCTCCAATCGTGAAGTCACGTTGGCCTTTGTGACAGAAAAAAAGATGCAGACACTGAATCGTCAGTATCGTCACATCGATAAGCCAACGGATGTGCTCTCCTTTGAGCCCGAGCGTTCAACGGTCAAAGCCGGGAAAGAGGGGAAAGCATTTCTTGGGGATATTATTGTCTGTGTTCCGTACGCAAAACGAGAAGCCACCCGCAGAGCAATGTCACTCCGTGAAGAACTGTTACGTCTCATTGCACACGGAGTTCTTCATTTGTCCGGATTTGATCACGCGACAGACAAGCAAGAGGAAAAAATGTTTGGCTTGCAAGAGCGAGTCGTGGACGCAATCATGACACTATGACCATCTTTCAATCTTTAGCTCGCAGTTTTGGTCATGCCTTCCGCGGCCTGCGCTTAGCGTTCCAAAGCGAACGTAGTTTTAGACTTCAGGTACTGGCGGCGGCTATTGTGATTGCACTACTGTTCATTGTTCCGCTCGCTCTCTGGGAGCGTGCCATATTGTTGCTTGTTACGATGTTTGTGTTGGTGCTAGAATTGCTAAACAGTAGTCTGGAACGTTTGGTTGATCTGGCAAAGCCCCGTTTACATGCCCTAGCTGGGGATATTAAAGACTTGATGGCCGGAAGCGTGCTTCTAGCCGCGGGTTTTGCCTTGGTTTTGGGAATTTTGATTCTCGGTCCAAAACTCGCCGATATTGTCATGCGCATATGAGGGAACGCATTCTTGCCGGCATTGATCTAGGAAGCTCCGCTATCAGACTAGCGGTTGGCCAGGTTGTTGCTGGACCCGACAAACGTGAAACGATCAATTTGATCGGAGCCGTCGAGGTTCCGTCTTTTGGAATTTCTAAAGGCGCCGTCAAATCTTTGGACGATGCCACGGCCGCCGTTTCTGCATGTCTCGATCGTGTTGAGCGACAAATCGGTGTACCCATCAACGACGCCTACATTGGAATCGGTGGCGTTCATGTCCATGCTAAGACGGCTAAAGGTGTTGTCGGCGTTTCGCGTCCTGACTCGGAAATTCGTGAAGAAGATCAGGCTCGTGTCTTAGACATGGCGACCGCCAATGCCAATCCAGCAAATTTTGAAATTCTGCATCGTATCCCACAGCGCTTCACCGTCGACGATCAGCCAGGAGTCCGTAATCCAGTTGGTATGCAAGGCGTGCGTTTGGAAGCGGAGGTTTGTTTGATTCAGGGCTTATCAAGCCATGTAAAAAATCTGACCCAAGCCGTGATGCGGACCAATGTGGATGTAAGCGGCTTGGTCTTCTCTCCCTTAGCCACCGCCGACGCCGTTTTATCAGATCGTCAGCGTGAGCTTGGTGCGGTACTGGTAAATATCGGCGCATCCACGACATCGGTCGCGGTTTTTGAGGATGGTGAGTTGATTCACGCTTCTATTATTCCAATCGGCGCCGACCATATCACGAGCGACATTGCTATTGGTTTACGGACCTCGCTTGAAGTTGCGGAATCAGCCAAACGCTCCTATGTGAGTGCAGTTCCGGAAGGTGTAAACCAATACGACATGATTGATTTGCGAGAACTCGGCGCCACGGAATCGGAGCTAGTAAGTCCGCGCTTCATGTCCGAGATTGCTCAAGCGCGTGTAGAAGAATTATTCGAAAAAGTTCAGGCAGAACTTCTTAAGATAGAACGTTCCGGAATGTTGCCTGCTGGTGCAATTTTAACTGGCGGCGGATCCAAACTGCGAGGCATGGTCGAGATGGCTCGTACAACGCTACGATTACCAGCCTCACTTTCTCCAGCGCCACAAATCTCTTCACCACTCAGTGAAGTATTGCACGACCCAGCCTTCTCAACAGCTATTGGACTTTTGATGTACGGATTTGAAGACGAGCGGGACCCATCAAGCTCCGGAAGACTTGGTGGACTTCAGGCTGGGGATCAATGGCTTAAAAAAGTAGCCAGCCCTTTCAAGAAAATTTTCAAATCGTTCATTCCATAGGCAGCCCTTGACGCTATTTCTTTGACCCCCTTATGCGGGGGGCGTATTGTCATCGAGTAAAGAACATTTTTCGTGTCAATGAACGGAAAAAAGAACCATTCATGTACTCAACTATATGGCTGAAGTGAAACCAGATATCGAAACATTCGCAAAGATCAAAGTCATCGGCGTCGGCGGCTCGGGTGGATCTTCTGTTGATCGCATGATCGCGTCTAAAATCCGCGGCGTCGAGTTTGTGGCGATGAATACAGATGTCCAAGCTTTGCATAAGTCACAAGCGACCACCAAAATTCACCTCGGAAAAACGGTGACGCGTGGTTTAGGAGCGGGCATGAATCCAGAAGTCGGTCAGCGTGCTGCAGAAGAAAGCGCGGATGAAATCCGCGAGCTCCTGAAAGGCACCGACATGGTTTTTGTGACATGTGGCCTCGGTGGAGGAACAGGAACTGGTGCAGGTCCGGTTGTGGCAGCCATCGCAAAAGAAGTCGGCGCACTTACCGTCGCAGTTGTGACCAAGCCATTTGCGTTTGAAGGAGCACAACGTCGTGCGATCGCAGAGCAAGGTTATGAGAAACTGGTCGGGCAGGTCGATGCGATTATCACGATCCCCAACGATCGTATTTTGCAGATCATTGATCGCAAGACCACGCTCGTAGAAGCATTTGAGACGGTCGATGACGTTCTGCGCCAAGGCGTTCAAGGTATCTCAGAAGCTATCACAGTTCCTGGTCTGATTAACGTCGACTTTGCCGACGTACGCACTGTCATGGCAAATCGTGGATCAGCGCTTATGGGTATTGGTCGCGGACATGGCGATAATCGCGCGATCGATGCCGCTAAAGCTGCGGTCGCATCGCCTTTACTTGAAGTCTCAATGGATGGAGCAAAAGCCGTGCTCTTTATTGTCACTGGCGGTTCTAACCTTGCTATGCAAGATGTTACAGAAGCCGCCAAGGTTATTAGTCAGGCCGCCGATCCAAATGTCGCCATGATTTGGGGTACCATTCTCGACGAAAGCATGAAGGATGAGATCAAGATCACGGTTATCGCGACAGGTTTTGAAAAAGGTTCTTCGTCAGCCAAGCCAGCAAAAGTGAACACGGCACCAATGCAGCAACCGACGCAATCACCACAGCCTTCGCACGCATCAGCTCCGCAATCACCGCCACCGGAAACATTGAATCGCATGCCGATTCAATCGCCCAAGCCGTCGGCCCAGCAACCATCGAGTGGTTTCTTTTCCAGTATGCTGAACAACTTTGGCAATCAGCAACATGAAGCGGCGGCGGACCAGCAAGCTGAAGTCGCGCCTGAATCAGCAAGACCACAGACTCCGGCTCCTGCAGCCCAACAGCCGCATGTAAGTCAGCCTGTCTATGCGCCGATGACACCGCGTCCAGCCGCACAACCTTCCGTAGCACCCGCCCCAAAAAAAGCACCAACGGAAGACGAGGAGCTTGAAATTCCTGCCTTCATCCGTAAGAAGATGATGTAAGATAGGGGTATGCATTGCCCCGTCTGTAACGATCCAGAAACGCGTGTCCTCGACACGCGTATTTCGCAAGACGGAACATCCATCCGCCGCCGCCGCCAATGCGATAAATGTGAGTATCGATTCTCGACGCTGGAAGAAATCGAGTTGTTGAATTTCACCATCGTGAAGCGTGATGCCTCGCGTGAAGTGTATGATCGGGAAAAACTGGAACGTGGCTTGCGTCGCGCGCTTGAAAAGCGAGCGCACACCGCTTCTGATTTCCGTGGTCTCGTTCATGCCATCGAGCGCGATTTACAACGCATTGATTCCACAGAAGTTAGAAGCCAATCCATCGGTGAAGTCGTCATGGAGAATCTCAAGTCTTTCGATAAAGTCGCGTATATCCGTTTTGCATCGGTATATAGAAGTTTTGAAGACGTAGAAACATTCCAGGCAGAGCTTGATCGTCTAAGGCAAAGCAAACAGAGGCGACAAAAGGGAAAGGGCAAGAAGTAAACAGAGAAATCAGGTATAATGGCCGGGTATGCAGCAACGTCTGCTCCCCGGTCTTTTATTGGTAACGACTCTCTGTACCGGCTTTGTCTCCGGCGCGGTTGGAGGAGCCTATTTTATTGCCGTAAGCAAGCCGCGAGTTGCGGTCATGCAGCTGCCGCCCGCTCCTACCCGTGATTCTGTAGCTGATCTTGTTGAGCGCGTCATGCCATCTGTCGTATCGATCAATATTCTTTCTAAGGCAGCGTCAGACCCATTTAACGACCATGTAGTTTCTGCGAGCGGACTGGAGCAAATCGCCGGCGGTTCTGGTTTCCTTGTTTCATCCGATGGGATGATCGTCACCAATAGACATGTACTCGCTGGAAAAGATTTGGAATACGAAGTCCTGACTTCTGATGGACGTACCTATCCGGCAAGTGTTTTGGCTATCGACACTGTTCTAGATTTAGCGATATTGAAAATCGACGGAGCCGATTTCCCTGCGCTTGAACTCGGTGATAGCGACGCCGTTCGCCCAGGGCAATCCGTCATCGCAATCGGTAACGCCCTCGCCGAGTTTCAGAATACGGTAACCATGGGCATCGTTTCAGGTATTAATCGCAGAATTTGGGCCGGCGATGATGAAGCATCCGCGGAAATACTGGAAGAAGCGATTCAAACAGACGCTGCTATCAATCTCGGTAATTCCGGCGGTCCACTTATCAACCTCGATGGAAAAGTGATTGGCGTCAACACAGCTGTTGGTGATTTGGCGCAATCCGTCGGTTTTGCACTTCCGTCTAATGCTGTTCGCCGAGCGGTTGACTCCGTGCGCCAATTTGGCCGCATCATACGACCTTGGATCGGCATTCGATACGACATGGAAGATGGGGGCGCACGCATCGCCAAGGGAACGGTACGTGAGCCAGCTGTGCTCCCGGATTCACCCGCGGCCAAGGCTGGTCTGAAGGCTGACGATCTTATCGTATCGCTTGATGGGGAACAGCTCGACATTGACCATCCACTTGCTGGTAGACTCGCTAAACGTAATCCCGGTGATGTCGTTGCTCTCAAGGTAGAACGAGCAGACAAACAAATCGACATAGAACTTACCCTTGGCGACAGGGAACCAACGGAATAAATTATGATGAATAAACACACAAAAATCGTCTGTACCATCGGCCCAGCGAGTGATACGGTTGAAAAAATCGTGCAACTCGTCGAGGCTGGGATGAATGTTTGCCGTTTGAATTTTTCTCACGGAACGCATGAGCAACACGCCGAGCTTATTAAACGTATTCGTGAAGCGTCACAAAAAACAGGTGAGCCACTTTGTATTCTGCAAGACTTACAAGGTCCAAAAATCCGTGTGGGAGAATTACCGGAGGAGGGGATTGAGCTCATCACTGGTAAACCCATTATTTTTACTTCCGGAAAAGGCGAGATTCCTAAAAGGGTTCCTGTCACCTATCCGAATCTTCATGAAGACGTAAAAAAAGGTCAACATTTATTGCTGGATGACGGCTTGTTAGAAGTAGTCGTTAAATCGGTCAAAGATGAAGATGTGGTCTGTGAAGTGATCACGGGAGGTACGCTCAAGTCACATAAAGGTCTGAATCTTCCAGAAACCGTCACGCGTATCTCGGCTATTTCAGACAAAGATAAAGACGATATCGCTTTTGGAGTTTTACAGGGGGTCGATTGGATCGCGCTATCGTTTGTGCGTAAACCGGAAGACGTACAGGAATTGCGCAAACTGATCGGCGATCCGACAATCAAGGTCATGGCTAAAATCGAAAAGCCGGAAGCTGTGATCAACATGGACGCCATCATCGCGGAAGTTGATGGGATTATGGTCGCGCGCGGTGACCTCGGAATCGAGATGCCTCCAGAAAAAGTGCCGATTATTCAAAAAGAGCTCATTGCAAAATGTCGTTTGGCAGGAAAACCGGTAATTGTGGCAACACAGATGCTCGACTCGATGATCAAAAATCCGCGTGCAACTCGTGCAGAAGTTTCTGATATCGCTAACGCTGTCATCGACCACGCAGACGCTACAATGCTTTCTGGTGAAACAGCCAGCGGTGCGCACCCGATTGAAGCGGTCAAAATCATGACAGCGACCATTATTGAGACAGAGAAAAGTAAATACGACGATATCACGCCAGAAATGCGTCAAAGCGCCAATAGAGAAGTTGCTGTAACAAATATCGCTTCCATTCTCGGCCGCGCCAGCAACGCAAAGGCGATCATTGTTGCTTCTTTATCTGGCGATGCAGCAAAACTCGTCTCGCGTGAAAGACCCGATCAACCAATTTACGTGATGACAACATCAGATCGCGTTGTCCGCCAACTAAACTTGTCTTGGGGCGTGCGAGGCTATGTCATAGCAAAAGCTGAGACAGTGCCAAAATTGATCGATGAAAGTATTGCCTTGCTCAAAGAAGCAAAACTGCTCGTGAGTGGCGATGAAATCGTGGTTGTCGCAGGAGAGCCGCTCGGAGAGACGGGCTCGGTGAATCTCGTTGAGTTAAGAAACGTTTAGTTATTGTCTGATTTTTCTTGAATAGTCAGGTACATCGCCAATCGATTGTGATTTTGATGTCACATAATATTTTTTACGTGCTTCATCGATAGAAAGATTTGTATCGAGCAACCCGTGTTCGAGCGCAAAAACATCGGCATAACCCGTCACAAAGGATTGCCATGCGAGTGATGTAATCCTGCCTGGAGTAACTCTGTTTACATGAGAAGCAATACGAGAGGTGCAATTATCGGTAATCGTGTTGTACCACTCCGGCGACTTGGCTAGTTGATTCATTTCATCCAGCATATCAACAAGCAATTCACGGCCTTTTTCCGTTCGGACCGGATAGACGTAAACATCATCTTTTCTAACATTCGTTCTCACGAGTATCGCATCACGTTCATCCGCAGCGATATACATGAGCGGATACGTTCGTAATGCGCCTAGAACAAGGCTGTATTCTTGCCCTTTGAGTTTGCGAGCCTCAATAGAAATGCTTAAAAAGTCTCCATTGGAAAATTCAAAAGAAAGAAATGTATGAGCCGCGGCACTTATTTCTTTAAATGGTTCGCTGACATACCAAACTTGGGAAAGTTTAGACAGGTCATAGGTCCTATCATAATAATTTGGGATCAAGTCTGATTCTTCCTCGCCGTCCTTATATCGAAAGTTACGTACATTCCTTACGGTGACTTTATCGCCATTAAATTCTGCTGTTGAGAGTTTTGAGAGTGGAGTTTGCCAGTCGCCTGTATTCGGAACGGTTTTGGCTGTTTGCCAGATAATGAACGCGACAATTAGGAGTCCAATGACAAAAAGCAGATAGCGCAGATAAAAGAAGAGTTTTTCACGATGCATAGGGGATAGCCTACCATACTGTATGTCTGATGAACTCTCCCGTTTGATGATGGATGGACATGATCTTAGCGGGGGCTTTTTATAGAAAAGCAAAAACCGCCTCTTTAGGCGGTTTGTTGCATGGCGGGTCGGAAGGGATTCGAACCCTCGATCTTCTCCGTGACAGGGAGACGTGTTAACCGGGCTACACCACCGACCCGTGGTCTTTCTTGACGGTTCTATGCGCTAGGTGAACGATGACTGTATCTAGGCGCGAAAAACTGTATCAAAGCACGTGCCTTCTGGCAAGACCCTAAAACGCGATGTTTGCTCTCATTCGACATGCCGGATATCAGATCGGTAATGGATCTTTGACCCCCGACGGAGTCGCGGAATCTTTGGGATTAGCCGAGAGCTTGCGGCAGCTCGGTCCATGGACCGAGCTCCGCGCATCTCCAAGCTCGCGCACGAT
The DNA here is from genome assembly GCA_964482085.1 of uncultured Gammaproteobacteria bacterium. Taxonomy (GTDB): domain Bacteria; phylum Patescibacteriota; class Patescibacteriia; order 2-12-FULL-60-25; family 2-12-FULL-60-25; genus CAIXDN01. Next base: position 62,915 of record CAYZVS010000006.1, read on the forward strand.
GGAAACCGCAGCCATAATCGCTAAAACACTGGCTATTCCAATGACTGCCGACGACCGTATTGGTATGGACGGCGACCTTTCTGATCTCTTGCCACCCACGGAACCCCACGGACTTATCTTTGTTAGTCACCTGCCAATTTTAAGCCGCTGGCTACGCTTTTGGAGTAAGGCGTTTGATATGGAAGAGCCACCAATTACCGATATTGCTTGTGGATATTTGATCGATACGGAAGCCCGTACGATCCTCCAGGTGCGACCATTGCTAAAATAGCTATTTTAAGGCAAGCTCCCAAAAGGTTCATTTTACGGAGGTCTGGATGTCCCGCGTATACCGCGTGGTCGCATCTCCGGACCTTATGCCGGATGATCGCGACTTCGGAGTACAGCTCAAAAGTCAAAATGGAGAAGTTGTTCTCCTTGTTCCGCAAAAACTCTTGCCGCTATTGGTCGATCGCGTCATAGAGAGATCTGACATGTTTTATGCGCTGGTCCTCACTGATCCGCGCGCCGTCGCCAAACAGTTAAACTGGACGATTCATCAAGTCGCCAAATCGCTCAAAGGCTTAGGCGAGATCCTCCGAAGGACGTCTGCGCCTCGCAAAACCGGATAATGCTACGCCCCCTTCCATAACTTTGGGAGGGGGCGATGTCGTTGGCCTTTGCACGCAAAAAAAAGTATCCGCTTGGCAGGGGAAAGCGGACGCGTCAAACTATGTACATGAACAATTCGCCTTGGATCGCGCAGCTGAAGCGTACGCGGAGAGAGGACCGTCTCAATGGCAATAAAGAGGCGGACATTGCTATTGTTGGGGGAGGGATCGCCGGATTATCGACAGCGTACTACACGCTCAAAAATACCAAAAAATCCGTAATCTTGTTGGAGGGCAACCTAGTCGCTCATGGAGCAACCGGTCACAACGCAGGCCAAATCGTAACGTATTTTGAGAAGCCGATCAGAGAAATTGTCGCAGAATATGGTCTCGATCTTGCTGCACAAGCCCAAGAGGCTATTAATACGGCGTGGACAGACTTAGCAGATATTATCCGCGAGGCTAGCTTGTCGTCGACGCTTTATACTTTTACGGGTTATCTCGGCTGTTCTACGTCTATCCAATTTATTAATTTTCTTGAAGATGCATTTTGGCTCGCGAAGGCCGGCTTGAAAGCAGATGTCTATCTTATCTCACAAGAAGCAGCTGATGCTTGGGCGGAAGAACTCAAGCCCTACGCCAAACACTTTAGCATCGTCTCGCACAGAGAGATCCATTCTCTCCTCGAGACCGACGATACGCAATATCATGCAGCAGTCGCTGCGCAAAAAGGGTGTCTAAATTCAGCGGTATTTACGGAAGAGTTAGCTGGATTCTTGTTAAAAAATTATCCTGATCGATTTCAGTTATTTGAACGTAGTCCGGTAGGTGTCATCGAATTGGAGGAGAAAAACGTTTCCATTCATTCAAGCGGTTTTCATATTGAAGCAAAACGAATCATCCTTTGTACCAACGGTTTTGAACAAATCACGCTCATTAACCGCCGTGGACGAGAAATCGACAGCCGCTTCCATGCGGACGTCCAAGGTACGGTTGGTTATATGAGCGCCTGTCTCGATCCGATTGATCGTCCACCAACGGCCATTAGCTATTTCCCCAAAGACACAAAAAGTTCAGAGCACGGGGGAGTCTATTTCTACCTGACGCGGCGCCCACATGAAGCGGAGAAGCAAGTTCAGCATAATCTTGTTT
>CAYZVS010000007.1:0-49373 GCA_964482085.1 uncultured Gammaproteobacteria bacterium
CTCTAAATCTCCCCTTCTGCGAAGGAGGGGTTCTGATAGAAAGTCTCCCTTCGCAGAAGGGGAGATTTAGAGGGGTTAGGCAACTTTGATCCTGTCTTTTGTAACTTTAAGTGTTGCCTTCCGCTTGTTTGGATGTTCAATCAACATTTCAGAAAGAAGTGACATGATTTCACGTTCAACGACACGACGTGCGGCGCGAGCACCTTCTTCTGATCCAAACTCGCGCTTCATAAGCCAATCCATCACATCATCGCCAGCGATCAAAGCGACATTTTGTGCTTCTTTGACACGACTCAGCACAACATCGAGTTCACGACGGACAATGTCGCGCAACGTCGATTGTTCCAGCGGCTTGAATACGGCAATACGATCCAGACGATTCAATAGCTCGGGACGGAAGCGCTCTTTGAGTTGTGTACGAACGAGTGACTCAAAACCGTCCGTAGAATCGCCAAAACCGAGAGAGGATCGATTCAAATATTCTGCACCGACATTTGAAGTCAGCACGATATAAGCGTGGCGGAATGGAATATGACGACCTGAACCGTCGGTGATACGACCGTCTTCCAAGGCCTGTAACAGCAAATGCTGGACATCTGGATGCGCTTTCTCAAATTCGTCAAAGAGAAGAACGGCGTGCGGGTGTTTACGGATTGTGTCAGCTAAACGATTTCCTTCGCGGTATCCGACATAGCCAGCAGGGGAGCCGAGCAACTTGGAGACAGAATGTCCTTCTGCAAATTCTGACATGTCGAGTTTTACAAGTGCATCTTCACGTCCAAAGAGTTCATGAGCCAGTGCTTTAGCAAGTTCTGTTTTTCCTGTGCCAGACGGGCCGACAAACAAAAAGCTGGCGCGAGGACGTTTTGGATCAGATAAACCGAGTCGTGCTTTGCGGACGGTTTCTGCGACTTCACGGACAACATGATCCTGACCGATGATGCGTCTGGCTAAATTAGCCTCAAGGCCACGTAATTGCTCACGCTCAGCTCTGATGACGGCTTCATACGGAACACGCGCCATACGAGCAACAATGCGCGCTACGTGATCAACGGTGACTTCCAAACGCTCTTGTTTACGGCTGGCTTTCATCGATTCTTCAATACGCTTCTTTTCATTCAACAGACGCTCCTCATCCTCAAGTGCTTTGGAGGCATCGGGTAGAGATCCACCATCAACGGCGGCTTCCTTGGTCTCACGAAGGGCATCCAGCGCAATTTCTAATGAACGTAAACGCTCAACAGACTCGCGTGAACGGCGGCGCGCATTGATATAAGCGGCGGCTTCATCGAGAACATCGATCGCTTTGTCTGGGAAGAAACGGTCCGTAAGATAACGTTCTGAAAGATGAATAGCTGCCTCAACCGCTTCTGGTGCATAACGAACACCATGATGATCTTCATAACGCGTTTTCAAACCTTGCAACATTTTTCCAGCGAGTTCCGCGGAAGGCTCTGGAACATCGATCGGTTGAAAGCGACGTTCGAGCGCGGCGTCAGGTTCCAAGTGCTTCTTAAATTCATTCCAGGTGGTTGCGCCAATACAGCGGATCTCCCCGCGAGCCAAAGCTGGTTTTAGAATGTTGGCGGCATCGAGCGAACCTGAAGTTGAGCCTGCACCGACAAGGTTGTGGATTTCATCAATAAATAAAATGGCCGTGGGATCAAGGCGTACCTCTTCAACAAGTTGCTTTAATCGCGCTTCAAACTCTCCACGATACATGGTTCCAGCAACCATGAGCGCGAGGTCAACAGCGTAAATGCGTTTGCCCTGCAAGATATCTGGGACATCACCAGCGGCAAGGCGTTGCGCAAGTCCTTCAACAATCGCCGTCTTACCGACACCTGGCTCACCGAGTAATATCGGATTATTTTTTGATCGACGGCAAAGGACTTCGATCAGACGGTCTGTCTCTTCATCGCGACCAATGACCGGATCAAGACTTGCAACCGTTTCTGGAGCTGTCAGCTCGCGTGCAAAGATCTCCACAGCACGAGGGCGTTTCTCGCGCGACGGACGTCCTTGCTGTGGTTGCGATGACTGGCCGGGGTTTGGAGTTGGGGTTTGGATTTCCGGTTCCGGGGATTCTTCCGATGGAATCGCTCCGATTTCTTCACGGGCGAGCAAATCCGGGAAACGTGAAGTATTACGCAAAACATGCGCAAGCTGTTCTTTGGCCAAATCTAAATTCATGCCCTGCGTTTCCAAAAATGTATGAATATCTGGAAGCGAGCTTTCCATCAGAGCTAAAAGCAAATGTTCGGTACCAACATAACGATGCTCGTGGACATGAGCCATTAAAACGCATTTTTCAAGAACACGACGAACGGCAGGGGAGAGATCTGGAGCAATAGCACTACCTGGTTCATGTGGTTTTGGAAAACCCCGAAAAGTAGACTCGGCTTTAAGCAAATCGACATTGGATTTGGATAGCACTTCTGCGGCAATGGAACCTTGCTGTTGAAGAACACCTACCAAAAGATCACCCGGCTCGACGGAGTCGCGGCCGCTGGAAATCGCAAACGCTAGAGCATGCTGTAATGCCTCGCGAAGATGTCCCGTAAAACGGGAGAGAAATTCATTTCCGAGCATAGTCGTTTAGCGAGCATCCGCCATTAGACGCAGGCGATGAATGCGTTCCTCCGCTGGAGGATGAGTTGAAAACCAGGACGCTTTACTACGACTCGGTCCAAACGGACTAGAGATCCAGAGATGGGCCGTTGCTCTGGAAGCGCGTTGCATTGGTTGATTATAGGCTGATATTTTTTCCAGCGCTCTGGCCAAGCCTTCCGGATAGCGTGTGAGCAAGACTCCGGATGCATCCGCTAGATATTCACGCGAGCGACTCACCGCGAATTTGATGAGTTCCCCGATGATTGGAGAGAGGATCAAAAAGACGAGGCCGACAATTGCCAGAACACCGCCACCACTTCTGCGTCCACGACCTCGGAACAATCCAAAACGGAAAAAAGAATCACCCATGATGGTAAGCGCGCCAACGAGTACCGCAACCAACATCATGAAACGCATGTCATAATTTTTAACATGCGAGAGTTCATGGGCCAGGACTCCTTCCAACTCTTCGTTCTCCAGCATTTGAACGATGCCCGTTGTAACGGCGATTGAGGCACGCTTAGGATCTCGACCCGTCGCAAAGGCATTCGGTGCTGGATCATCGACGATATAGAGCGCCGGCATCGGGAGGCCTGCGGTAATTGAGAGGTTCTCAACTAAATTCCAGAGGTAGGGATTTTGATCGCGCGACTCAATGCGTTTGGCACCCGTAGAAGACAGAACAATTTTATCTCCCCAAAACCAGGAAACGGCAGTCATGCCGAGCGAGACAATCAATGCAAAAGCAAGCCCGAAGTATCCGGAGCCGTTTAGATAGCCAAAGAGATAGCCTGCTGCCGCCAGGATTCCGACAAAGAGGGCGACAAGCAGGAAACTTTTACGGCGATTGGAAGCAATGTGTGAGTACATCGATTAGAACTGGACTTGCGGAGCATTACGTTCCGACTCGTTGCCGATTTCAAAGAATTCGCGTTTCACGAAGCCGAGCATGCCAGCAATCATATTGGTTGGAAATACCTGAAGCTTGGTATTGAAGTCGCGGACATTGCCATTGTAAAAGCGACGGGAAGCCTGGACTTTGTTTTCCGTGTCGGCAAGCTCATCCTGCAATTTGGCAAAGTTAGCATTTGCCTTCAACTCCGGATATGCCTCGGCGACGGAAAAGAGTGACTTCAGCGTCGAGGAGAGCATATTCTCTGCAACCGCCTTGTCATGTGCACCCTGTGCGTTCATGGCATTGGCACGGGCTTGAGTGACTTTCTCAAAGGTTCCGGACTCGTGAGTAGCATAGCCTTTAACCGTTGCAACGAGGTTGGGAATCAAGTCATAGCGACGCTTCAATTGGACGTCGATGTCGGACCAGGCCTCATCAACTTGGTTCTTGAGGGTAATAAGACCGTTGTATGTCATGACCAACCAAATGGCGACCACGACGACTACGGCAAGAAGAATCCAGAGATACATAGAAAAAGGGTGATTTTTTAGCGTAAATAAGTGCCCTTTCAGGCTTACTATAAGGATAGCAGATGCGGAACAACGGTCAATTCCGCAACATTGACCCAAAAATGACGAGCGAGCATGCTAGGAGACGATTATGCAACCCTCCCTTTTTAAAGCCTATGATATTCGAGGCCTCTCCCCGGAGGAGCTTGGTGCGGCTGAAGCTGGTCGTATAGGCGTGGCGCTCGCAAAACTGCATCGACCTAAAAATGTCGTGGTTGGACGAGATATGCGTGTGACATCGGCAGAACTTGAAGAAGCGTTGATCGATGGACTGAACTCGCAAGGGGTTGATGTTGTGCGTATTGGACTCTGCACGACGCCCATGTTTAATTTTTCCGTATCTGAAGCACGAGGCGTTTATGATTTGGGAGTTATGGTGACGGCCTCGCATAATCCGGCAAAATATAATGGATTAAAAATCACAAAAGGTGATAACACATCGATAGGGCAGGGGAGTGGAATGGAGGAATTACGGGATCTTGCCTGTTCTGATGAACCGATTCCACAAGGGAATACGCGCGGTACCGTCAGTGATGATAATGAATTATTGGATCGTTATGTGGAGGCCGTTTGGTCGCGTAGCAAGCTCGAAGGTGGTTTTGAGGATTGGCATATCGCAATTGATGCCGGAAATGGGATGGAAGGATATGTTTTGCCAATACTATCAAGAAAACTTGGCGCGACCGTCCATGATCTGTATTGGAAACTCGATGGCAATTTCCCAAACCATGAAGCCAATCCGGTAAAGGTTGAGACCTTGAAGGACTTACAGGAAATGGTCCGCGTGAAACGATGCGTCTTTGGCGCGGCTTTTGACGGAGATGCGGACCGTGTTGGTTTTGTCGATGAGAACGGCGAACCTATTCCGGGAGATATTTTGACCGCTCTATTTGCCAAAGAACTTTTGTCCGAGCACAAAGGCGGAACGGTCTTATATGATTTGCGCTCATCCAAAAGCGTAAAAGAAGTCATCGAGGAAGCGGGCGGCAAGGCCATCATGTGCAAAGTCGGACATGCGGGTATCAAAAAACAAATGCGCGAGACAGGCGCGGTGTTTGCTGGAGAGCTTTCCATGCATTTTTATTTTGCAGAGTTTGCTAATTGCGAAGCATCGGATTATGCAATGCTCTTGCTTATGCGATTACTGAAGCGTGAAAACAAGCCGCTCTCAGCGCTCTGGAAACCGCTTGTACGCTATGCACATTCCGGGGAAATCAATTTTTCCGTCAGCGATACCCAGAAAGCGCTAGCCTTGATTGAAGAACGCTATCAAAAAGACGCACTCGATGTCTCGCATCTTGATGGTGTGCGGATTGATTTTGGAGATTGGTGGTTCTCTTTGCGCGCATCAAATACAGAGCCATTGATTCGCTTGAACCTGGAGGCGGAAACACATGAAAGAATGGAAGAGAAAGTCGCGGAAATACGTGTATGCTTGGCATCTTTGATTCAGGCATAGGTGGCCTGACGGTTGTTAAAGAATTATTGCGTCGACATCCATCGGCAGGTTTTGTGTATTTGGGCGATACGGCTCGTACACCCTATGGAAACAAGTCCGCGGATACGATTAGGCAGCATGCTGTTGAGGACGCACGTTTTCTGGTCGGAAAAGGTGCCGCAACGATTCTGGTTGCTTGTAATACCGTGAGTGCTGTCGCAATGCATGAACTCCGACACGCATTCCCTGTGGTCAATTTCTTTGAGGTAATTGAACCAGCTGTATCTAAGGCAAAAGGTAAAAAAATCGGTGTGATCGGTACACGGGCGACGATTGCATCGTGTGTTTATGAAAAACAGCTAAAAGAGCAAGACGCGAAAGTCACGGTCATCTCACAAGCTTGTCCGCTTTTTGTACCGCTCGTGGAAGAGCATTGGACACAGAAGTCGGAAACAAAACGGATAGCACGGACCTATCTTGAGCCATTGCGCAAAGCACAAATCGATTGCTTGATCCTCGGTTGTACGCACTATCCGCTTTTACTTGATGTGATTAAAAACTCTTTGCAAAAACGCGTCAGAATTATCGATTCACCATCCGCACTTATGGATGTTGTTGAACGGGAAGCTGCTGAGGCGATTGTTGATGGCGAACAAAAATATTACTTTACTGACCCTTCACCAATGACAGATGCGATTGCGACTCGTTGGTTAAAAAAGATGGTTCGCGGAGAACGAGCTGTTCTCTTGTAAAAGTAAACGCCCGGACTTGTATGTAACAAGTCCGGGCGTGGGAGTAGTCGGCTCTTCGGAGGCGAAACGTGCAGTTGGTCTAGACAAAGGGGATTTCGCATCGCCTAAGACTATTACTGGTGTGATGTTGATTGAGGCTCCCTGGCGGGTTATGAGCCCATTTCCACTTTGTCCCTCGACATCAGGCTAGAACAGAGGGGGCGATCACTGGAATAGCTTTGACACCAGTATCACAAAACGTCTCCGAAGAACCGTAAACGAGTTTACACAAAGCAAAAAAACCGTCAAGATGTCATGCATGCTCAATGTCTTGATTTTTTTGCTGGTTTTATCAGTTTTGGTACTGGTTCACGAGGCTGGCCACTATATCGTCGCACGCATTTTTGGCGTAAAAGCAGAGGAATTTGGCTATGGCTTCCCTCCCCGAGCGATCGGCTTTGTAAAAACAGAGCGTGGGTGGAAGCGTGTTCCTGGCAAGGATCGGTCCAACTATAAAAACACCATTTGGTCGATTAACTGGCTTCCGCTCGGCGGATTCGTTCGTTTGAAGGGGGAGTCGGGTGAAGGCGCGGGGGAGTCAGACTCGTTTTTAACAAAACCAGGTTGGCAGAAATTTCTTGTGCTTGCTGCTGGTGTTGCCATGAATTGGCTTCTGGCCGCGTTTATATTTTCCATTGGTTTTGCTGTTGGCGTTCCGGCGGAAACGGATGGATTGCCAGCTTCCGCGATTGTAAAAGATTCACGCATCGAGATTGTTGAGGTTGTCGGCAAAAGCGCGGCGGAAACAGCGGGAATAAAACAAGGTGATCGCATCATCACCATCAATGGCGAGGTTGCGAGCAGTGCGGAGAACGCCAGAATGATTTTGTCTGATCAAACGGAAAAAGGCATGGAACTGACTATGGAGGTCATGCGTGGAAAAGATTTGGAGGTCATTCATGCAACACCGGTATTTCTTGAAGCGCTTGGGAAACCTGGACTTGGAGTCGCTCTCGGAAATATCGCGACGGTGCGTTTTCCCTTACCGCTTGCCGTTGTTCAGGGCGTGACTGTGACAGCGCAATATACAGGATTGATCGTCAACGGATTTTTTAGTCTTATCGCTGATCTCTTTGGAGCGCGTAAATTAGCCGCAGAAGTATCCGGTCCAGTTGGTATCGCTGTTCTAGCAGGACATGTTGCCGAGCAAGGTTTTTGGGCACTTATGCAATTTGCGGCAATTCTTTCCTTGAACTTAGCCGTCATCAACTTTCTCCCCATCCCAGCGCTGGATGGTGGACGAGCCGTGTTTGTCGTGGTGGAATCTCTACGAAGACGTCGTAACAATCCACGTTTTGAAGCCGCGGTTCATCAGATCGGATTTGTTGCACTCTTGATTCTTATCTTGCTTGTAACTGCACAAGACCTGCATCGATACGGTGGAGCAATCTGGAACGGACTCAAAGGCGTTGTAGGATTATAATATTCATATGGACCTCGAACCACAATTACGCGCAATCGGTAACCAAGCGGGTACAGCAATAGAAGCTGCAACCAACCTCGAGCAACTCGAAGAAACCGAGGTGCGTTTTCTTGGACGCAAAGGCGAGCTTGCCGCTCTCATGAAAGAAATGGGCGCTGTCTCCGCAGAAGATCGACCTAAAATCGGCGCTTTTGCCAATGAGGTGAAGACGGATATTGAGGCAGCGCTTGAGAAAAAAAGAAACCAGCTCGCTCAAGCATCCATCGGACAAAAGCTTTCTAGTGAACAGGAAGATGTGACAGAGCCTGGAATGAAGCCTTCCGAAGGTCATTTGCATTTAGTGACGCAGGCGATTCGAGAGTTTACGGATATTTTTGAACGTGCCGGTTTTCAACGCGTACGACCGCCGGAAGTTGATTGGGATTGGTTTGCCTTTGAGGCGCTCAACATGCCAAAGGATCATCCAGCGCGTGATGACTGGGAAACGTTTTTCATGAATGCGCCCATGAGTGAGAAGAAAAATGAGGGTCGCATGTTACTTACTCCACATACAACCAATGGCACAGCGCATCTTTTGAAAGATCAGAAGCCTCCGATTCGAGCTATCAGCATCGGTAAGACGTATCGAAGACAAATTGACCTGACGCATTTGCCGATGTTCCATCAATTTGATGGCGTGTACGTGGATAAGGGTGTGAACCTCACACATTTGCTAGGCATTATCGAATACTTTGTCAAAAACTTTTTTGGACCGGATCGCAAAGTGCGTATTCGTCCATATCATTTCCGTTTTACAGAACCGTCGTTTGAAATCGATATCTCAACGGATTCCAAAATGGGAAAGAATGGCTGGCTGGAACTTGGTGGAGCAGGAATGCTACATCCAAACGTAATTAAGGCGGCTGGACTTGATCCGGAAGAGTATTCGGGTTTAGCGTTTGGTTGGGGAGTAGAGAGAACGTATATGATGAAGGAGGGCTTGCAGCTCGACGATATTCGTACCTTGTATAAGAACGATTTGCGCTTCTTGCAGCAGTTCTAATTCTCGTGACGATATCTGTATGGATCTACTTGAGAAACAATTAGCGGAAAAAAAGCAGACGACAACTGTTCCGGTTCAAGCCGTGAAGAATGAGACGGCGGCACTGGAACATGAAGTAATATTGCTTAAACAGCGCTTCAAGTGGATGGCTATTCTGTGGTGGATCATGTTTATTCTGCTTGTGATCGGTGCGCTCGCTCTGGTTTCCATGAACATGTGGGATACGTGGAAGCTACGTGAAGAATCGATGACCTATGGAGCCCGCGTAGAGAAACGTATTGATGAAACGGCGGTGAACTCACAACGTAATCTCCAAGACCGATCGCTTACCGTTGAGCAACGTCTTGATAATTTAATGCGTGATTTCTCCGATTTAAAAGCTAAGATGACCGCGCTGGAGATTAACTTTGAACGAGCGGAACAAATTTGTACGAATGCCTGTAATGCTGCTGCAAAATAAAAATTCCTTATGAACATCCTCGCTTCCTACGACTGGCTCAAAGAATATGTCGATCTCGATAAGATTGATCCGCAATCTTTTGCGAGTCGTGTCTCCTTGTCTGGCCCAGGAGTTGAGCGACTCTATCCTCAGGGTCTTGATTTAGACGGTGTCGTTATCGGTCATGTCCTTGAAGTAAAGCCTCATCCAAATGCAGACAAATTGCGCATTGCGATTGTCGATCTTGGGAAAAGCAAAGCAACAATTGTTTGCGGAGGTTCAAATTTGGAAACCGATCAATGGGTTGCTGTCGCCAAGGTTGGAGCAAAGGTGCGTTGGCATGGGGAAGGGGATTTGATCGAACTCAAACCGATTGAGATTCGCGGAGAAAAGAGTGGAGGGATGATTTGTGCGGCAAATGAAATCGGCTTGTATGATGCGTTTCCGCATCAGGATCGCGAGATTGTCGATCTTGGAAAAGCTCTACCTGGTCTCAAAGTAAAAGCTGGGACACCCCTTGCTGAGGCTCTTGGGCTCTGGGGCGACACGGTTCTCGATATTGAAATTACAACCAACCGACCAGATGCAGCAGGAATGGTTGGGCTAGCGCGTGAAGCGGCGACCATCTTGAAACGGAAGCTGCTGTGGAAGGCTTCAAAGCTCCCAAAAGCAAAAACGATTTCATCGATCAAGGTCGCGGAAAAGAAATTGTGTCCGCGCTATATCGGCGTGCGTATTGATGGCGTGAGCATCGAATCATCGCCTTGGTGGCTGAAGCGACGGTTACTGTCTGCTGGACTCCGTCCGATTAATGCCGTTGTCGACATCACGAATTTTGTCATGCTTGAGCTTGGGCAACCGATGCATACCTTTGATGCAGACAAACTTTCTGCGAATACACTCGTTGTTCGATCGGCTAAGAAAGGGGAGAGGATGCCGGCCTTGGATGGAAAAACGTACTCCCTTGAAGACGGAATGCTTGTGATTGCCGATGCGGATAAGCCTCAGGCCGTCGCTGGCGTCATGGGCTCGGAAACGTCGGCGGTGACGATTGGGACGACTTCTATCATCCTTGAAGCAGCAACATTTGATTCTGTTTCCGTCAGACGAACGGCGCGAAAATTGAATCTGTATTCAGACTCTCAATTGCGTTTTGAAAAAGGCTTATCGATGATGGCGCCTCCGGAAGCGATGGCACGGGCAGTCGAACTCGTTCTTGAATTGTGCGGAGGAAAGGTCTCGGGCATGACTGATATCCAGGCGCATCCATACAAAGCGCCGAGCTACTCGATTACGTTTGCCAAAATCGATGAGCTGATTGGTATTCCGATGAAGAAAACTGATTGTATCGACACATTGAAGCGACTTGGTTTTATCGTTAAAGCCGATGCAAAAAAACTGACGGCAACCTCTCCGTGGTGGCGCGATCACGATATTGAGAGTGGTCGCGACTTGGTTGAAGAAATCGCCCGCGTGTATGGATATGCAAATCTCCCTGCTGTTTTTCCGCCAGGGATTGTACCGGAAGCACCTATTCGTGGTTTAGCGTTGGAAGATTCCGCAAAAGGACTCGCTAAACAGGCTGGCTTTACGGAAACATATACATACTCGTTTACATCGCGTGAGACGCAAGAGATGGCTGGTTACGATTCCAAGAAAATGTTGTCGATTGCCAATCCGTTGTCTGCTGATTTTGAATTGATGCGTACGTCGCTTTTGCCATCACTCTTACAAGTCGCGATGCAAAATCAAGAGCGTTTTAGAAATCAGAAGTTGTTTGAAGTTGCCAATGTCTACTATCCAAAAGGGAGCGGCTGGAAAACACTTCCTGATGAGCAACCGGAGTTCGGTGCCTTGATTTTAGGTGATGAGAACGCGTGGCGTGAGGCCAAAGGATTGGTTGAGCATGTCTTTGGTGGACTTGGCGTGACAGGTGTGACGTGGAAACGATTGGCAAGCGATTCTTTTTGGCATCCAGGACGCACCGTTCAGGCTTTTATCGGAAATGATTTAGTTGCTACCGTTGGAGAACTGCATCCTTTACTGGCCGAAAAATATAAATTTGAAGGGCGTGTTGCGCTTGTCGATTTACCGTTGCGTCACGTTTTTCATCGTGCAAATAATGCTAAGCGTTATGTGCCGATTCCAATTTTCCCTGTTTCCAAACGTGATGTAGCGATTATCGTCGACAACAATATCGAGGTTCAGGATATTATTCAAACTATTTCTACAATCGACGTATTGATACGGGATGTTGAGTGGTTCGATACGTATAAGGGCAAGGGTGTGCCGACAGGAAAAAAATCGCTCGCATTGCATATCGAAGTTGGCGCCGATGACAGAACGCTGGAAACGGCAGATGTCGATGCCGTGATGGAGCGGATTATCGAAGAGATGAAAAATCGTTTTGCGGCAGAAATTCGTTCTTAATTATATCTTTATATGGACAACCCCGTACAAACCAAGGGTAAGGTTATAAAACTTACGACAGGACAAGGACTGCTGATGGTCGCAGGGCTTATCTTGCTTTTTGGAGCCGCTTTTATTTGGATAGCGAGTAGCAATAGCACGAGCGTCGAAGGAGCGGTTACTGCAGGTGAAAGCAAAATGGAAGTGTTTGGATGTCTAGCCAATCTCGTGAGCGATGAGTTAACACTGGCTTTACGTGATAATCCTCCCAAGGAAGGTTTTCATGAAGAAAAGCGCGCACTCATTCTTAAAGATAACAGCCTAAAGGGTGAAACATCCACAGCAAGGCCCGTCGAAGACCTAAGCGTCGCCTATCGGAACGAGACAGGAATTATCACACCCCTGGAGTGCGCGACCACTCGACAGGAACTGACGATACGTCGCGGCTTACGCAGTGGCGGTAGATCAATCGGACGTAGTAGAGAGGAGCAATGGAACGGAATACTCGAGGCAAGCTGTAACTCGGAGATTACGGGTCCGATTACATTCAATGTTGAGATGAAAAATTGCGATTAATACAAAACGCCCCGACTTCTGACGGGGCGTTTTGTATTAAAGATGCTATACTGTATTCATATGTTTCTTCATACTTCCTCGGACCTTTTTCTCTTAGTCGCTTCAATCTGCTTGATCGTGGTGTCAGGCTTTCTTTGTTGGCTCCTGTACGAGGCCGCTAGATTCTTTAATCAGACAAATGCTCTGGTAGAGAATATCCGCATGAAGGTGAAGCTCGTTGAGGATTCTGTAGTAGCGCTCAGTGAAAAAGTTTCTAATATCTCGCAGTATATGGGATTTATCACAGAAGCTGGGCACAAAGTAATGGGATATCTAGACCATAAAAAAGATCAAGACGGGAAGCCAACAAAGAAATCAAAGAGAAAAGAGCCGACATTAGATGAGATAGAGGATGGTGAGCAGGAAGGTTGACGAAACGATTGACCCGCCCTTACCGGCGGGTTAGTTTTTGTTTATTCGATCGTACGCAGGCTTTAAGCCGACAGTGTCGATCCTCACTATGTCCGACCAAAAAACCGAGCTCCCCAAATCACCGTTTGTGCACTTACATGTGCACTCGATGTATTCGTTGTATGACGCGATCGGAGCACCGGATCAGATTGTTGAAAGGGCAAAAGAACTCGGATACGACGCGATCGGGCTTACGGATCACTCGGCTCTGTACGGGGCTGTCGAGTTTTATGAAGCGGCGCATAAAGAGGGCATCAAACCAATTATTGGAATCGATGCTTTTTTAGCTATTGATAAACATACAGACAAACGCGCGGGTATCGACAATCGATCATCAAGAATTGTTTTATTGGTAGAAAATAATATCGGCTATCAGAATCTTCTTAAGCTTGTATCCATCTCCTATTTAGAAGGCTTCTATTACAAGCCACGTCTCGATAAAGATTTGCTACGCGAGCACCATGAAGGATTGATTGGACTGTCTGGAAATTTAAAGGGGGAGATTCCACAGGCGCTCCAATCGCATGATATGGAACGTGCGGAAAAGCTCGTTGCTGAATATAAGGAGATTTTTGGTCCGGATCATTTCTTCTTAGAAGCTGTTTGGCACCCAGAATCACCAACACAGAACGAGGTGAATGAACTCATGTTTGAATTAGCAGCAAAAACAAACACGCCGGTTGTCGCATCAAAGAATGTTCACTACTTGAACCAGACGGACCGTGAAGCACAAGATGTTCTCGTGTGTATTCATGATGGAAAGACCCTCGATGATCAAAAACGTAATTCCATGGCTGGAATTGATCTTTCGCTTACACCGATCGAGCCGATGCTTGAGGCATTCAAAAATCATCCAGAAGCGATTGAGAACACGCGCAAGATTGCGGATCGCTGTGAAATAAAGTTTGAACTAGGCACCAACCATCTCCCGAGATTTGATTTGCCAGAAGGGGAGACAGAGATGGGTCATCTCCGAAAATTATGCGATGAAGGTTTGGCGGAACGTTATCCGGATGAAGAAAAACAACAAGAAGCAAAAGAGCGTCTTGATTTTGAACTTTCAACCATTGAGCGCATGGGATTTGCCGCCTACTTTTTGATTGTTTCCGATTATATTAACTGGGCCAAAGATCATGGCGTGATCGTGGGGCCAGGACGCGGAAGTGCGGCAGGTTCTATTGTGGCGTATTCATTACGCATCACGAACCTTGATCCGTTGCGCTACGGATTACTTTTTGAGCGTTTTCTCAATCCTGATCGTATCTCGATGCCGGATATTGATACGGATTTTGACGACGTGAAACGCAAGGATGTCATCCAATACGTGATGGATAAATACGGACACAACCGTGTGGCGGGTATTATTACGTTTGGGACCATGGCGGCGCGGGCGGCGGTGCGTGATGTTGGACGTGCGCTTGGTATGAGTTATGCGGACGTGGATCGCATCTCAAAAGTGATTCCGCCGCCTGTGCAGGGAAGACATATTCCGCTGGAAAAATCCAAGGATGAATCTCCTGAACTACATGCCATGTATGTATCGGATCCGCGCGTACAGCGTCTTATAGATTTGGCGATCAAACTTGAAGGGACAACGCGTCATGCTTCACAGCATGCTTGTGGAATCGTGATCGCGCCGAGCGCGCTGGTAGAATTTGCTCCATTGCAAAAGGCGCAAGGTGGTGACGTTGAACAAGTCGTCCAATACTCGCTACACTCTGCAGAAGCCATGGGCCTGCTCAAGATGGACTTTCTGGGCCTGTCTAACTTGTCGGTCATTCGTGACTGTTTAGATATTGCTAAGGCCGTGCATGGAGCAGAAGTCGATATGGAAACGTTGCTACTCGATGATGCAAAAACGTTTGAACTTTTGGGGAAAGGGATTACCACGGGCGTATTTCAGCTGGAATCGGATGGAATGAAGAAATATATTAAAGAACTTCGACCTACGGTGATCGACGATATTATCGCCATGGTTGCTCTGTATCGACCGGGACCAATGCAGTTTATTGAGTCTTTTATTAATCGCAAACATGGTCGTGAGAAAGTTGTCTATATTCACCCGCTGACAGAAAACGCCCTCGCTTCAACCTACGGACTTCCGATCTATCAGGAGCAGGTGATGCAAGTAGCTAAAGACATGGCCGGCTTCACCGGTGGGCAAGCTGACACGTTGCGAAAAGCCATGGGTAAAAAAATTGCCAAACTCATGGCGGAGATGCGTACCAAATTCATTGACGGTTCGATTGCAAATGGTGTTCCTCGGGATAAAGCTGAAGCAATTTTCACGCAGTTTGAGGAATTTGCGGCCTACGGTTTTAACAAGTCGCATGCCGCCTGTTATGCGCTGATCGCCTATCAAACAGCGTATTTGAAGGCGCATTTTCCAGATGCCTTCATGGCCGCTCTCATGAACTCGGATATTTCCAACTTGGACCGCATCACGATTGAAGTTGAGGAGTGTCGCGGGATCGGGCTAGAAGTATTGCCTCCAGATATCAATGAGTCCTTTCGAGGCTTTTCTGTTGTCAAAGATACCAATAAAATTCGTTTTGGTTTACTTGCGATTAAAGGTATTGGGGAGGATGTAGTCGAGTCAATTTTTCGCGAGCGTAAAGCGAACGGTCCCTACAAGAATCTTGAGGATCTTGTAACGCGTGTTACCGGAAAAAATATCAATCGACGATCATTAGAATCACTGATCAAGTCGGGCGCATTGGACCGTTTTGCCGATCGCAATCTCCTTTATTTTAATATTGAAGCGATTCTTGAATATCAAAAACGTGTAACGCAAGAAGCAAGCTCCGGACAATTCAACTTGTTTGCCCTCTCGACGACCGCTGCCGCACAACCAGCGCTCAAATTGAAGCCAGCTCCTCCAGCCGCGACTCGCGATATTCTTGTTTGGGAAAAAGAGCTACTCGGTCTGTATATCTCCGCACATCCATTTAAAGACTTCGCCGCACAGCTCGAAGGGCTCGTTACCCCCGTGTCCGAACTTGCGAGTAAAACAAAAGAAAAAAGTGTACGGACAGCGGGCTTTATTACTCAGGCAAAAAAAATTCTGACCAAAAATGGTGATCCGATGGTTTTTACAAAGCTTCAAGATATGGGAGGGGAGATTGAAGCGGTTATTTTTCCACGCGTATATAAAGAAAAAATGGAGCTTTGGGAATCCGATAAAGCCGTTGTTCTTTCTGGAAGAGTGCAGATCAAAGATGGGGATCCTAAATTTTTGGTTGAGACCGGATATGAGATAACGCCGGATAATATCGATATTGTTCGTCAACAGTTTCTTGGAGGAGCGCGGCCAACAACCGATGCATTAGAGTCAGACAATCAGAGTGAGGTAAAAAAAGAAGCGGATGCCGTTACGATTCATTTGCGCGCACATTTACCAGAAACCATTCTGTATAAATTACGAGCGGTGCTTGATGCGCATCCCGGAAGATTCCGTGTTTACTTTTTTGTAGACAATGCTGGGGGACAACAAAAGATTCTCTCCTCGTATCGCATTACTTTTGATGAACTCATCGCCAAAGAATTGGAGACAATCTTGGGTCCGGATTCTGTGCATGTCGAGGCGTAAATGTCATCCCCGTGAAGACGGGGATCCAGCTGGGCGTATTGAATAAGTGTTCGGATGAGTTGGTACTGGATTCCCGCCTACGCGGGAATAACAGAAGACATGTGATATAATTCCAGCATGGTCAAAAAGGTCAAAAATAAAAATGCTCCTTTGTACGCACACGACTCTCCGGACTTTTGGGCATTTACAACTCTTTTCATTTTCCCCATGGCGATGCTTGGGGGATTGTCATTTGGTTTTTCCTCGATGTCGTCGTTTGCGCTTGGCGTTTTCGCTTCTCTTGCGGCGCTCGTAGCAAATGGACTCGTAGAAAAACGATTGTGGATGTTTCACCCAAAATGGCAAGATCGATTTGAAGCTCCGGATTTTTCTTTCCGACTTGCCGTTGTTACGGGTGCAATCCTCCTCATCGTGCAATCGACTCTTTTGGTTTTTATCTTTACTGAACCCTCATTTGATCGATCCATGATCCGACTAGTTTTTGATCGACAATGTTCACAGGCTAAATACGGATTTGGAGAATTCTGTCACGGACTGGAACGAGCCTTGACCAACGCCCCATAGCTCTACTTTTACAGTTTGGCGTCCGCGGTTTACAATTTTGACATGAAAATTTCGTTCTTAGGAGCTGCCCGTGAAGTAACAGGATCTTTGTATCTGGTCGAGACTGAACAGACCAAGATTCTGGTCGATTGCGGTATGCATCAGGGCTGTAATACCTGCGATGTTAAAAACTTGGTTGATTTTCCCTTTGATCCTAAATCAATCAAAGCCGTTTTACTTACACATGCGCACCTCGATCATAGCGGCAGACTCCCCAAACTCGTTAAAGGGGGCTTTAGCGGTAAAATCTATGCGACTCCACCAACGATTAAGTTGGCAATGCTTGTTTTAGAGGATGCGCAACACATCATGGAGGAGGACCATAAGCGCGAAGGTACGCCCGTTTTGTATTCTCGTGAGGACGTAGAGCTTACACGCGACCTTTTTGAGCCGATCGATTATAGCCGAGAAGTTACGATCGGTGATTTTATGTGCCGGCCAAGAGATGCGGGGCATATTTTTGGAAGTGCCTTTTGGGAGGTTTATCAGATAAACGGTCCGAGTGCGGCTTTCTCAGGCGACTTGGGAAATAGACGCTCAAAAATCCTACGTCCTACGGCCCAATTATCTGCCGTAGACGCACTTATTATCGAGTCGACATACGGAAACCGTATCCATGAAGACGAGAGTACACGCGAGAGTAAGTTGAAAGAGATTTTGCAAAAGACCATCGAGACAAAAGGCGTGTTGGTGATTCCGGCTTTTGCTATTGATCGCACGCAACAGATTCTGTTTGAGATGAACCACCTGATCGAAAAGGGCATTGTTCCTCATATCGATATTTACTTGGATAGTCCGATGGCTATTAAAGCAACGGATATCATGAAGGAGTTTCCACAGTATTATAACAATGAAGCTCGCGCGCTCGCGGCTTCCGGAGATGACTTGTTTGATTTTCCCGGACTTACACTGACCAAAACGCGCGATGAATCCAAATTGATTAATGACGCGGCACGTCCCAAAGTTATTATCGCAGGTTCTGGAATGATGAACGGGGGACGCATTCAACATCATCTCGTGCGTTATCTTTCTGATCCAAATGCCACCGTACTTATCGTTGGCTATCAGGCGAACGGCACACTGGGACGCGAGCTGCATAACGGCAAAAAAGTCGTTCGTGTTTTACAAGAAGATGTACGGGTTAAAGCGAGAGTTACCAGTATCGGAGCGTATAGCGCACATGCGGACCAGAATAAACTCGTGGACTGGATTAAAGAGGCTGAGGCTTTGCCTAAACGCATCTTTGTGACGCATGGAGAAGAGGATACAGCGGTAGCACTTGCAACGCGCATCAAGCAACATTTTGGTATTGAGGCGATTGCGCCGCATGTGGGTGATTCCGTTGAACTATGACCGCTTGGTTACCGATTGCAATTATTGGTCACCTCCTGAATGCTTTTGCTTTTCTCATCGACAAAGCTCTTTTATCGACTTCATTTAAAAGAAGCGGAACTTACGCATCTTTGATTGGTGGGCTGTCTTGTTTAGCCCTCCTCGCTTTACCTTGGACCTCCATCCCACCTGCCAATGTCTGGGCTCCCATGATTGGATTTGGTTCTTTATTTGTTTTTGCGCTTTGGGCGTTCTTTGAAGCATTGCGTCGTGGGGAAGCAACTCGAGTCGTTCCTATTGTCGGCTCTCTTATTCCCGTATTCACCCTTCTTGATACCAGCCTTCTCTTAGGTGAACGGCTACCTTTCAATGGATACCTCGGATTCAGCTTCCTTGTTCTCGCGACGATTGTTCTTTCAAGCGGCAATAAAAAAGATCGACTGGATAAGACTACGATTGGCATCTGCATCCTTTCCGCTTTTCTCTTTGCCGCATCGAGCGCTTTTGGAAAACTCGCTTTTAATGAAGCAGTTTTTTTGGATGTCTTTGTCTGGTCGAGATTCTTTGCCGCGCTTACCGCGATACTGATTGCGCTTTTTGCTACGGGTGTTCGGTCTGAACTCACCAAGATTCTCTTTGTGAAGGACAAGCAAGCAGCACGAGAGGAAGGCTCGAAACTCGGTTTAATGATCCTCGGTCAATTCTGTGGAGCACTCGGTTTTCTTTTCATCCAATTTGCGATATCCGAGGGAAGCGCGTCAATCGTCAATGCAATGCAATCGGTACAATATGCAGCGCTTGTGCTGGTTGCATGGCTAGGAGGGAAGCGCTTAGCAGCACTTCTCCATGAGCAACGGACGCTCAAAACATTTCTCACCAAGGGAAGTGCGCTGATCCTCGTTGCGATCGGACTTTATTTGATTACACATGCCGGCTAAGACTCCCCGTGGCTTTGATTTATCGGCGATGCGCAAGTGGTTGCGGATTTGTGCTTGGGTCGTGCTTGGTTTACTTGTTCTCGCGATTGCGTATTTTACTCTCGGATGGCCCAGCGATCATCCAAAAGAATATGGTGTAACCTGGAGTTCACCCTATGCTTGGAGTCTTGGTCTCGATCCAAATAAAGGCCTTGGTGAGGTGTTGGATGACTTGGGTGTACGACGCTTCCGTATTCCTGCCTATTGGACCGATATAGAACGGAAACAAGGCGTTTACGATTTTACGATTTTGCAGGAACAATTGGACGCGATTGGAAAGAGAGATGGAAAAGTGATGCTGGCAATCGGAGCACGATTGCCGCGTTGGCCAGAGTGTTGGGTACCTGAATTTACTAGAATCGTTGATACAGAAACACGTGCTGCGATGCAGCTTGCGTATTTTAAGGCGACGTATGAACGTTTTAAAAATCATCCAACGGTGGTCGGATTTCAAGTCGAGAATGAAGCAAAATTTAATTTTTTTGCGCATTGTCCGGGATTGACAGATGAACTTGTTAGCAAAGAACTTACATTTGTCCGCGGTGAGGAAGCTAAACGGGGAGTACTTAAACGCCCAGTTTACACAACCGATTCTGGAGAGCTTTCTCTGTGGCAGGATTATCGAAAAGAAATCGATGGACTTGGGGTGAGTGTTTATCGAACGGTTACCAATCCTTGGCTCGGTGTGATTCGATATTGGTTTCTGCCGCCATGGTTTTATACACGCAAAGCAGATCTTCTTGGTTGGGGAGGACGTTTATTTGTGAGTGAATTTCAAATGGAACCTTGGTCTGATCGTCCCTTACAAGAAACCAAGTTAGAAGACCAATTCAAAACATTGTCGATACAACAAATGCGCAAAAATTTTGCCTACGCCAGACAGATGGATGTCGTAGCTGTAGATTTTTGGGGCGTTGAGTGGTGGCTCTGGATGAAGGAGCAGGGGAGAGCAGAATTTTGGAATGAGGCGCGGATGTTTTTCAAGCCCTGACAATTTAGCTGTCATTTTTCAGCTAATTTTAGCTATATTTATATTTTTGTTTACTTTCCTTGACAAATATTTATATATTTGCTAGCTTAGTCCTCGTTGAGGAATGAGGCGAAGAACCTTGTTCTATCGATAAACGGGACATCGAAGCCGAAAGGCCACATGTCTCTTTTTATTTCACATAGCTCATCGTAGACATCCCATGCCTGTGATGAGCCCCGCAACATGGAGGAGTTGTGTGAAATATCACCGCAAACTACTTTTCCGTCAGCTTGCTCTCAAGCTCTGACGGGCCCCTCTCTGGAAAAGGCTCCTGTCGTGAAGATCGTAGCGGGTGACTCCCTGCTTCTGATGGCTATCTCTGGCTTGCCTCGCTTGGAGGGGCGCCACGAATACACGGCCGAGGAGGTGGCCGGCGCGAAGTTCCGCTTCGCGATCTACTCCGTCGAGTAGAACCAACGTCCTTCGTATCAGACAAAATCCTGATTCCGTCGCACATCCGGCTGATGTGCACTCCCTCCCGTTTTTTATCGGATGATGAAGACCGAGATAGGGGTCGAAAGACTCCTCATATAGATAGCGCAGTTTGGGAAGCGGCGACTATCGAGTGGAGGTGACTCCTGGAATGAGCAACTCCATCTAGATACCGAACGTCGCAAGACCTAGGTCGACCATCACGTCAGGCGGCCCTGAGGAGACCGACGGATGGGCAAGTAATGATCGTATACCAGTACGACCTCATAATATCTGTGTTAGCGGTCGTTAGAAGCCGCTTCATCCCTTGGGCCAGGGAGCACAGAATCCCACTCTAATCATAACCTCTCCACTCTTCACTCTCTGTATCGATATAAATTGATACAGAGAATTTTTTAAATTAATAACTTATCCACAGAGAGTGTGCTATCATTAAAATACTAATAATTATTTCCTTTCGTCATTATGATGAGCGCTTCTAAGGGATGCACCGTTCACATGGCCGCTTTCTGGCTTATGTGGATTGGAGCCGTTAACTGGGGACTTGTCGGTATCGGCGGTTTCCTCGGCAAGAACTGGAACGTCGTTGGTCTTTTGCTCGGCCGCTGGCCACAGGTTGAGTGGGTCGTCTACATTCTTGTAGGTTTGGCCGCGATCGCGATGCTCATGAAGGACAGCTGTAAAATGTGCAAGGTCGCTAAATAAACCGATCTTGAATTTTTCAAAACCCTCCATACGGAGGGTTTTGTTATTTGACGAGTCCTGGATTTTTAGCTGCAAGCTTCAAAACTTTGGCCAAAGCTTTAAGATCAACGTCCTCGATCTTTTTGAATCGGATACAGCTTTTACCGACGCTGACTTTACCCAACTCTTTCTTGTGCAACTCTGCAATGTACTCTCCGCTATCGACCGCACAGACATATAAACTAATGTAATTCTTTTGACTGGCAAGCGCGATCACCGGCCAAGTCAGCATCTCGCCTTTGTAGTTCTTATATGGGAAAGCCCCGTACCCAAGCATATTGTAGGCAAAATGAGGCTTGAGCTTAGGCACGGTTTTCTGAATAAAATCGTGTAAAAATAGAATCACGGGTTTGCGATCTTCTTGCACAGCGGCGATATAGGTTTTTACGCTATCCGCCTTGGTTTTCTTGAACATGTTCATATTGCGATTTTACATGGGTAATGATTATTGACAAAGTGGCAAAATGGGGCTAAACTTCGCCCACTTATGGAAATCCGCAATATCGCCATCATCGCACACGTCGACCATGGAAAGACCACCCTGGCCGATGCGATTTTGAAGCAGAGTGAAACTTTCAAGGAAAAAGGCTTGGAAGGCGACACCATTCTGGACATGAACCCTCTTGAACGTGAGCGTGGAATTACGATTTTGGCTAAAAACGTAGCCGTTGCTTATGGCGGCACCAAGATCAATATCGTCGACACACCAGGTCACGCCGACTTTGGTGGTGAGGTTGAGCGCGTAATGAACTTGGTTGACGGTGCGCTTTTGCTCGTCGACGCCAAGGAAGGCCCGATGCCACAGACACGCTTTGTGCTTAAGAAGGCTCTTCAAGCCGGACATCGTGTGATTGTCGTCATCAACAAGATCGACAAACCAGATGCACGACCAGACTGGGTTGTGGACCAGGTTTTTGATTTGTTTGTCACACTCGGCGCTACCGATGAACAAACGGATTTCCCAATCGTGTATGCCTCTGCAAAACAGGGGAAGGCTGGTCTTGAACCGGACCTTGGGAAGATGACAGACATCAAACCATTGTTTGATACGATTCTGAAAGAAATTCCTGTTCCAAAGAACGATTCAACGGGACCTCTTCAGGTTTCTGTTGCGAACGTCTCTTACGATAACTATAAAGGTAAGACTGGACTTGGCCGTGTTGTGCGTGGAGTTTTCCGTCCTGGCAATGTCACTTGGATCAACCGTGACGGCGTCAAAGCTCCGGCCAAGATTACGACGATCTATACCTTCATTGGACTTGGAAAAGTTGAGACGCAGGAAGCGCAAGCAGGAGACATTGTTGCTTTTGCTGGTATTGAAAACTTGAACATCGGTGAGACGATTGCTGATGTGAATCAAGCGGATGCTCTCCCCGTTATCAAGATCGAGGAGCCGACGGTTAAGATGACCTTTGCTGTTAACACCTCCCCGTTTGCGGGTCAGGAAGGACAGTTTACGACTTCCCGCAATATTAAGGAGCGTTTGGATCGTGAATTGCAGAACGATGTAGCCTTGCGTGTTGATGCGGGATCTGGTGACGGTTCGTTTATCGTCAGTGGTCGTGGTGAATTACATTTGTCGATTTTGATCGAGCGTATGCGCCGCGAGGGTTTTGAACTTCAGGTTTCTCGTCCGCAAGTTATTTTCAAGGAAGAGAATGGACAGAAGACGGAACCATTTGAGGAAGTTTCACTCGAGTGTCCAGAAGGCGTGAGCGGATCGGTTATTGAAAAGATGGGACGCCGCAAGGGTGACATGAAAGATATGCGCGTCGAGAGCGGTGTCGCGTATCTCCAGTTTGAGATTCCAACTCGTGGTTTGATCGGTTATCGCACAGAATTCATGATGGACACGCGTGGACAGGGGATTATCAACTCGCTTTTCCTTGGCTATCGTCCGTTCGTAGGTGCTATCGATGCAACACCGCATGGCTCGCTCATCTCGTTTGAAACGGGTGAATCGAACAGCTACGGCATGCAAATGGCACAAGAACGCGGACAACTCTTCATCGGTCCTGGCGTGAAGGTCTATGAAGGAATGGTTATCGGACAAAACGCAAAACCAGAAGATTTGCAGGTGAACATCTGCCGTGAAAAGAAGTTGTCGAACATGCGCTCTAAAGGCGACGGCGTCTCTGAAGGATTGACCACGCCTCGCAATATGTCGCTGGAAGAAGGACTTGAATATCTTGGCGAGGATGAACTGCTCGAGGTCACGCCAACCAGTCTGCGTATTCGCAAAACATTCTTGAAAGAGTTTGAGCGCAAGCGCTCGGATCAGAGCAAGAACGCGTAAAGAAACGAGAAAGCCCCGTCGGAGTTCCGCCAACTGGCGGACCGGCGGGGCTTTTTAGTTGGTCAGTCGGCGACGAGGACGAGGAGCTTGCCTCGTTTATCGAAACCGAGGGGAATATTTCCAGCAAGAAAGAGCTGATGTAGGTTCTTGAACTTAGCCGCTTCATCGACATCATCCGCGAGAGCAAATCCAAGCGGATAGTAGAATGACTCGCCATACATCGGCCAAAGAGACTTCCCGAGAAACTCTCTGACGGACTCTCTCAGCGAGTACTGAAGAGAGGTTGTAAGGGAAGCTTTTAACGGAAACCAGAGAGAATCTCCTATCGAGTTTCCCAGCGAAACTTTTATCCGCTTAGGACTCAAGGTCTTGCAGGACTGAATTCCTCTAATGTCCCGCCAAAAGATCGCATCTCTGGCTCTGGATTCAAGGTTGTTGAGTTCAGGCTTGATCTCTGGCGTCCATCCATAAAGCGCTCCTTTTGCTTTTGCCATCGATACTTATACCAAAATGAGGATTTTGCCAATGGTATGAGTTCAAATCGATAAACTTGACGGATTATCGGAAAAACGGCGAAATAGGCAGATAGCCCATAGTGGGCTATAGGAGGCGGATATGCCGGAATTCATCTTGGTTGCGTTCATCGCGACCCTGGCTTGCATCGTGAAGTATCGGCAAGTCGTATTCTACTTCCGTCTCTTCAGAAGTTCTTTCACCAACTTCCCAAAATATCGCTTTTGCGGCGACCCGTATCGGAGCAATCCAGAGGTCGAGCGCGATCGCTATCGCGAGGAATCGCAACAGCTGGCGATCGCGCTACAGTCTGCGCAGGACGAACTGGCGAGCACGCGTATGGAACGCGATCTCGCGTTGCAACAACGTGACTTGCGCGTCTTGCGGGGCCGTATCCGTCTAGGAAGCGCTTTTGCGCTCGGCGCGATGACGTGTTTTACCAGCATCAACGTTGCGCCGCAGATCGCGCACGATATGCTAGCCGAGCGCCCCGCGTATGCTCGACCAACACGGAGTCCGCGTAGCGATCGTTCAATAACGTATCGCGATGACTTGATGATCGGTCTGCTTACGATGGCACAACGCTACTATCCCTATGGGGAGTGCGCTCCACAGACCTGTTGTCATCGAGAGCGGTTGCGATTGATCCAAGCTGACACACTCACACTGAGATTGGAACCGTACGCTTTGCCGTTCGAGTACTTCTGGCGGCGAGTGACGACAACCAACGAGATCGTCTTGACGAGCGGGGGAGAGGCTCCTCCCTCACCCCCGGATGAGCCACTGCCTACATGGATGGAGCAGTACGCTCTCCCCAGCAGCCGCGAATACCCGTATTGGGCGGCCGTCACACATAGCCGTGATGATGACGCTCAACTGAATGAAATAAACCCCCGAAGCCAGCTCTGGCTTCGGGGGTTCTTACATATCAGGAAAGAGCGGCTCACTTGGACTTGATGAATACCGGCGGGGGAGGAAGCTCGGTGATACGATCATCGTCGATAGCAGAAGGACCTGTAGGCTCATCCCGGCGCAAGGTGCGGGCCTGTTCAGCCTCCAGGAGTTGATCGGTGACTCGTTCCAGCATTCCCGTTTTACGGGAGGCTGCAGGACCAATCGAGAACTCGACGGTTGATTCGGAGTCGCGACCCTTCGTAACATTGTCCGAGATCATGTGCGCTATGAGTGCAAAGTACTCGCGATCCGAGTAGCTCTCACGCTGCTCCAGGAACAGCAGACGTCCATAGCCGAGCTGTTTGTCAAAGAAGCTGGTGGGAGCGGGGGCTTTAGCGATTTCTGGATAGAAGTGCCATTCCTCCGCATTGACCAAGAAGATGGTTGTAACTTTGGCGAGCGGAGGCAGGAGCTCACGCAGTTCTTCTACCAGCTTGATGGCGCTGTGGACGGTGTCCTCAGGCGCTGAGCCGATGAAGATGGTTGAGTCCGGCATACGGGCCGTGTTACGCATCTTGAGTGCCAACGAGACGGCCTTAGGAGCCTCTCGCAGGGGAATCTCGAGCGTCGGGTCAACGACGAGGTTGAGACGCTGTACAAGCCTGAAAAAATTCAGGCGATGCAGGGTGCTCTGAAAGCCAGAGCGGAGTAGATACAGCATCAGTACCTCCAACTGTGGATTAACATAAAAAACGTCAAAACGTCAACGCTTTCAGACAATGTGACAAGGCCAGCTAGAACATGGTATTCTCATCGACGTTTTATGCGTCGCGAAGTTGTCCTCGACATCGAAACCCGGAACACGTTCCAGGATGTCGGTGCCTACAATCCATCACTGCTGCAAGTCTCACTCGTCGGTTGCTATTTTTATGAAACCGACACGTTTGAGGCTTTTTTAGAAGAGGATTTACCTAAGCTCTGGCCAAGACTAGAGAGAGCAGATCGCATCATCGGATATAATCTGATTGGCTTTGATTATCCATGCTTGCAAACGTATTACTCGGGAGACATGATGAGTTTGCCTACGGTCGACTTATTGGTGGAAATCGAGAAAAATCTCGGCTTCCGTATTAAACTCGACGACGTTGCCCAAGCGACACTAGGTGTCGGAAAAAGTGGCCACGGACTGATGGCTGTTGAGTACTGGAAGAAAGGGGAGATTGAGAAACTAAAGGAGTACTGTTTACAGGATGTCCGCATTACCCGAGACGTGTATGAATACGCGCTGCAAAATGCACACGTACGCATGACGAATCGCATGGGGCAATTACAAGAGGTGCCCGTACAGATCGAGCTACCAGAACCAAACTCACGACAAGCAATCAACTTGAGTCTCGGACTCTAAAATCCATCACTTATCCACAATGCGATCATTTTCCTCATAAAACACGAGGTGAACCGGCTACTACATCTTGTGGTATAATCATGTTTGAACCACAAGATGTAGTGGTTGGGCCATCTACAGCCTCCCAACACACGCGAACGACTGATCCTTTCTGGATCGGACGGTGCGGAGACTGGAACAGCCCTCTTGAAAAAATTTACTCTGTTGCCGTCCGGCTTTTCTTGCCTGTACCGGACCGGTGGTTTTTTATACATACAATTTTATGACCACACCGATCACCACCTCTACAGGAGAAGCCTTTGTTCCACGCCGACGGCGCTTACCAGATGAGCGCAAGGCCATCACTCATAAATTCCAAATCGGCGCGTCTTGTGAAGGTTACTTGACCGTTGGACTGTATGAGGACGGGCAACCAGGAGAAATTTTTATCACGCTCTCAAAAGAGGGAAGTAGCCAAGCCGGTCTCGTCGACTCGTTTGCAACCGCGATCTCACTCGGTCTTCAATATGGAGTTCCGTTGAAGGTTCTGGTGAACAAGTTTGTTCATGCACGTTACGAGCCATCCGGACCAACTCAAAATCCAAATATTCCAGTAGCTAAATCTGTTGTTGATTATATTTTTCGCTGGTTGGCACTGAAGTTCTTATCTCCGGAGGATCGTCAATCTGTAGGCCTCTATCAGGAGCCGGGACAACAGCCAGCCAACGCTCCAATGTACGGTGGCATGCAAGGAATGAATAACAACCAATCTTTTCTCTCGCGGATTGAACCGCAAGGCTAATTCTTATGAGTTCTCAGCTCTTTGGCGCAAGCCCTATATTGACCTATCGGCCTTTTTATCGACCGTTTGAATATCCGGTATTCTTTGAGTTTTTCCAAAAGCAAAACCAAGCGCACTGGTTGCCGATCGAGGTACCGATGGAATCCGATATTTCTGACTTTCGATTCAAGCTCTCACCAGAAGAAAAAAATCTCATCATCCAAGTGCTGCGCTTCTTTACGCAGGGTGATATCGAGGTAAATAATAATTACAATTCCAAGCTCATTCCGAGCTTTCCTAAACCTGAAATCAAAATGATGCTCTCGTCCTTTGCGGCGATGGAAAGCATCCATGTCTGGGCCTACTCATATTTGAACGACTCGCTGGGGCTTCCGGAGAAAGAATATAGCGCATTCCTTGAATATGAAGCGATGCGCAATAAGTATCAGTATATCCAGACCTTTGATGTACAGAATGTCAGCGACTTAGCTCTCAACTTAGCCGTGTTTGGTGGATTCATGGAAGGCGTCAGCCTCTTCTCGAGTTTTGCGATTCTCATGAATTACCCGCGACTTGGAAAACTGAAGGGAGTTGGACAAATCATCACCTGGAGCATTCGTGATGAGACGCTACATAGCCAAGGCGTATGCGCCTTGTTTAGAGAGCTGGTTAACGAGAACAAGCACATTTGGACGCAGGAGCTACAGGGCACCCTCTATCGAGCCTGCGACGACATGGTGAAGCTCGAGGACCACTTCATCGACACCTGCTTTGCTATGGGGGCTGTGCCAGGACTTAAGCCGGAGGAGGTGAAGCAATACATCCGCTACACTGCTGATAAAAAACTGAATGACCTAGGACTCGACAAGGTCTACAATGTTACCAATCCGCTCGCTTGGCTCGATGTCATGACTAATGCCAAGGAACATACCAACTTCTTTGAAAATCGTGCTACGGAATATGCGAAAGGAGCCGTGGTTGCTGATTGGTAAAATAATATTAAAACTTGAACCTTATGTCTTCTTACGCATCCGTCATCGACGCATTGTCCCAAAATGATCTCGTTGCTGCCCGCGATATTCTTATGGCTGAGGTTGATCGTGATACCGCCGGACGAGGGAGCTGGGATAGCCCACATTACACGACCGATAAAACGATTCAGCAGGGTTTGCGCGTCACTCGAGAGCATGAGCATCTCATGACCTATTTTGGCCTTGAGAACTTGCGCGATCGTTATTTTTTACGCGATGGTGAAGGTAAAATTGTTGAAAACTTACAAATGTTCTACTCGCGCGTGGCGACTGGCCTTGCGCGTGGCGATGCCGGAATGGCGCAACGCTTGTATGACTACATGGCTAAGGCTTGGTATGTACCAGCAACGCCAACCATGATGAATATCGGTACCAAGAAGGGTTTGCCGATCTCTTGTTTCCTCAACACGGTTCCTGACACATTGGAAGGTATCTTTGACATTTACCGAGAGAATGCGTTTCTTGCCAAATATGGTGGTGGCATTGGAACGGATTGGTCGCAACTTCGTGGTCAGAATGCCTCGCTTCAGGCGAGCGGACTCAAATCGTCGGGTGTGATTCCGTTTTTGAAGATCATGGACTCGGAAACGCTAGCGATTTCTCGTAACTCACATCGACGTGGGGCAGCGGCCGCGTATTTGCGTATCGACCACCCGGATATCGAGGACTTTTTAGAAATCCGCAAAGCAACGGGTGGAGACATCGATCGTAAGTGTTTGAATTTGAATATTGGCATCGTCATCACCGACGAATTTATGAAAGCGGTCGAGGAGAATCGCGAGTACGATTTGATTGATCCGCATTACAAGATCGTTACAAAAAAATTAAATGCACTCGATATTTGGCGCAAGATTCTGATGATGCGCGCGGAATCAGGGGAGCCATATCTCTTGTTTATCGACACGGTGAACAAAGCTGTACCGCAACATCATAAGGATTTGGGTCTTTGGGTACGTCAGAGCAACTTGTGCACGGAAATCGTCTTACCGACCAATGAAGAACGTACAGCGGTATGTTGCTTGGGTAACCTCAACATTGAGAAATACGACGAGTGGAAAGATCAGATCGCACAAATAACACTTGACTGCGTGACCTCGCTCGATAACAACCTTGAAGCATTCTGCGATTTGGCAGATCCAAAGGAATTCAAAAAGTCCATTAACTCGGTAAAGCATGAACGCTCGATCGGGCTAGGGGCGATGGGATATCATGGCTACTTGATGAGCAAGATGATTCCGTTTGAAAGCCTGTTGGCACGTCAGCTCAATAAATCGATTTTTGAGAATATTCAGAAACACGCTCACGACGCTTCTGAAAAACTTGGAAAAGAACGTGGATTGCCACTTGATGGAGGAGCGCGTCGCAATACGTATGTCACAAGTATTCAGCCGACGGCATCTACGAGCTTCATCTGTAATGAAGCAACGCCTTCTATTGAGCCTATTTCTGGAAATGCTTTTTTGCAAAAAACATTGTCCGGTAGCTTCTTGTACAAGAATAAATACTTGGAGCGCTTGTTTGAGAGCAAGGGAATGAATACGATTGATGTTTGGAAGAAGGTGATCTCAGACAAGGGGAGTGTGATGAATCTGGAAGCGCTGAGCGAAGAGGAGAAACAAGTCTTCCGCACGCCCTATGAGATGAATATGCGCGAGCTAGTGCAACAAGCGGCCGATCGCCAGCCGTATATCGATCAAGCGCAATCGCTCAACCTCTTCTTTCCGACTCCGATCTCGGGCAAATATCTGTATGAAGTGCATTTCCTCGCTTGGCAGTTGGGTGTGAAATCCCTCTATTACTTGCGCTCCGCAGCGCCGATTCACGCAGAAAGTATCGATGTACAATCCGTTAAACGCGATGTGGCGACAGAAGAGTGCGCAGTTTGCCAATAAGCCAAAAAAACACTCCCCAATCGGGGAGTGTTTTTTTTACTCTTCAGTGTCGTCTCCCATCGTTGGCGCCTCTTCTTGCTTTAACTCACGCTCGAGTCGTTCAAGTTCTTTAAGAGCATCAACTTCTTCTTCCTCCTTTTCTTCTTCATCCTCGTCTTCTACCTCGCCTTCCGCTTTAGCAACTTCTTTTTCAACTCCGACTTCTTCTTCCTCTTCTTCATCGCTCTTGCTTCCGCCGGAAACGTGCATACCAAGCGCAGCGAGATTTTCAGATTCCGCTTCTTCTAGACCCTGCATTCCTTGCATGTCGCGATCCCAACTTGAGGGACCATTGGAGATATTCATATTCATAGTTTTTTTGGCTTAATGCCGTGAAGATAACGGAACTGACCCATGTTTGCAAGAGGGCGACTGTGGGTTATGCTGCTCGCCTATGGGAATCGACACGACAACGCTTATATTAGCCGTTATTCTGCTCTTGGGCTTTGCCGTGCTTGCATGGCTAGTGTTACGCCAAAACAAAGGACAGGGGAGCATCGACCCGCAACTCTTGATCGTTTTACAGCAAAGGCTGGAGAGCTTAGACCGTGATTTGCGCGGTTCCATGACGGAGAATCTCAAGCATCAACAAAATACAAGTCATCAGATGACCGGCGTTGTGCGTGATGTAACTGAGCGATTGGTAAAGATCGAAGAGACAAATAAACAAGTGCTCTCTTTTTCAGGACAGCTGGAGAATCTTCAACGTATTCTCACCAATCCAAAACAGCGCGGTATTTTAGGTGAATATTTTTTAGAAACAATTCTGAAAACGCTTTTTGCGCCTGATCAGTATCAGATGCAGTATCCGTTTAAAGATGGAGAGATTGTTGATGCGGCGATTTTTGTATCGGATAAGATCGTGCCTGTTGACTCAAAATTCTCCCTTGAAAACTACAACCGTCTTGCCGCGGCTGAGGATCCTGTGGAACGTGCCGCTTATGAAAAAACGTTTTTAAATGATTTGAAGAATCGCATCAAGGAAACAGCTAAGTATATCCGTCCGGAGGAGGGGACGATGGATTTTGCCTTCATGTTTATTCCGCATGAAGCCATTTACTACGACTTGCTTGTAAATAAAATCGGCGAGGTCGGGGAGGATACAGAGAACCTTCTCCAAAGAGCTGCAACAAAATATCATGTTATTATCGTTTCTCCGACGAGTTTTACGGCTTACTTGCAAACGGTGTTGCAAGGTTTGCGCGCGCTGAAGATCGAGGAACAGGCCAAGGAGATCAGACAGCGCGTTGATGAGCTCGGTAAGCACTTGGCCGCATATCAAGAAAAACATGATGGCGTTGGACGTGCGCTGGGCACCGCCGTAAACCAATACAACCTCTCTAGCAAAGAATTTGCTAAACTTGATAAAGATGTTTTACGTGTAACTGGCGAGGGAATTGGAGCAAATCCCCTAACCATCGACAAACCTGATGATGAATAATTCTTTTTGGCGAAAGCTTGGTTATAGCGTATTTGGCATCGTCGCTGCAGGCGTCATCTTTATCGTGTCTGTGGTGGGCTATGTACAGCTTGGTCATGCACGTGCGATTGGTTGGGATAAAACAGATGCTTCCTATGCGATTGTACTCGGAGCAAGCGTCAAACTGGATGGAACACCTTCTGACGCGCTGTATGATCGCGTTGCAACCGCTGTTGATCTTTACAATGAGGGTTCGGTGAAAAAACTCCTCATGACAGGTGACGATGGAAAATTTCATGCTGACGAAGTCGCTGTTATGAAAAAAACGGCGATGGACTTGGGGGTTCCCGAATCGGCAATAGATACTGATGGTCAAGGCTATCGTACATACGAGAGCTGTAAACGCGCTAAGAGTGTTTTCAATATCAAAGATGCTGTGATCGTTACACAACGATTCCATCTAGGTCGTGCCTTGTATCTTTGTAATGCGTTTGGCGTCGAGTCACAGGGTCGACCCGCTGACAGACAATCGTATCAACGGATTATGTATTTCTGGGCAAGAGACTTGGTTTCAAGTTTTAAGGCATGGTGGGATATCAATATTCAAGAGCCAAAACCGCCTGTCGATGACAGTGATCGCGATTAATCCAAAAAGCCCCGCACCGATAGACTCGGGCGGGGCTTTTTCAGTAAGAGTGATCCTTGTCATCCATCAAACACCTCCAAAGCGAACCTAGCATCAGACGATGGGATAATCAAGGTATCTAACTACCTATAAAATCGTCCCAGAGGCTTGGTGAGCCATAGAGACATGCAGTGTCGTGAAAGGGGGATTGTGGCTCTACTTTGGCGCTAAAGGCGCAGTGCAGAAATTTTGAAAAAGAATTGCAAATTGAAATTAATGAAAAACATGGGACGATAAAAATCCTGTCATGATTGAGCAGAGGATTCAGAAAAACAAACACAATACAATATTTTCTTATTCAGTGTGTCGGGAAACAATCTCAAAATTTTATTTTTTCCGGTCGGGGAGAGAAGTGGATAAGTTTCAGTGTTTACCGAAGTGATAAATACATGCGTCGCACAATATATCTTATACGCCGCTTGGGATGTATTAAACCGTAGGTTGGCAAAATCCTTGATAATCGACTTTCTACTGTTCCTTGAGATAAACGCGGCCTGGAACGCGTACATCGACGTATTCTAGCGCCCTTAATCCCGCTGGCTTGGTCTTAATAAATCCTTGATAGGTTTTTACCTGCAAGTCTAAGGGTGCCGTTATATCCATTAAAACCTCGTAGCCCTCTTGGCTCAGGATCTTAAATAAGGTGCTAGAGGCTGTCGGAGGCTCTATTTCTCGGTATAGGAGCTTATAGGACTTCAGGTCTTCCGCTAGCTTAATCCATTCCTTGGCGCGTCTGCTATCGGCTAATACAAATCCTTGGTTAATTTTATCGTCGATATTTTGTTTAATAATCGGCGGATCGTCATTTGTAGCGGCACGATTACCAAAAAGTCGAGACTGTGTATCTTTACGTTCTTCTGGTGTTAATTCATCCGTAGCGATGCCTTGGATATCGACCCAGAAATATTGTTGATGAGAATGGTATATCACTTTCTTGGTTCTCTCCTCTACCAAGAGTCGTAAAACGTGATTATATGACTTATCCACAATCACGTTTGAAACAAATAAATGTTCTTTAAGCTGCTCTGCTATTGCTTTTTCATTCACAAACCAAGCATGACGCGCTGGCCAGGGCCTCCACCCTCCCCTCGCATCAAGGATGCGTAGCACTTCCCTCGTGACATCCATTGGGTCTAGGGTCTTCCCTCCCCTGACTTCAACCGTGTTGATGGTAAATGCGTCGCTCATGAATAAAACATATGGCCAGCCGACAAGTGCCACGAGACCAAGGATTAAAAAAACCGCATTACGCTTGGAGAAGCGCTGCTGACGTAGTGTGCGGTTAATATCGGACATAATAAATTATTCACTTGCAAGGGAGATCATGCGGTCGAGGAGCTTGGCATAAGATAGGCCCGCGACGGATACGGCGAGTGGCAAAAGTGACGTAACCGTCATTCCTGGCAATGTGTTTGTCTCTAGCACTTCTACTCCGCCTTTACTCCAAATCATGTCTGTGCGCGAATAACCGCGACAACCAAGAACCCTGTGGGCTTTTAAAGCGAGTTCCTGCGCCTCTTTAGTAACTTTGGCTGGAATGGGCGCAGGGCAGAGCTCATCACTCATGCCGGGTGTATATTTAGCCTTGAAATCAAAGAAGGCTGTCTTGGGTCGAATTTCAATAACTGGCAATACCTCATTTCCTAAAACTCCGACTGTCAGCTCTTTTCCTTCCCGAAAGGCTTCTAGCAAACATCTGCCCTCTGTCTTAATACGCAACTCAATAAGTTTTTTCCATTGCGTCATTGGCGGATTAACTGTTACGCCGACACTAGAACCATCAGCGTTAGGCTTAATAACAATACGAGAGCCAAGTTTTTTTAGAATCAATTCTTTGTTGTATTGATCGACATACAGCGATGGAGGCGTCGGAATATTGTTTTGACGATACAGTTGCTTGGATCGTTCTTTATCCATGGCGACGGCAGAGGCTTGAATGCCGGAACCCGTATATGGAATACCAATCCATTCTAGTAATCCCTGAATGGCGCCATCCTCACCGCCACGACCATGTAGCGCATTGAAGGCGATGTCGATACGACCCGCTTTGCCATCGCGTACCAATTTAGCTAGCTGGGTCTTGGGATCGTAGGTGAGGACTTTGTATCGCTTCTTGTCGAGGTGCTTGATGATTTGTCGTCCTGATTTTAAAGAAATCTCCCGTTCATTGGAGATTCCTCCGAGCAAGACGGCCACGTGTAACATGGGCCTATTTTACCACAATTCGAGGTATTTCTGGATTCAAACGCGCCACGATTTCATAATTGATTGTACCGACTAAATCGGCCATATCTTCAGCTGTTACCGTAGCCTTTCCTTGTGAACCGATGAGAGTTACTTCCGATTCCGTATCTATTTTATTCAAACCTGTCACATCGACCATGCTCATATTCATACAGACACGTCCCATAACTTTACAGCGCTTACCGCAAATCAATACTGAGCCTCTACGCGACATGCCGACTCGATCAAAACCATCTGCGTAACCAATTGGTAATACAGCGATTCGTCCGGCCTTTGGCATACGCTCGGTGAGGCCGTAGCTAATCGGTGTTCCTTTTGTGACATTTTTTACTTGAGCGACGATTGTTTTCCAGGATAGTACCGGTAAAAGCTTGAGAGATGCTTTGCGATGGCGTGTGTCCTCGGATGGCCAAAGTCCATACATAGCGATACCAACCCGCAGAAGATTGAAATGTGTATCCGAGTACAAAATGGATGCAGCGCTAGAAGCGGTATGTTTGTACTTTGGATAAATTTTGTGTTCTTTTAAAATCTCTATCGCCTTTTGATATTCATTCAGCTGATGGTCAGCATAAGC
Source organism: uncultured Gammaproteobacteria bacterium (assembly GCA_964482085.1). GTDB lineage: Bacteria > Patescibacteriota > Patescibacteriia > 2-12-FULL-60-25 > 2-12-FULL-60-25 > CAIXDN01. Next base: position 35,109 of record CAYZVS010000007.1, read on the forward strand.
GCGAGACTTTGTGTCTTCAATGTTTGCGAAGTGTGAAAAGACACCTTCGATCTCTATGTTGGGATACTTCCCTACTTGCTTGAGAAAATCTAGAAGATTCGTGAGATCGATACCGTCTCTGGTGAGACCTGTTTCGATTGGCAAATGAATTTTTACCTTACCTCTCCCCTGCCCCAACGCTTTGATCGTGTCGATATTGTAAGCGACGACGGATATCGTATTTTTGATTGCATCATTCAAACGATGCTTTGGTGTGTAACCCAAAACGAGAATTGGTTTACGAATTCCTGCGCCTCGCAACGCAAGAGCCTCGTCTATATGATCAACGCCAAACCAATGTATTCCTGACTTGGATAAAATACGCGCACTCTCGATCAAACCATGTCCGTAAGCATTTGATTTTACAACGGCCATCACTTTTGCCTTGCTAGCGAGGTCCAAAAAGACCTGCGCGTTGTGGCGCAGGGCTGACTCCGAAATCTCGATCCAAGTCTTGGGATTCATGCTTATCCGATTGTATCGAATCCCGTGTATGGAACAAGTACTTCCGGAATTTTGATCGTACCGTCTTCTTGTTGGTGATTCTCGAGAACGGCTATCAGGGCGCGTGCGAGGGAAATTGCAGTTCCATTCAGCGTATGCGCGTATTCGAGCGTGCCATCTTTACGGCGGAGACGAACGTTGAGACGGCGGGATTGGTAGTCTGTACAGTTTGAGGTCGAGGTTACTTCTCCGTAACCACCCTTCCCCTCTCCTCGGCCCCACATCCACGCTTCAAGGTCGAATTTACGATAAGCTGGGCCTCCGAGGTCTCCCGTGCAGATATCAACGACTTGATAAGGAATGCCGAGCTTTTGAAATAAGTGCTCTTCCAGACGTTTTAGCTCAAGATGCATTGCTTCCGATTGTTCTGGTGTACAGAAGACAAACATTTCTACTTTGGAGAATTGGTGAACGCGATAAAGACCGTAAGACTCACGTCCGTATGCGCCAGCCTCTGTGCGATAACAATGCGAAATGCCGGCGTATTTAATAGGCATTGCCGATTCCTCGATAATCTCGTCCTTGTGATAGCCACCAAGCGTAATCTCAGCTGTGCCGATCAGTGAAAGATCCGTACCTTCTACGGAATAGATCTGTGTCTCTGGACCGCGTGGATTAAAGCCTACGCCGACCAAGACTTCATCACGAGCCAAATCAGGCGTTGTCATTGGCAAGTAGCCTTCTGCTGCCATTTCTTTACTCGCCCACAAAATCATCGCTTGCTCTAAGAGAGCGAGCTTGCCTTTCAAAAAATAAAACTTTGCTCCCGATGTTTTGGCTGCGCGCTCAAAGTCGATAAGATCATGCATCTTGGCCAGCTCTACGTGAGAACGCGGATTGGATAATTTCTTGATCTCGCCGACAGTGTCGATGACTTTATTGTCTCCATCCGTTTTTCCGATGGGCGCATCGGGATGCGTCATGTTGGGCAGCTTGAGAACTTCTTCTTTCCAAGACTTCTCTACTGTTTCCAGCTCACCCTCCTTAACAACCAGATCTTCTTTGAGCTTCTTTCCGCGCTCGATAAAACCCGGACGATCTTCTTTTGAGGCAGATTTCATCGCATTAGCGATTTCATTACGTTCTTGTCGGAGAAGCTCAACTTCCTTTAACAAAACTAAGCGACCAGCATCGAGCTCAAGCAATGCATCAAGATCGACTTGAACTCCACGATTTTTTAGATTCTCGCGGACCGTTTCGATGTTTTCACGAACGTAATGGATGTCGAGCATAATTATTCTTCCTGCTTAGGACGAAGGGTCGGGAACAAGATAACCTCTTTTAGCGATGGGGCGGATGTGAGAAGCATTACAAGGCGGTCGATACCCATTCCCATGCCGGAAGTTGGAGGCATACCATGTTCAAGCGCTGTCAGGAATTCCTCGTCCTTAGGTTGCGCTTCTTCACTTCCTGCCTCCGCTAATTTTTGTTGCTCATCAAATCTTGAGCGCTGGTCGAGTGGATCGTTTAACTCGTAATAATAGGCGTTGATAATTTCTGCACCGTCAACGACAAGCTGAGCGGTAGCACTCTTGTCTGGGTCTTCAGGCGAGCGACCAGCCAATGGCTTCATCGCTACTGGATACTCCAAAACCCAAGCTGGTCCGACAAGTTTGGTGCGAGCTGTTTTTTTGTAGAGCTCATCAAGATGCTCCCCCATGCCGACTGATTTCTTGAAATCGACTTTCACTTTTGCAGCTTTGACGGCGGCTTTCAGTGCCGGAATATCTTTGATTTCATCGATGTCGATACCTGTTGCTTCCTTGATCGCTTCTCGGAATGTGATGCGTTTCCAAGGTCCAGTGAAGTTGAGATCGCCAGATTCTCGTTTTACGATGGCGGAACCAAAGGTTTCGGTCAGCATTGTACCGACCATCTCCTCGATGAATGTCAGAAAGCGTTCTTTGCCAGCATAAGCCCAATACAACTCGATCTGGGTAAACTCTGGGTTATGACTATGGTCGATACCTTCATTGCGGAAGCAACGTGCAATTTCATACACTTTTTCCATTCCGCCGATTACAAGACGCTTTAAAAACAATTCTGGCGCAATGCGGAGATAGAGATCGATCCCAAGTGCATTGTGATGCGTAACGAAAGGCCTGGCGGCCGCACCTCCAGCGAGAGTTTGCAAAACAGGCGTCTCAACTTCTAGAAAGCCACGCGCATCGAGAAATGAACGCATCGATGAGACGAGGCGTGAACGCACAATAAAACGCTGGCGAACCTCTGGATTAACGAGCAGGTCGAGTTCACGCTGACGGAAACGGATTTCTACATCGGAAAGGCCATGCCATTTTTCTGGTAACGGAAGCAAAGCCTTGGACAGAATACGCCAGTCGGAAATTAACAGAGACTTTTCCCCGCGCTTGGTAAGAAAAGGCGTCCCATGAGCCTCCAGAAAATCTCCTGGATCGATGTCGTCACGGAAAAGAATAAAGGCATCGCCTAACGAGTCTTCCTTGAAGACGAGCTGTACTTGCCCACTCTCATCGCGAATATCTGCAAAGATCATTCCGCCATGAACACGGATTGTCATGATGCGTCCAGACAAAATAACAGCTGTCTCATTTTTAGCGAGATCTTCAAAATGCTCAAGCATGTCCCCTACCTCGTGGGTACGCTCGGCTGATTTTGGATATGGATCCATCCCCGCTTTACGCAGGGCTTCCAGTTTAGATAAACGTACATCTCGCTCCTCCGTCATACGGACCGCAGTTTAACCGATACGCAAGACCTCGTACACCGCTGCACCAGCCGGTGTCTCAACGTCAACACGATCGCCGACTTTAGCGCCAAGCAAATTACGACCGATCGGCGACTCGTTGGAGATCTTTCCTGTAAGCGGATCCGCCTCGGTGGAACCCACGATCGTGAAGGTTTTCTGTTTTCCGTTCACGGAAACATCGACCGTGGATCCGACACGGACATTTGTTCCGGCGGCTTCCGGCTGAATCACGATGGCATTTTTCAGTAAGTCATCGATTTCAAGAATACGGCCTTCGACAAAACCTAAACCATCTTTAGCTTCATGGTATTCTGCATTTTCCGACAAGTCGCCGAGCGCTTTAGCCGTTTCAATGCGTGCAGCAAATTCCCGTCGTTTGACGGTTTTGAGGTCGTGTAATTCCTCCTTGATCTTGGCGAGGAACTCGGGGCTAACGTATTGTGCAGACATAGTATTAAATCATTTTAGAAAGTGGCAGAATGAAAAGCGGGCGGTTCAGCCGCACGCTTTTGCCATTAAATGCAACGTACCAGAGCCCAGATTTGCCGTCAAACATCTAAAAAGTGCCACCGCGTTTTTGGCGCAAATCCCACCAAGCTTGAAGGATTTTACGTGCAACCGGAACAGAAACGCTGGAACCTTCGCCACCCTCCTCAAGTAAAACCGTCACCACGACTTCCGGCTTTTCAGAAGGCCCAAAAGCCGTAAACCAAGCATGTGTATTTTTTTCTGAATGCCACTGTGCCGTACCCGTCTTTCCAGACACAGCAAAAGGCATGCTCAAAAGAGCGCGGCCAGACCCATAGGTAACGTTCTCACGCATACCCTGGCGTATCACAGCGACGATATCCGCATCTACGAGACGTTCTCCGCTCATCGTTGAACTTGGTGGTGCATCCAACATCTCAAGGCGAGGTATTACTTGATATCCGCCATTTGCAAAGGCGGCTGTGTAAGCAGCCACTTGAAGTGGCGTTACGAGCAAGTCTCCTTGGCCGATCGATAAATTGTAGGTGTCACCGACAAACCAGCGCTCGCCTTTGGTCTTCTCTTTCCATTCCTGACTCGGCACAAAACCACTCCCCTCGCCAGGAACATCGATACCCGTTTTGGAACCCAGTCCAAATCGTCGATACCATTCTGTTAAACGATCAACCCCAAGTCCGACGAGAGATTCATATCCTCCACCAATCGTGTAGAAAAATGTGTTTACCGACCAAGCGATTGCTCCGCGTACATTCACAAGCCCATGACCGCCAGCCTTCCAGTCCGGAAAAAACCATGGGCCAACACGAATACCACCAGATGAGAGAATCGTCGTAGCGGGTGTAATCACCTTTTCCGCGAGTGCCGCGGCAGCAACGACAATTTTGACCGTTGATCCCGAGGGATAGGTGCCAGCCCAAGCACGCGGAAACAACGGTTGATCTGTATTCTCAATTAATGATTTATAGATAGTTGAAGAAACGCCTCCAGAAAATTGGTTGTCGTCATAGGCAGGCCACGAGACTAAGGCGAGAATTGAGCCATCACGCGGATCCATGGCGATCGCAGCTCCACGAGAAACCTTGGCAAGCTCTAATTGATCGCGAAGAGCCTGCTCTGTAGCACGCTGTAGGTCGATATCAAGTGAGAGACGGACATCTGCGCCATCAACAGGTATATGCTCTCCTACCAAGGCCTTGATTCTGCCTTTTGCATCGACCTCACTTGTGCGCGAACCCTTTGTTCCGCGTAGCGCGGATTCATAGGTACGTTCTAATCCGGTTTTTCCGATTTCATCAGCGCGGACGTACCCATCGGCTTTTCCTTCTTTTAATTCTTCAGGTGAAAGTTTTCCTACATAACCAAGTATATGCGAAAGACTCTCTATTTCTGTTGAAAATGGATATCGGCGACGTGCAGCAACCTGCAAATCAAAACCAGGAAGCTCCGGTAAGGCAATGGCGATGGCCATCGCCCGATCATAAGGCACCTGTTCCGCAATTGCGTAGGTTTCATCACGTCTGGTTCCGGTTGCACTGGCGAGCTCTTGTAAATCAGAAATGGAAAGGCCAAGAATACGAGAGGCGCGACCAAGTGCGGCATCCACATCCTCTGGCACATGCGGCAATTCCACGGGAGTTAGTGTGACTTGAAAACGCGGAATGTTGTCCGCAAGGACACGGCCTTGGCGGTCTCGGATAATTCCACGCTTTGGGAGAATCGTTTGCTCGCGCAGACGATTTGCTTCTGCTCTAGCCTGATATTCTTTTCCTTGAGCGATCTGCATCCAGCCAGCACGCGTCAACAGACCCGCCAAAACAATAATCGGCAGACAGGCGGCGATCAGGAATCGCTTGCGACCAAAAATTCTACCCACAAACAACGATTGGCCACGGATGGTGGTCGCTTCTTGTTCAAACAGCACTTCATGCTGGAAATCATTTCCGCGCATATCAAGAAGCACCCTCGCGACGTCCAAGCGTTACAAAGCGACGAGTAAATGCGTTCAGCATCAAAAAACCAATCGCAACAAAAACGATGTCCCAGATCAATACCCACCAAGGTTCTATAGGTAGATGCCAAGGATAGAGCGCGGGATCTAGCCAACCACCTATTGCGGAGATCACAGCGGAACTAAACCACTCAAGCAAACGTCCGATCAGGACTAATGCGACTGATGCGTACACGGAACGGTTGGTTAAAAATCGATGCGAGACGGCGCTCAAGACAATAAGGACGAGTGGAAGGCGTAGCACGGCAATATCGATCAGTGTCCAATTATATGCATCGATCATGATTGAGCCGGCAATCAAGCTTGCAAAAGCACGCCCACGAATACTGGAAACCAGAAGCAGAACAACCAATGGTAGGAGCGGATGGATCGAAAAAGCGGGCGGTAAAAATGGCAAGACAGACACTTCCCAGAGTCCAGCAAGCAACCCAAGAACGATTGCGACAATCCAACGCCAAATCATAGCCGAGGTCTAAGCGCGGTAGGGCGCAAGACAGAAACAAAGACAACGCGATCGAGTGAAACGAGTGGCTCGATCGTCGCACTTAAAAATGGATCCGTGGCTTTGCCTTCAACCGTATTCACGACACCAATCGGAAGATTGCCCTGAACCTTGTCTTCCGTACCTGCGGTGACGACGAGTTGGTCGGCGACGACAGATTGCGACGAAGGAATATATGTGAGAGCCGCCGCCCCGTTCCCACGACCCTCGATAATACCGGCTAATTGGCCGTCAGCTTGTAGCGCGGCGGCAACACGGCTTCTTGGATCCGTCACCAACTCAACGGTAGCTACGCGTTCAAAAATCTGGCTGATCTTTCCGATGAAAACTCCCTGATCCGTAATCACGGCCTGGCCAAGCTCAAGCGAGTCTTCACCACCGCGGTCTATTGTTAAGAGCGCGCGTTTTCCGCTTACATCGCGTCCAATGACACGTGCGCCAACGCTATCGTAACCGGAACGATCTAAAAATCTTGCTTGTGCGCGCAATGTACGGTTTTCCTCTTCCAAAGCCTTTAAGCGGACGTAGTCGACAGATAGCGAGGCAACACGGGATTCCAACTCTTTAACCCGACTATCGCCTGAATTTGCTGCGCTCGATGACCAGCCACTTACCATGCGAATAATGGGCAGAGTTACAAAACGCGCTGTCTCACCAATTGGACGGAAGAGTCCGGCCAACACCAAAATCGCCACCGCAACGACGGCGCCGATTAGCCAGAGCCATCGAAAGGAACCATTCATGAGATTACATCGACTTTACGAGATCTGTGGCTGGAATCGCAACTTCAGCCAACAACTCGCGATGCTCGATCAATATACTCGTACCACGCACAACGCAGTGAAGACAATCGTCAGCAACACGCACAGGCAAACCGGTTCCACGCGTCAGCGCTTGATCTAGTCCGCGCAGTAAGGCTCCCCCACCTGTGAGAACAATTCCACGTTGCTGAATATCCGCAACAAGTTCTGGGGGCGTAATCTCTAAAATCGCTTTTGTTTGATCGATGATCGTTTTGATGGAACGCCCAAGCGCTTCACGGATTTGAGCGTCGTTTACTTTGATTTCACGCGGCAAACCGGAAAGGAGATCGCGGCCTCGCATGGTCGCCTCAAGCGGTTCAGGTAATTCAACAGCAGAACCGATGGCGATCTTGATCTGTTCAGCTACACGCTCACCCAGAAGGATATTAAAAACATCGCGAGCATATTGAATAATGTTTTTGTTCAATTCATCTCCGGCGATAGCAATGCTCTTTGAAGTCACAACGCCGTTAAGTGAAATGATCGCGATCTCGGTTGATCCGGCTCCGAGATTGATAATCATGTTACCGATCGGTTCTCCGATGGAGAGTCCGGCACCAAGCGCGGCTGCAATCGGCTCTTCTACGACCAGCACTTCACGAGCGCCTGCTGCCGTTGCCGCGTCGCCAACAGCTTTGCGCTCTACTTCTGTTACATCGAGCGGAACACAAATAACAACCGAGGGACGTGGAATTGCGAAGGCCTTGTCTTCATGCACTTTTTCAAAAAAGTAGCGCAACATTTTTTCCGTAACTTCAAAGTCGGCAATGATTCCCCGTTGCAATGGTCGCGTTACTTGAATATGAGCCGGAGTTTTTCCAACCATGTTGAGCGCGTCTTCTCCGACAGCCATCACTTGGTTGGTACGGCGATTAATAGCGACAACGGAAGGTTCATTAATCACAACACCACGTCCTTTTACAAAGACGCGGGTGTTGGCAGTTCCCAAGTCAATTCCGAGCTGCTTGGTCAGCCGGCCAAAGATCGAAGGCCACTTCATAGTGAGCTGATCTTACCGTCCGGCGGCTCAGTTTGCCACGGACGTCAAGGGGTTAACCGCGACGACTTTCCTGAATAGTCAGCAAAATATATTCCAGGGTTCCAACGGCGGCTAAAAGTAGCAAAAAATTCCACCAGGCAAGCCATCCAAGTGAGGACAGTATCAATGTAAAGACAGCAATCCCGGACAAAAGCATTGCATGTCGGAACGCGATACGGACCTCGCGGAAAGCCGTCTGTTTACGGCCGCGTATATGTACACGAAAGATAATCCCAGCAAAGCTCATTAATCCGACCAATGAAGCGTACAAGGCTATATAAAAGGCCGTCAGGCCCATAAGCCCGCTCTCATCTGGATTCACGTTAAAGATTACGTACGCGAGCAAAGCGCAGGCTACAAAACCGCCTGCGGCCATCAGCGTCACGAAAGACCGATACCCCATGGGCTACAGGATACGTCAACCGTGCATGATTCTCAATGTGTTGACGATTTTCCCTCCCAACTGTCGGTTAATTTCATTACGAAGACGTACATCCCACATGCGTAACTCTTGAATGGCCGCAGGAACACGAGACAGTAGACGCAACTCCCCTTCCGCGAAAGATACGGTTTCAACCATGGAAGCTTTTTCCTCACCCCAAACACGTATCAAGCACTCTTTAGTGATTTCCAAAACACGCCTAGACTCGACTTGGCGCGAGATGCCTGCTTTTTGAACAGCGCCGGGTAATATCCGGCGAATAGGTTGGAAAGCCATGGTTAGAGCTTCTTGAATTCACAGATATTTTTAAAGTCGCAGTATCTGCAGGTGAAGGGATCAGGAGTCGGCTGGAAATCACTCAAGGCGATCGCCTCCATACGCTCGACGATCTTCTGCGTGAAGGCGTCGCGTTTTTCTTCTTTCAAGAGTTCAACGTCGGTGATGACCCAATCGAGAACGTAAATATACGCGAGACGTGAGACTTTGATTCCCTTCTCTTCCAAAGCGACTTGATAGAGATGCAGCTGCTCCTTTGATTCCGCATCAAGCTCTTCTTTAGCTCTGCCCGTCTTATAGTCATACACGGCATACGTTCCGTCCGGTAATTTGTCGACACGATCGATTTTACCTTTGAGCGAGTGGAGACCAAGTACGAGCGTAAACGGTAACTCGACACCAAAGATGTCCGGCGCTTGTGTAGCAAAAGCATTCCAGTAGTTTTTTATCGCTTTGCGTCCTTCTGCTTTGTACTTATCATGCTGATCGCGACTTTCATACCATTCATCGATCCAGGCTTCTTCATACATCGCGTAAGATTCATCGAGAGAAACGCGGAATCCGCCTTCTGTGGTTTCAAACGTTTCAGACGTTTTTCCAAAGAGACTCCCCTGCTCCGCATTTCCACGCAGTAGATGAAGGTTCAAGATATTCTGATAGGCAAGGTGAACGGATTGACCGAAACTTTTTTGATAGGTGCCAAATTTTGGAATGCGATAGATATGCTCAAATTTGTACTGAAGCGGGCATTTGCGGAACGCAGCGAGCTGAGTAAAACTAAATTTTTTCTTTAATTCATAATGCACGAGATCGGCGCGACCGATTTGTTCATCGTCGAGTGTTCGGAGCTGGAGGCGACGCACTTCATCTTCCGCTGTACTTACGACAACAGGAATCTCAAGACCAGCTTCTGCAAAAAAGGGTGAAGGTTTTTTTGGACGTGTGCCGCCATACTGCAATCCGCCCGTGAGATAGAGACGGTCTTTTGCGCGTGTAAGAGCCACGTAAAACAAACGGCGCTCTTCTTCCAAGTGCGCATCACCTTCTGGAAGACGCTCTTTCACCAAACCATCTGGCAACGGAATTGCATCGGCACGGCCGCGTGATGGGAAGCGTTGATCTACGAGTGATGCGACAAAAACATGCTTGAATTCCAAACCTTTTGAAGCATGCACCGTCATGATCTTTACGAGTTCTGGACCTGCATCTGGATCAAAGTCCAAGCCGCCTTCTTCTCCACTCTCGATCTCAATACGCAGCTCGGTTAGAAATCCACGCAAACTTGGACCATGTGTGGAGTGCTCATAACGTTTCACGCGTTCTGCAAAACCATTCAAGTGTTGGATGTATTCTCGCTTCTCTCGCTCCGGCAAACGCATAACCCACGCAAGATATTCCGTCTTGTCGAGTGCAAGCTGGAGAATACGTAATGGTAATTCACGACGAGCCGCTTCTGCGAGGCCCTCTACATGCGCTACAAGCTTCATAGCGATACGCAAACCATCATCACTGACATGTGCATCGGCCGATTGCTTAAGCGCCGCCCAGAGCGATAGTCCTTTGCGATTCGCGTACTGCGTAAGTGCAGCGACGTCTTTAACTGGCAGATTGTAGCAACCCATGTGCAAGACACGCCAAACAGATGATGATTCATGAAGTCCATCAAGCAAGGACAAAATCGCTATGACATCTAGAATAGCTGGCTTAGCGTAAAGACCGCGCAAAGCCATGAATTGAAATGGAACACCAGCACGATCAAGCGCATGGACAAAAGGTTGAGCACTGTCATTGGAGCGGACGAGGATCGCTAAATCGTTCCAAGTGAGTTCTGGATCTCGTGATTTGAGCGCTTTGATTTCTTCTGCGACAGCTTCCGCTTCATCCTCAATGCCTCGCTTCCACATTACCTCAACTACTCCCCCTTCTCCTCGTGCAGCTTCTAGCTTTTTAGATAAACCTGTTTCTGCAAGCTTTACTTCTAGACGATTGGGATTGTTCTTTTTAATGAAACCATAGGCTGTGTCGAGGATTTCTTTGTACGAGCGATAGTTTTGCGTAAGCGCGACAGTTTTTGCATCAGGAAAATCATCACGAAACTGAAGAATGTTAGCGAGTGAAGCTCCGCGGAATTTATAGATCGCTTGGTCATCGTCACCAACAACGGTTACGTTTCGATCTTTGCCGCATAGCAATTTGATCAATTCATATTGTGCCCAGTTGGTGTCCTGAAATTCGTCGACCATCAAGTATCGGAATTGTTTGCGATAGGATTCAAGTACGGCGGGGCGTTCGCGAAACAGGCGAAGGGTTTCTAGAATCAGGTCGGAAAAATCGAGACTGCCCTCATCCAACATGATTTTGCGATACATCGCGTAGACATTGGCGAGTTCGAGCAAACGCTTGCGCTCGGCATCTTCCGCACCATCTTGGTCGAGAACGGCGTTCTGAGCAAACTCGAGATATTGCTCGGGAGTAATCCCCTCGTCTTTAGCGCGTGAGATGTGCTGGAGAATGCCGCGCAAAAATTTTACTGGATTTCCAAGAGGTCGATAGTGGTCGAGCGGAAGTTCATCGAGATGACGTTTCAAGAGAAGCCAAGCATCCGTTGGCGTAAGTAATCGAAATTGATTTGGTAGGCCAATTTCCAATCCATGAGCTTCAAGAACGCGTTGGCAAAAACCGTGAAAGGTTGAGATCCAGAAATCGTATGTGCCACTTGGAAGGAGCTTCAAGACGCGATCTTCCATTTCCGCGGCGGCTTTTTCCGTAAATGTAAGAGCGAGGAGATTTTCCGTCGTTATCCCCTCCTGCGAGAGTAAATGCGCGTAGCGTCGCGTGAGCACGGTGGTTTTACCCGTACCGGCACCAGCCACGATCAAGAGCGGCCCGGAACCGTGCATCACTGCCGCGGCCTGGGATTCATTCAGTCCTTCGAAGAGCGTGTCGGACATCGGCTGGATTGTGCCGTCTGGTCGCCTGAAACGCAAAGGCTATGCGTTGCGTTTACGAAGCTTCTCCATCAGCTCCAAATAAAACGCGACGTTGTTTATTGTAGCGAGGCGTTGGCCGAGCATTTCATCAACCGTAAACAAGTGACGCAAATAGGCCATTGTGTAACGAGCGAGCTCCCCTGTTTTGCCGATGGACTCGTGGCTGTTTTTCCATTTTTCGTTGGTGATCTGTATCGCTTCGTAGAAATCTGGTTTGGAAAAATCATCGTGCACAAAACGATACAGTTGCCCGTGGCGTGCGTTACGAGTTGGTAGGACGCAATCCAACATATCGATGCCACGCGCCACGTAACCAACGATTTCATGTGGTTTAGCGCCTCCCATAAAATAACGTGGTTTGTCTTTGGGGAGAATGTCATCGAGGGCTTCCAAGACTTTGCAGGCCTCTTCATATGGTTCGCCAACAGAAAGTCCACCAATCGCGTACCCGTCAAATCCGATCTCGACCAATTCTCGTGCAGAACGCTTGCGGAGCTCGATATCCGTCCCGCCTTGGACAATACCAAAAAGCTTGGCGCCAGGATTTATACTCCCCTCTCTTGTGCGATCAAATTCTTCCTTTGATCGACGAGCCCAGCGCGTTGTGAGTTCAAGCGCTTTCTCGAGTGATTCTTTTGTCGCAGGCAATTCCGTACAAACATCGAGTACCATCACGATATCGGAACCGATGGTGCGCTGGATTTGCATGCACAGCTCTGGCGTTAGCATCATCTTTGCGCCATCGATATGCGACTGAAATTGTACGCCGTCTTCTGTGAGCTTACGTAAACCGGAAAGTGAAAAAACCTGGAATCCTCCAGAGTCCGTCAGAAGTGCACCCTTCCAATCCATGAAGCGATGAAGGCCGCCTGCTTCTTTCATGACATCCATGCCAGGGCGAAGCCATAGATGGTAGGTGTTGGATAAGAGAATCGGAGAGCCGATTTGCTCGATATCGTATGCAGAAAGGGTTTTGACCGCGCCCTTGGTTGCGATCGGCATAAAAAAGGGCGTCTCAAGATTGCCATGAGGTGTCTCCAGCGTTCCGCGTCGGCCGGTGGGCGACGAATTCAAAAGCTTAAACATCTTTTTCAAAATCTTCTGGGCTCTTGGCTGGTTCAACAAAAATATTCTTTTTAGCCCAAGCTGATCTCTGGAGAAAGAATGCTCCAAACAGAGACAGGATAATCAGAAACGTAAACATGCCCCATGTACGTGGTGAGGACAACGATTCTCCAAGCACAACAAAGCTCACGGTATGCGGAATGGACCCAAGTAAGGAGCCGGCAACAAATTGACGATACGGCATGCGCGTCAAACCGGAACCGATACTAACAATATCGAAAGGAAAAAACAGGAGACGCATCGCAATCACAGAGATAAAGCCTTGCTCCGAAAGTAAATCGTCATATTTCTTTACCCAGCCCTTTTCATGCTCACTCACAAAGTGGCGACCAAAATAACGACCGAGCCAGAAACTGATAGAAGCCGCAATATTCAAGCCAAGAACAGCGAGTACTGATCCGAGCCATGGACCAAATAACACGCCAGAAATTACAGAGACGCCAGCGGAAGGAAATGGAATGATACTGGAAGCCGTCGCAAAACCAAGCAGTGCCAGAGGGCCCCAAGCGCCTGCGCCTTGAATGACATGCCCAACCAAACGCGGAATTGTACGCAATGGAATGTTATTGACGTACAACAAGACATATACAGCAAGAATGATCGCGGCGTAGACGACGAGAATACCGATCTTGACCCAATGGACGCGATCAAATTTTTTCATGGTTTGATTAAAGCTGTTCTTTCTTTTCTTTCATAAAGGCAGACCATTCTTCTAGAAGATTCAAAAAAATCTTGAATGGCGCCTCAATAATAAAGTCAAAAAAGAAAATAAAGACGTTGAAGCGCGAGAGTGTTTCCGAAAGCAGCCGGCCGACGCGCAAAACAGGTAGTGAAAAGAAGTCGGCGATGATCGTGCCAATATTGTCCGGGCGCTCAACAGCCACGAACTCGCGGGAAGAGTTGCGCAAACGGAAGGCAAAGAAACTGACGACACATAAGAAGAATAAGAAGATACATGCGCTCACCCAGGTAAAGTGCATCACCATGAGGAACAGGTACAGGAGTCCAAAGCTCACGAGGAACGTAAACAAATAGGCAAATGTGAACAGGAATGCGGCAAACCAGCCGCGTTTGCGAGCGATACGGATTTCGCGGCCCTTGGGACCTTCTGGAGAAAGTAGTTCGTCGACGCCACGCTTGATACGCTCTATATTTTCTTTGGCTGGCGGACGGATCATGAGTCCGACAAGAAACATCAAAACCGGCGCAAAGAATACATTGATCGCGAGCGGGATCTGGTGAACCGTACCGTAAATTATACGCTCAGATGGAACTTCCATAAGCAAGGCAAAAAACATCTTTGTCAGGAACAGATAAATC
>CAYZVS010000008.1:0-21611 GCA_964482085.1 uncultured Gammaproteobacteria bacterium
GTGCGGAGTCATCGGTTTTGGAAATAGGTGCGAGCTTGGTACAATAGACACACCAAGTAAAAAGCTCTCGCAAATTGCGGGGGCTTTTTGCATGAGCTTCACGTGGCGCAACCTTGATGTAAGATGAATACATGACTAAGAACGCTATCGCTGGGGGTGTCGTACATCGCATGCCGGCGGATCTGGAGAAGGCTATTCTCGCTATCTCGGGTGCGCCTGAGGCGTGGGGGAATATTACGTCACTCGTACGTAATGAATTTATTTGTTGGGTTGATGATGCAAAAAAGCCGGAGACTCGCGCGCATCGAATTAAACGGACAAGTGTGGAGCTGGCGGAAGGGAAGCGTCGTCCATGTTGCTGGATCGGATGTATTCACCGCACGGATAAAGAGATCAGCCCATATATCAAAGGTATGCTTAGCAAGAGAAAGAAGCGTTGATTATCTTGCAAGGAATTCATCTTTCCCAAGTCGTTTCTCTGGCGGGGGAGTTTTGAGACCGAGGATTTTGTAGATGTCGTCCTCTGTGTGGACGGGGACGATTTTTCCTTTTTTCATCAAGCCGTATTCATTGAGTTTGTAGCCTTGTTTGATCGCTCGTTCACGTAACAAAATATTGTGTCGACGATCTCCCGTAAAATACTGCAAGGTTGATCCAAAGACTTTGTCGGGCACGACTCGCAAGTCACAGTCGATTCCTATTTTTAATCGAACAGAAGACCCAGTTTTTCCATGTGTGTGCACGGTTTCAACTTGCGGCATCGATATGAACGCTTGCATGACGGATTCTGGATCGCTCGACGTTGCGATGAGGTCGATGTCGCCGACGTCTTTTTTCTTGCGACGTAATGAACCGGCGTAGGTGCAATGTTTTACGCCTTTTACTTTTTTGAGGTAGGCGACGATTTTGTCTGCGATGGGAAGGATTTTTTTGAGCGGATGTCTTCCGGTTGAAGAGCGCATGAGCGCGATACCACGTGTGAGCTTTTCTTCCGATTTAGTGCCCCAGCCTTTCAGTTTACGGAGTTTCTGATGCTCGAGTGCAAATTCAAGATCATCCAAGTTGGCAACTTTTAGTTTTTTCCATAGCTCGCCAATATGTTTAGGTCCGAGTCCTTCAATACGCGAGAGTCCCCAAATATCGACAGGGAACTTCCGTTTGAGATCCTCGTATTCTTTCACATGTCCGGTACGTAGGTACTCATCGATCTTGGACGCGATAGCTGGCCCGATGCCCAGTAGTGTATCGAGAGCTTTGACGCCACCTTTTTTCCAGGTTGTTTCAATGTCTTTGCCGAGACCGTTTACGGTTTCACTTGCGAGTTCATAGACTTGTGGGCGGAACGGGTGGCCTTTGATGGCATGCCAGTATGAAAACTCAAACAACATGCGTGAGAGATATTCATACGGTTTCATATTAGGTTGCCATTACGGGTTTGGATGTGATTTTTGCTTTGGCAAATTTTTTGAGGGCCACACGCATTTTTGTTTCATTCAGTAATCCTTCTTGTGGGCCAATGTACTGCACAACGCTCCAGCCGTTGGCGGTACCTGCACGCATTGCTTCTGGGATACTCCATCCTTTGATCAAGGCGGTTGTGAAGGCTGTTGCATATCCGTCACCGGCCCCCGTTCTTTCTACGACCGGCCCTGGGTAAATGCCCATGCTCCAGACAGTTTTGCCGTCAGTGGCATGCGAGCCGTTTGGTCCGTCGGTAATGACAACAATTTTTGAGTTGATATGGTGGAAGGCAACAAGCAGATTGAGAATCGGACGTTCGCCATCGCCAAGAAGTAGCTCTGCTTCCTGTTTGTTTACGATGAAGATGTCGGAGCGACGTACGATGTCCATGATTGATTTTAAACCTCGGCGTAGCTGTTTTGTTCCAGGATTAAAGCAGACTTTAACTTCAGGATTTTTTTTGAGATGAACAAGCAGCTGTTTTTCCATTTTTTCATGACCTGGACCGAGGGATGTGTAATAAATCCATTTGGTTTTATCGAGCTTTGGAAGCTTGTAGTCTCTTTTTTCTCCGTGAACCAGAATCGTCCGCTCTCCTTTGAAGTTTAAGACGGTGGAATAGTTGGTCCCGCGTTTTGTGTCTATCGTGACATATTTTGTACCAACTTTTTCTTTTTTCCATCCTAGTAGGATTTCTTTACCGAGATCATCCTTACCAAGGACGCTTACAATTGCTGAGCGTAAACCCATGCGGCTTGCTCCGACGGCTGCATTTGAGGCGTTACCAGCGCCAGGGATTTGCGTTACTTTATCGACAGGGATTTTTTCCGCGTATTCGAGACAAAGTAAGCATTGCTCTTTGTTGATTTGGCAAGAAAGTGATGCTTCACTTAGTTGCAAGAAGACATCGAGGGTTGAGTCTCCGATAGCGATAAAGTCATACATAGTTGCGTAGATCGTAGCATGTCAGTAAAATGCTGGCATAAGTCATTCATATTTATTTTTTATGCCAGAGATGAAGAAGTCCCCGTCACACCTTGGAGCAGGTATCGGAGCAGGTCTAGCAGCAGGTGCTGCGCTTGGTCTTGCAGCAGGTTTTTTCCTTCAGTCGCGTAAGGGTAAAGAACTGACGCGAGATGCCATGAAAAAGGCTCAGCTTCTCCAGAAGCAGGTTCAGAAAAAGATTAAGGCCGCAGGCGACATGAGCAAGGAAAAGTATGAGGATATTGTCGATTACGTTGTCGACTACTATTCTAAGAGCAAGGAGATCGCACAGAAAGAAATTCCGACCGTCCGTAAATTTCTCATGGATCAATGGAAGGGTATTGAAAAGGAAATGAAGAAGTAATGAAGATTCATCGATTTATCGGTCCATACGATCTCCGTTTCTCGGAGATCGTTTTGGAAGACGAGGCGGCTCGCCAGATGTCGATGGTATTGAAATTGAAGCAAAGCGAGAAAATTGTTTTGTGTGATGGGCAGGGTATGCAAGCAACCTATGTGATTGCAGAGATTTCAAAAGGTCGAGTCGGTCTTGCGCGCATGGGCGAGGTGGATTCAGTACTTACGGAGTCTCGACATGTTGTTACGCTGTACGCAGCTATTTTAAAGCGCGAGAATTTTGAGTGGTTGGTTCAAAAAGCGACGGAATGCGGTATTTATCGGATTGTTCCGATATTGACGCGTCGTACGGTAAAGCAGGGTCTTAAGATTGATCGGCTACGTGATATTGCTCGTGAGGCTTCAGAACAGAGCGGCCGCGGACGTGTACCGGAAATTGTTGAGCCGATGCCGTACGTGGATGCACTCGCGTCGGCAACGCAGTCTGGTGCGACTTACGTTTTTGATGTTGGAGGTAAGCGCTATACCGGAGGAGGGGAGAAATGCTCGATTTTTGTTGGACCGGAAGGGGGATGGGACCCGGAGGAGCGAGCCATCGCTATTGAATCTAAAGCTACGATTGCGGACCTTGGACCGAGAATATTGCGTGCCGAGACGGCAGCTACGGTTGCGAGTTTCCTTTCCAATCAATAAACGGAAAACAAAATCCCCGGTTAGACCGGGGATTTTGTTTTATTTAATCACAATCTTTTCTTTTATTGCGTCTACCTTTACTTTATCTCCTTCTTTGATCGAGCCTTCCACGATTTTGAGGGCGAGTTCGTCGAGAATCAAGTCTTGTATAGCGCGTTTCAAGGGACGGGCACCAAAGTTTGGATCATAGCCCTTTTCAGCTACGAGGGCTTTCGCTTTATCGGTAAACTCGATGTCGACTTTTTTATTAGAGCGTAAACGCTTTACGACGTCGGCGAGCTGCAAATCGATAATCTTTGTGAGATCCGGTTTGGTGAGCGACTGGAACATAACGATCTCATCAACACGGTTGAGGAATTCTGGGCGGAAGTGGTCGCGCAAGCGTTCCATCACAAGCGACTTTACATGCTCAGCTGTTTTTTCTTTTTCATCCTTGCCGTCGTCAAAACCGATGGCACCATGTTTGCTTCCAAAGTCGAGAATCAAGTCGGAGCCGATATTGGATGTCATGATGATGACGGTATTTTTGAAGTTGATCGTACGCCCTTTACCGTCGGTAAGACGGCCGTCATCGAGAACTTGAAGCAGGGTATTGAAGACATCTGGATGAGCTTTCTCGATTTCATCAAGCAAGATGACCGAGTAAGGTCGGCGTCGAATTTTTTCTGTGAGCTGACCTCCCTCATCATGACCGATGTAGCCCGGCGGTGAGCCGATCATGCGTGAGATCGAGTGCTTCTCCATATATTCCGACATATCGACGCGGACGATGGACTCTTCATCATCAAACATGATTTCCGCGAGAGCTTTGGCGAGCTCGGTTTTACCGACGCCGGTTGGACCCAAGAAAAGGAAAGATCCGATCGGGCGCTTGTCTTCACTGATGCCTGCGCGAGAACGACGTAACGCATTGGAAACAGCTTTAACGGCTTCATCTTGTCCGATAACGCGTTTGTGTAATTCGTCTTCCATCTTAGCGAGCTTGGCGGCTTCGGATTCCAACATTCTGGAAACCGGAATACCGGTCCAACGGGCGACGACGTTTGCAATTTCTTCATCCGTAACGGCGTTTTTCAGAAGGCCGCGTTTGCCTTGAAAATCTTTTAATTTGGTTTCTGCGTTGGCTAAGGTTTTTTCAATGGAAGGAAGTTTTCCGTAACGGATTTCTGAAGCTTTCTCAAGGTCGCCACGACGCTCGGCAATATCTGCCTCTGATTTGAGGGCTTCATGTTCTTTCTTTGCAACTTGAATTTCTACGATTAATTCTTTCTCGGCTTTCCATGAGATTTCTAAGCCTTGTGATTCCTCACGAACTTCTGCCATGCGCTTCTCGACTTCAATCAAGCGTTCTTTTGATTCTGCGTCGTCTTCTTTGGAGAGGGCGCGTTTTTCAATATCAAGCTTTACGAGCTCGCGCTTCATTTTATCGAGCGCTTCTGGAAGCGAGTCGATCTGCATGCGGAGCGCGGCGGCGGCTTCATCGACCAAATCAACGGCCTTGTCTGGCAGGAAACGATCCGTAATGTAGCGGCTGGAGAGTTTTACGGCTGCGATAAGAGCGCCGTCAGTAATACGGACACCGTTATGCACTTCATATTTATCTTTGATGCCACGCAAAATCGCGAGTGTGTCGTCTTCAGATGGTTCGTTGACCATCACAGGCTGGAAGCGGCGAGTGAGTGCCGGGTCTTTTTCAACATGCTTTTGATACTCCTGAAGTGTTGTTGCGCCCAGTGCACGAAGTTCACCACGCGCTAGGGCTGGTTTGAGCATGTTGGAAGCATCGAGCGTGCCGCCTTCACCGGAGGCACCGGCGCCAACAAGCGTGTGCAACTCATCGATAAAGAGAATGATTTTTCCGGCGGATTTCTCGACTTCACGAATGACGGCCTTGAGACGTTCTTCAAACTCGCCACGGAATTTTGTCCCGGCAACGAGCGCGCCTACATCGAGGGCCATGACTTCTTTGTTTTTCAGAGATTCTGGAACGTCGCCAGCAACGATGCGTTGTGCGAGACCTTCGACAATAGCTGTTTTACCCGTACCGGCTTCACCGATAAGAACAGGATTATTCTTGGTACGACGCAGTAAGATTTGCATGACGCGTCGAATTTCTTCATCACGACCAACAACTGGATCGAGTTTCTCACCACGAGCAAGTGCGGTTAGATTACGCGCGTATTTTTCTAGTGCTTGGAAACTGTTTTCCGGTTCTGGAGAATCAACTTTTACATTGCCACGAACATCTTTGAGCGCTTTTAAGATTTCATCGGTGATGACTTTGTAGCGCTTGAGAACTTCCGCGACTTCATCACGGCCTTCTGCAAGAGCAATCAAAAGATGCTCGGTGGAGATATAGGCATCCTTGAATTGATTGGCGGCACGTTCTGCGTTTTGAAGTGTTTTGGTAATTTCTGGAGTCAGAAAAAGTTGACCAAGGCCACCCATACCTTGGACTTTGGGAAGTTTTACCAAGATGTCATCGACATCACCTTTCAGAGAAGGGACATCGGTGGCGAGCTTTTTTAAGATAGCCGGAACAATACCGTCTTCTTGCTCGAGAAGTGCGGCGAGTAGGTGAACGGGTTCTAAGGCCTGCTGACCATTTCCGAGAGCGAGCTGTTGAGCGAGCTGAAGAGCTTCTTGTGATTTTGTGGTGAAGTTTTGCGGCAACATAGTGTTATTAGCACTCTAGCATAGTGACTGCTAACTTTGCAATATCGCTCTTTGTAAAGAAAAAACCGCCACATTGGGCGGTTTTTCTATTTATTGTGGTCGCTTTACTTCTACGTTTGTATTGACGTCGGTATAGCTTATCGTTAGAACTCCGGCTGGGGTTTGGAGTGATAAGAAGCTCGGGATGTCATTGCGGATACAGATTTGGTATGGGATGCGTTTTCCAGCCTCGTTGACCTGACTCAATGTGTAGAGTGTACAGCCGCTCGCATCTTCTTTGGTTTCTATCGTACGAGTGTTGTCACTTACGATGCGAGTCACATCTGTACCATTTGGTGCTAGAGCGTTTTGAAAAAGATTGGTTAGTTGTTTGCCATCCTCTGATTTGGAAATATCGGACCAGGCAGAATCGCCTTGACGGAACAGAACGGTTTCACCAGAGATGTAGATGTCCGATGTGAGCTGTCCTTGGGCACTCGGTACGACGAGATTACCCATGATTCCTTGCTCGCGGTTCACATCAGCGGAAGCAGTGACGGTACCAGAGGCTGTTGGTACGACCATGGTTGTGCGATAGCTTTTGGCGGTCGCTAAGTTTTGGAGTGCTTGTCTGGCGATCATCCCTTCCGGAGAAGGTCCCTCCATGTCGATAGGACGAGGCGCGTTTGGATCAAAGGTATTTGTTTGTTTTACTTCCGTTGGAACGATTTGTGGATTGTTTTGTGCGTTGCGTGTTGCCGGGTTACTGCAACCAAGTCCCATGAGTGCGAGGGCACAGAATAGGCTCAGAATCTGCAAAGTACGGTTCGTACGGACATTCATATGTTGGCATGATACGATTTTTCAGGTAAATCATCCACCCATGGCTGGAATCCTCTACATCGTGGCAACGCCTATTGGCAATCTTGAAGATATTACGCTTCGGGCTTTGCGTATCTTAAAAGAGGTGGATGCTGTTGCTTGCGAGGATACGCGTGTATCTGGGAAGCTTTTAAAGCATTACGAGCTCAAGAAGACGCTCATTGCTTTGCATGAACACTCTTCTGAAAAAATCGTGTCGCGTATTGCGAGCGAGATTCAGGCAGGTCGATCCATTGCTTACATTTCTGATGCAGGGACGCCAGGGGTAAATGATCCGGGTGGAAAGTTGGTTGCGGCTTGTGTTCAGCATGGAATTAAAATCGAGCCGATACCCGGACCATCTGCATTAACGGCGGCTATCTCGGTTTGTGGATTTGCGATGGATGACTTTCTTTATCTTGGATTTGCTCCGCACAAGAAGGGTCGGCAGACATTCTTTCAAGAAGTAGCAGCACGAGAAATTCCGACGGTGTTTTTTGAATCTACGCATCGCATTGGGAAGGCGATGGAATCTTTGGCGGCGACGTTATCCAAAGAACGTAAGATTTTTGTCGGGCGGGAGCTGACGAAGATGCATGAGACACTGTATCGCGGTACGGTTGACGAGGTTGTCGAACAGCTTCAAGCTACGAGCTCAAAGGGGGAATTTGTGATTATTACTGGTCCTGGATTCCCGTCTTCACGGGAATGACAACGCTATGTCCAAATATTATCTGACCACAACCTTGCCGTATGTGAATGCCGATCCGCATATCGGTTTTGCGTTGGAGATTATCCAGGCGGATATTTTGGCACGTGCTGAACGTTTGCGCGGGAATGAGGTTGTGTTCAATACCGGTACTGATGAACACGGATTGAAGATTTGGCAGAAAGCGCAAGAAGCGGGTGTTGAACCAAAAGCGTATTGCGATGAATATGCCGCTAAGTTTCACGGCTTAAAAGAAGCGTTGAATCTTACGTATACCAATTTTATTCGTACGACAGATACGCATCATATTGCTGCTGCGCAGGAATTTTGGAAGCGATGCGATGCGAGCGGGGATATTTATAAGAAAGCGTATAAAGTAAAATATTGTGTTGGTTGTGAATTAGAAAAGACTGATTCGGATTTGGTTGATGGCTGTTGCCCGATCCATCCAAAAATGGAAATTGAAATCATTGATGAGGAGAATTACTTCTTTCGTTTTTCAAAGTATGGCGAGGCGTTGCTTGCGCATTATGAGTCGCATCCGGATTTTGTTATTCCAGATACGCGCTTGAATGAGATTCGAAGTTTCGTCGCCGGAGGTTTGCAGGATTTTAGTATCTCGCGTCTTGCCGCCAAGCTTCCTTGGGGTGTTCCTGTACCGAATGATTCGGAGCAAGTGATGTATGTCTGGTTTGATGCGCTGGTGAATTATATTTCCACATTGGGCTGGCCGGAGAATCAGCAGATGTTTGAGGATTTTTGGCCGGGGGTACAGGTCGCTGGAAAAGATAATTTGCGTCAGCAATCGGCGATGTGGCAAGCGATGTTGCTTTCTGCAAAGTTGCCTTTGTCTAAGCAGATTTTCATCCATGGCTTTATCACAGCGGAGGGTCAAAAAATGTCCAAGTCCCTTGGGAATGTTGTAAATCCGTACGATTTGGTTCAGCGATATGGCACGGATGCGGTCCGTCATTATCTTGCTGGTGCATTACCGGCTTATGCGGATGGAGATTTCTCACAGAAACTTTTTGAGGAGCATTATGGTTCTAAATTGGTGAATGGCATTGGAAACTTGTCTTCACGCGTTGGGACGATGGTTGGAAAATATTGCGAGGGAAAGGCGCCGGTAGTTACTCCGGATATTTTTAATGTTGAGGGTTTTTGGAAGCGATACGATGATGCGCTCGCGCGTTTTCATTTTGATGATGCGTTGAAGGCGATTGATGAATTAGTTGCATCTTGTAACAAGGAGATTGATATTCAAGCGCCGTTTAAGAAAGCAAAAGAAGGTATTGATGTGAGTCCATTTATGTATCAATTATCTGAGGCGCTTAGACATATTGGACTTGCGTTGCTGCCTATTATTCCAGCGGGTGCGACCAAGGTTCTTGCAAATCTTTCTGTTGATGCAGATAAAGCGAGCTGGAATGACCGGAATTGGGGAGGTTTGCAGCCTGGAGCATCGGTTGTGAAAGGTGATATATTATTTCCTCGTCTTGAGGTAGAATCCAAAGCATGATCTTGGTAGACGTTGTCTTGCTTCTCATTATCCTCTCCTTTGTTGGACGTGGATGGACGAATGGCTTTGTTGAGACTCTCGGAGAATTGATTGGTGCAGTAATCGCCTTTATTGCGGCGCGATTTTTTGCGCCGGGGCTTGGACAGATTTTGGTGTTGCTTATGCCGGGGCGTTTGGGCCTTGCGCAGTTTATCGGATTTGTTTTGATTTTTATACTTGTTATTCGATTGGTGGGCTGGTTGTTTACGCTCGCGGATAAAGTCCTTAAAATTATTACCTCCCTGCCGATTATTTCTGCTGCGGATAAATTTATTGGAGCGATACTCGGACTGTTTACCGGCATCGTTTTGGTGGGGTCGAGTGTGTATGTTGTTCTTACGCTCCGTCTTGATCCGACCTTAATTGGGTGGCTTGGAGGCTCGACTGTGGCGCGTTGGAGCATGTCGGCGTTTACGAGTGTGCTGAGATTCTTGTTGTGAAGCCGTTCTTGATCGACACGCATTGTCATGTCCATTTTCCAGCCTACGACGTTGATCGCGAGGGAGTTTTGGCGCGGATGAAAGAGAAAAACATTTGGGCGATGACGATTGGGACAGCTACGGAGAACGGAAAGAAGGCGATTGCGCTTGCGGATGCGACAGAGGGAATTTGGGCTACGGTCGGCTTACATCCTTCGCATACGACCTCCGAGTATGTTGATGAAGATGAAGGAAAAGTTGATGAGCATGATGTGACGGTTGAGGGATTGGTGTCTTTGGCTCGTACCTCAAAAAAAGTTGTGGCGATTGGGGAGGCGGGTTTGGATTTTTATCGATTACCGGAAGACCGTGAGCCGGCTATTCAAAAACAAGAACTGGTTTTTTGCACGCATATCGAGGCGGCAAAGCAGTTGGATTTACCGTTGGTCATTCATTGTCGTGATGCGTTGACCAGACTCGCAGAAATTCTTGAAGAGACGGGTTATGCGAGAGGTGTGGTACATTCGTTTACCGGAACTTGGGCGGAAGCGAAGCCGTTGCTTGATCTTGGAATGCATATCGCGGTGAATGGAATTGCGACATTTGGGTTGAGAAAAGGACAGGATCCAAAGACGTCGATTGATGAGACGATCAAGAATATTCCGATGGGTCGACTACTCGTTGAAACGGACGCGCCTTGGCTTGCGCCGACGGCGTTTCGTGGAAAAAGAAATGAGCCGGCTTATGTCGAGGAGGTCGCAAAACATGTCGCAAAGGTTCGTGGGATGACTTTGGAGGAAGTCGCAAAACAAACGACGGAGAATGCTGTTAAATTGTTTAGGCTTACGGAAGAGTAAGTTTATTGTTCGACTTCTTTAGTAATCCATCTTTCACTAAACGATTGACCATGGCTTCTATCCAGACTTGGTCGATTTCAGAAAAGGTTGAATCAATAAGAGGTCCGATTTTTGAGAGGGAAATTGGAGATGGGGATTTTAGAATCGCGGAGAGGATTCGTCCTCGATAGATACGATCGGGCCAGCGTTTGCCGTCACGAATATTCTCGAAAGATTTTTTTACCATTTGTTTTGGTGCGTTTACTTTTCCGGTAAGAAACTTTGGAGCGGCGAGGCAATCGTTTTTGAGGGGGCAAATCGAACAGGTGGGAGTTTTGGTGCAGATAGAAGTCGCGAGGTCGAAGGCGGCTTGGGGAATGTCAAAGTAACGTCCGGATTTTGGAAGCCAGATCTCTGCTTTTTTATGAATGCGTTCGTCGTCGATCGGTTGTGGGTATGGTTTGCCGAGCCAGAGTCTGCCGCCGACGCGGCGGAGATTGGTGTCGATGGGCCAGCGCCGCTCATGGAGTGAGAACGTAGCTAGCGCGTCGGCGGTGTAGGGGCCGATGCCTTTGAGTGTGAGCCACTCGTCACGCGTGGTCGGAATTCCGTTTGTTGCGATGTGCCGAGCGATATCGCGTAAAGCTAAACCGCGACGATTGTAGCCGAGGCCAGCCCAGGCGTGGATGATTTCACTATTTGTTGCTTTTGCGAGTGCTGTGAATGTTGGAAAACGTTTCATCCATGCGCGATAAAAGTCGACCACACGTGCAACTTGTGTTTGTTGCAGCATTATTTCTGAAACGAGAATCCGATACGGGTCACGCGTGCCGCGCCATGAGAGTTTACGGCCCGCGTGGTCAAACCAGTTGAGAAGTTTTTTCCAAGGCTTCATTGTCGGAAGGTGAGTGTGGAGAGAGCTTCAAGTAAGTTACGTTCATTTTGCGCATTACCAGGTTTTGCCCAAATCAGCATCGTTGATGATGCGCCAATTTGATCGCGCAGAATCCATTCTGAGCCGCGCGTGCCGATTAGGAGTTTTCCGTCGACAAAATAGGTTATGTCACCGGTGGTTGACGCTTGTTGTCGCCAGGCTGCTTCACGGCCTGAGTCGTAGGGTTGAATGCGCAACCAATCAAAGTCAAAAAAGATTTCATTTCCGGTATTATTCATTGCTGGAGGAAGTCTCATCGTGAAGCCGAGAGGAAGATTGACCCACTCTTTCCAATTGTTTGAAGTTTTTGTTTTGATGAGCGGATCGGCTTTTGCGAGGAGGCTTCTCTCTTCATCGTATTTACGAATAATTTCTTGCGCGCTCTTAATTTCTTCTGAAGCAGAACTTAGTTTTGTGTTGGCGTCTTCTGCAAGCTTGTGACTGGCGGCGGCCAGACTTTCCGACTGTTGTCTGGCTTGCTCGGAGGCCTGAATGAGACGTGCTCGGTCGCTATTGGACTGGAAAAGGAAGTAGCCCGTACCGATAGCCGTCGCTAAGGCGCCAAGAGCGATCCAACCAACGATAGACCAGGTTTTTTCCATAGACAAATCTGATCGTAGCGCAAAAGAAGAAAGCATGGTACCCTCGCCCCTTGTTAATGCCTTTTGCTCCAAAGCCGCGTTTACACGCCATCGACACCATCCGTATTGGCATTTCTTTTGCCGATGGCGGAGCCCTTCGCGTTGAGGCGATTGTGGACTATGGACCGCTTCAAGTACCGCTTATGTCACTCGCGGGAGAGAAGGATTCTATGACCGATAAGGAGGGTCGAGTGCATGAAGCGGATCGTGACTGGGATGTAGAGGGTGAAGCACGTATTTTTTTGGCGCATGCGTATCCGTTGATCCCGACCGATGAAGCGTATGTCTTCCGGGTTCCGGCAGACGAGCTCTATGCTTTCTCAAAAGATGTTTTGCCAGAGATTGAGTATCAATACACGGTAACGGCTGATCCTGGCGTGCTCGAAAAACTAGCCGTGAGACGTTTGGCTATCTCTCCAAAGATTGGAGTTTCATCTTCACGAACGGGTTGGTTTGATTTTTCTGTTGCGTGGCATTGCAAGGAAGCGGATATCGATACAAAGGAGTTGCTTGATGCTGTGAGTAGCGGACGGCCGTTTGTGCGTACATCCGACGGTACGTTGATAGAATATGAGAACACAGAAGAGTTGGAACGTCTTGCGGACTTCTTGAATCGTGCAGAACAAAAGGATGACGGATCTTTTTCCGGACGTCTGTTTGATGCGCCGGAGATGCAAGCATTACTTGAGCGTATCCAATCCGCCCGCATGGAAACGACGGATGCCGCTTTTCGTCAGTTTTTATCGGAGGCGCAGGCTGGAAAGCCGATTGAACCGGTTGAACCGCCAAAACATCTTGAAAAGATTTTACGTCCGTATCAGGTCGACGGTATGTCGTGGATCGCGTTTTTACGAAAGTATGGCTTTGGTGGAATTCTTGCTGACGATATGGGTTTGGGTAAGACGTTGCAGGTTCTTG
Organism: uncultured Gammaproteobacteria bacterium; assembly: GCA_964482085.1. Taxonomy (GTDB): domain Bacteria; phylum Patescibacteriota; class Patescibacteriia; order 2-12-FULL-60-25; family 2-12-FULL-60-25; genus CAIXDN01. The sequence continues at coordinate 13,027 of CAYZVS010000008.1, forward strand.
CATTTTTGCAGGCGACGAGAAAAAAGGGGGATGCCCCAGATTTGGTTGTCTGTCCAAAAACGCTCACAATGACATGGTCAGAAGAGGCGACTAAGTATGTTCCTGATTTGAAAACGTTGGTTGTTGAAGGAACAGCAGAGGAGCGCGAGCAGATCATCCGTACGGTTGATAATTATGATTTAATTATCACGACCTACCCGTCATTACAGCGTGATTTGCCGCAGTATTTGGATCGAGGGAGGGCTTTCCGTACCTGTATTATCGATGAAGCGCAATACATCAAGAACTCTGCGACAGCGACAGCGAAATCTGTAAAACTCGTTCCAGCGGATTTTCGTCTGGCGCTTACGGGTACGCCGCTTGAGAATGGCGTACATGAGCTGTGGTCGATCTATGATTTTTTGATGCCGGGTTTCTTGGGAACGACAGCGGATTTCCGCCGCCGCTTTGAGCGACCAATTAAAGATCGACAAGATCAAGGCGCGCTCGACCGATTGCGTACGCGTATTCGTCCCTTCATGTTGCGCCGTACGAAGGCGGCGTTGTTGAAAGATTTGCCGCCTAAGGTTGAGCAGACCATGCACGCGCCGCTTACTCCCGAGCAATTGGTTGTTTACACTCGAACGCTTGAAGATGTGCGCGAGAATGTGATGAAGGCCGTGGCAGAGAAAGGATTTGCTCAGTCGCGTATTGAGATTTTAACGGCGCTGATGAAGCTTCGTCGTATTTGCGATCACCCGGCGCTGGTTGACCCTCGTTTACCAAGAACGGAAGAAATGTCCGGAAAGATGGGATTAGCGTTAGAACTTGTGCGTCAGGCGGTGGAAGGTGGTCATAAAGTATTATTGTTTTCACAGTTTACGGGAATGCTTGATTTGTTGCGTGATGCTCTTGATGAGCTTGGTATTGGTCATGCAACGATTGAAGGTAAGACGCGTGACCGTGAGGGTGAGATTAAAAAGTTCAGCAAAGATCCAAAGATACCGGTTTTCCTTTTATCCTTACGTGCCGGAGGCACCGGGCTTACGCTTACGGAAGCCGATACGGTTATTCTGTTTGATCCGTGGTGGAATCCAATGGTCGAGGCGCAGGCCATGGACCGTGCGCATCGTATTGGGCAAACTAAGTCTGTGAACGTCTACAAGCTCGTTACGAAAGGTTCTGTTGAAGAAAAGGTGATGGAGCTTCAGGTCCGCAAGCGTCAGTTGTTTGATGCTCTGGTTCAAGAGTCAGAGGCAGACTTAAGTGCATTAACCTGGGAAGATGTGCAGGGCTTGCTTTCTTAATCCTGTTTGACGCTTTCTCCGTAAATTTGTACCGTTAAGCCCTATGAAAGGTATCAACCTGTACCATGAAGTGCCCTGCGGTACGCCAGAAGAGTTCAATGTCGTTATCGATTTGCCAAAAGGATCTTCTAATAAAGTTGAGTACGATGAAGAAGGTGGTTACTTTAAACTCGACCGCGCACTGCATCAGTCGACGTTTTATCCGTTTGACTATGGATTTATTCCGCAGACGCATGCCGGAGATGGTGACGCGACCGACGTCTGTTTGCTTTTAACGTATCCGACATTTTCCGGATGTGTGGTGAAAGCTCGTGCGATTGGCATGATTAAGACTTCCGACCAAGATGGTGATGATGCAAAAATTATCGCCGTACCAGTTTCTAAGGTTGATCCTCGTTTTGACGAGATGAAATCGATCGCTGATTTGCCAAAGCATGTTCAGGAAGAATTTCTGATTTTTTTCAAGGAGTATAAGAAACTCGAGAAAAAGAAGTACGACAAGATTACGATTGGCGGATTTGGATCGTTGAAGGACGCGCACAAGGAAATTGCCAAATCAATGAAGGCATATATTGCCAAGCACTAGTCATGGCTATTAATCCTGTCTTGGTTGTCCGTCGTTTCCGTATTCAGGAAGTGAAATGGGAGACGGCAGAAACGTATACGCTTGTTTTGGCTCCGGAGGATCAGACGGATATGCCGGTATTTAAGCCTGGCCAATGGGTGTATTTACATTTGTTTAATCCGGATGGAACCCCTTGGGCTAAGGCCGCGTATTCGATCTCTTTAGCGCCGGAAGAATGCTCCAAGCGTTTGGAGATGGGTATCAAATTACATGGTGACTTTACAAAGCGCGCGTCAAAACTGATGCCGGATGATGTTGTGGGTGTGCAGGGACCGTTTGGTGTTTTTGTGTTGCCACAGAATGAAGTCCCGTTGGTTATGTTTGCTGGAGGTATCGGCGTGACGCCGCTACGCAGCATGATCCGCTCGATACAGAAGTCTGGCGTATCACGATCTGTTACATTATTTTATTCTAATAAATACGCTGAAGAGTCTCCGTATTTGGAGGAGTTTCTAGCGATGAGTAAAACGGAGCCTTGGTTCCGATTTGTGCCGATGCTTACCCAGCAAGCACCGAGTGATTGGTCTGGTGAACACAGTCGTTTGGATGGTGAGATGTTGGCTCGGCATTCTGCTATCGGTGCGGATTCGATTTATCTGATGTGCGGACCGCGTCCGTTCATGGAGTCGGTTCGTGGTTTGTTGCAGGCAGCTGGGATTGATACTAAGAAACAGCTCAAAGAGGAGTTGTTTGGCTAGTGGCGGCAACGGGGTTATCATAAGAATCGTATGAAATATACGACTCTTTTTGTTACTGCTATTTCCAGTTTGGCTTTGGTTGGCGCCGGATGCGCTCCAGGTCCGGAAGTGCAGCTCCCACCTCCGTCGACTAGCAAGGTACCTGCGCACAACATCGTTTTAAATGAAGTTGCTTTACCAAATGACTTTCCTCGTGATGTGGTTCGTTATGAGAATAGTAAGGTATTCAGTTTTATTTACGACGCAGAGTCGCCAGATCAGGCGGTACTGTCCCTTACCTCTGGAGATGAATCGATGACGGTGCTTCAGTGGTATGACGAAAAGTATGTCCAAGATGGGTTTACGAGAGGTCAGAGTGCCAGTCAGGGAGATGTGACTTCTCATGAATTCCTGAAAGGTAATATCGTTATCGTTGTGAATGTCATCGACCAATCATCGACCAATCAAACAGATAAGAGTTTGATTTCCGTCACGCGTCGAGTTAATATTATTGAGTAATTATCATGAAACATACATCGCCTTTATTGGTTGCGTCTTTGGTCGCCGTCAGTGTCATGGGTTTAGGCTGTAACCCTTTTGCCAGCGTTCAAGAAAAAATCAATAAAAAAATTGGAGTAACAGTAGCCGAGAAAATTTTAGAAGCTGGCGCAGGTGGCAAGATTGATGTTGATGTCGAGTCCGGAGGAGTTGTTTTCAAGGACCCAAAGACGGGCGAGGCGATTTCTCTAGGGACAAATGTAAAGATTCCTAGTGGCTTTCCCACAGATATTCCGATCTATAGTGGAGCGATTCCAAGTACAGCCGTGTTGACGCAAGATGGTAAGCGCGCTGCTTTAGTTGTAACCGTGTTTGATGCGGAGTCGTCTCAACTCACGGAGTGGTACAATAGCCAGCTTATTGCCAACGGGTATGAGAGAAAATCCGAGACTGATATTACAAAAACGTTTTTTAACAAGTATGTTAAAGGCAATGTAAAGATGTCTGTGATCATCGCGGGCCAAAAGGATAAGTCAGGTAGACAAGTCGCCACTATCCAGATCAATCGTGAAGAAACAGCCAAGTAACCGACAAAAAATCCCCCGACGAATATCGGGGGATTTTTTTATGGTGGGCGTGGATGGAGTCGAACCATCGACCTTTACATTATCAGTGTAACGCTCTAACCAACTGAGCTACACGCCCTTACTTTGTGGGGCCTAGGTTAGCCGATCCTTTTTGATCCTGCAAGAGGGCTAGTTCTGGCGGATTTAGCGGCTCTAGAGAGGCGGTCGTCCATGAGGAGGGCTCCTGCAAAAGCAGCGACAAGGAGGAGGGTATAGAGGGCTAGGAAGCCTGTCATGGTTACGGACTGGAAGCGGGAAATCGCTAGGAAGAATGCGTAATACCAAGAGACGATCGAGATTCCACCGGAAATGAACGCACGTTGTCTAATTTGTCGGAACTGTTTGGCGAGTGGGTGTGGATCCTCATGAAAGGCAATGCGCTTCAGGGTGGGTGTTACAGCAAAATGTAGGAACCATCCATTCAGCAGCAAGACAAGAACGACGCCCATCTTGGAAAGAAATTTGGCGGATGTGAGTAATCGAGCAGGGTCGAGAAGGAAGAGGCCGAGTCCGCTCAATGCAAGGATCACGACACCGATCCAAAGGATTCTTGATAGCGTGCGCATGAATTCTGCTTCTGTGCGTGAAATTTTAAAATCTTTTAAAAATTTCAGAAAGAAGACATCTGTAACGGTTGCGCCGCCGACACCGATTGCAAATCCAAATAAGTGGATGGCAAGCAGAATACGTTGGGTGTCCATGAAGCGATTATAGCACTGTTGATCGATCCAGATATTTGGAGGCTTCTATAAATTCTCCGTCTTGAAAGGTTAGTTTCCAGCTAGATCCGGGCGGGAAGTCCTTTTTTGGGATCAAGCTCCAGTCGGGCTGATTTTCAAGTTTGAGTATTGCAGAAACCATCGATTCACGATGGCTGACCATGATCGCGCAACTTTCTTCTGGAAGGCTTTTTAAAACGTCATGAATTGCATCGATCACTCGTTTGGAAAGCTCTTCAAATTGTTCGATGTTTTTTAGCTTGAGATGAAATGGCTCTTCATCGTAACCTGCTGCCACGCGGAAATCATCCAAGGGTTTTCCAAACCATTCACCGACTTGCCACTCGATAAGGCGATCATCGGTTTCAACTTCATGGCCGTCTAGTTCTTGTGCGATAATTTCTGCTGTTTCTCTTGTTCTTAGATACGGTGAGCAGAGAATCCGTACTGGATTGCAGTCGGAGTTTTTAATATCTTTGGCAAGAAGTTGAGCTTGGCGAGCGCCTTGATTTCCAAGCGGAAAATTGGCTGTATAAAAAATTCTGCCTGGATTATCGACTTTGCCGTGGCGGACCAGATAAATCGTTTTCACGAGTGTGATCGTAACAGGAAACGACAAACCCCGACAACTCGTGGAGTTTGTCGGGGTTCTAGAGGGGTTTACGAGCAAGAAGCGTGAGACACTCGTTTATGAGCGTCTGACCCTGTGGGCCTTTTTGCAGACATCTTACTGAATCGATTTTTTCAGTGATAATTTCCCAGGAAGCGTAGTGCTTCTTGAGTTCGTGAAGCGGCGGGTAGAAGCGATCGTCGCGTTGGCGAGCGAGGTCACCGTCCTTGGTGAACACGACGAGCGCGTGATAGCCGCCGGGGATCAGGGCCAAGCGTACGCGTAGGAGTCGCTCGATCGCATCTTCCGGACGGAGATAGTGCAGGCACAGGATGGTTAGGATCGCGTTCCAGCGATCGTATCCAATGCGGAAATCACGCATGTCGCAGGGGACGACCTTGATCGGTAACTGCTCTTGCCCTGCGAGCTTCTGCAGGTTGTCGATCTCTTTTAGGTCCTTGTCCCAGCCCTCGACACGCATCCCATGGCGAGCTAGGGGGAGCGTGTTACGACCCTCGCCGCAGCCGATGTCGAGGATTTCACTTTGGGGTGGAAGGAGCTCGATGAGCTTCTGAACGATCGGTTCTGCTTGTCCGTAGCTATAGATGGTCATGTTGACCTCCGGTAAATGGTGCTGGCGCATTGTAATGAAATATCGGGCTTTGTCAACCCGTTGCTCAAAACAAAAACACCCCGATTTCTCGGAGCGTTTTTGTTGGAGCGGGTAGAGGGAGTCGAACCCTCATCTCTACCTTGGCAAGGTAGCATAATAGCCGCTATACGATACCCGCTCGGGTCACCGTAATGTCTGCGGCGACCCATACGTTATCAAGGGCCGATTTATTGTGCAAGAGCAGCTAGTTTCTTGTATTTCCTGTCTTTTGCGAGTCGACGTAGGCGTTTATAGCCTTCTGTTACGGCTAGGGTGATTCCAGCGGCTCCAAAAGGGGTCCAGGCTGGTAGGTTGCCTTTGACCGAGTCTGACGAGGCAAGCTTGGCGTGGCTGATGATTTCAATGTCAGTAGTGGTTCTTGGGTAGAGTATCGGCTCTTCTGCACGCGTATCGATAATGCCCAGAATTCGTATCACATCGCCCTTGGACAGACGCGCTGCACGATAGCCGGTGACAGGACGGATTTTAACCGTGATTGGAAATCCTCCGAGTTCAAGAGTGATTTTTGTACTGCTGATAGCGAGGATGGTACCGGTGACTTGGACTAAGCTCCAAGCGTCCTCTTGTGAGAGCGCGAGTAGATCTACGACGCGTGGTTCAACGGATTCTGTTTCATCGATCTTGGTCCAGCTGTCTTTGGATAGCATACGGAGTGAAAGACCATCATCATTGAGACTTAATGTTCCAGTTACGCGGATTTTGATTCCGTATTCCGGGGAGACCTGTTTGCTGGATCCGCGGACGAGTAGACCTCGGCCATCGGGTGTATGTAGTGTGAATTGATTTTTTCCTAGGATTCCGGGAACGGTACCGACAACGCCATCGAGCGTTACTCGGATTTCTGGTTCTAATTGTTGGAGCATATCAAGGGTAATGATCGGAGGCGGCAACTCGATTTTTGGGGTTGAGGTTTTGGGTTTAGTTGTTGTTTTTGTGGTTGTCTTTGTCGTCTTCGTTGCGGGCTTGGTTGTGGTTGCTTTGGCTTGTGTTGTTATCGTTGGTTCGATTGTTGGTAGTTCGATGGTTGGAGCGGGTACTTCTGTAGGAGTGATCGTGATTTGTTCCGCGATTAGCGTAGATGTTGAGGCGGTGATAGGTGATGCCGATGTGGTTGGAATTGGATCTTGTGTCCAGGCCATTCTATCCAAGCTTTTTATCCAGCGAGTTCCTTTGGCCGTTGTCGGATATGTCATGCGTTCTGCGATGGAACCGTCAGGACGGACAAGCTCTACAACATCTCCGCTATTATTTAGGCGCGCAGAAGCAAGCGGCACATGCCAAATAGTCCCGTTTACAGATACGCGTGAATCGTTGGATGTGAATTTGAATATTGATCCCGTTGCATCATGTAGGCTCCAGTTGGCGGCTTTGGCAAGGGTTGTTCCGGTTGGAGCAAGAAGCTCGATCCATTCGTCTCCGGATTCCGGAGCAGGGAATATTGCGTACAAACGAAGATTTGCAGATAAAGACGGTGCAGCGATTGAAGTCATGGTTGGCGCCGCCGTATTTGTTGTTTGCAAAACACTTGGCGCAGGAATGGGTGCTTGTATAGGAAGCTGTATCGTGGTCGTGGTAGGAATAGTAATCTCTGTTGTGCTGGATGTCCCGACAAGCGGTTCCAGCACGGGTTCGGTTGAGGTCGGTGTTTCTGGTTGGATCACTGGCTCTGTGGATGTCGGAAGTTCCGTGTTTGATTCAGTGGAAGAGGGGATTTCGATAATAGGGAGTTCAGTCTCCGGTTCCGGGATTGGCTCGAGGATAGGTTCCGGGAGTTCGGTTTCCATATCTGGTGAAGTGCAGCCGTCGCAAACGCCCGGTGTGGCGAGATCGGTTGTGTCTATCTTGAGATTTATCGATGTCGTTGCACTGGCCCAGCTTCCATCGACTTGATGAATCATGGATGTTTTTTCCGGTAAGGATGAACCTGCTGACGGTGTTCCATTGCCTGTTGAATCGATCATGGAACCGTCGGGTGCCAGTAGTTCAATGTGAAGCGTTGTATTGGACAGGGAGATGGCTGTGGTGACGAGCTGTGTCGAGGTTGCGATGGCGGACTTGGTATCCGTATCAATGTAATTTGCGACGAGGAATGTTCCACGAGGTGGAATGCTTTGCGTTTCATCGAATGTGATATCGGACGGGGAGGCACCACGGAGTATATATCCGGTCAGAACGAGGGGTTCGTCGGAATTGTTCCAAAGTTCGAGCCATTCGTCGGCGGAGGAGAGCGACGAGCCGGCCCAATTTACTTCACCAATGATTGGCTGTACTGCGGCATGCGCGATATTGGATGCGTGGAAAAAAGGGAGAGGGGAAAGTATGAGTGAAAAAAACAAGACGTTGAAAAACCGACCCACGACGTGTGGGGTCATACACGATTTGGTTACCGGTCCAAGCGTTTATTCGATAAGCATCAAATCAAACGTTGTTCCCGGGCCTTGATATACTCCGTTGGAATATTTTGAGGGAGTTGTCAAGATGTGGATGGATCGAACGGGTGGATGGTTATCCCCTTGACAAGGGAAGCGTTTTCCTGGAACGGAGTATAGTATGTGGGTGTGAAAACTTCGCCGAAGGGTGTTTCAAACTAAGAGCTTCTTCAAGAGATCCGAATAATGATTGATTCCTCAAGCGGGGAAGTCTTGGAAGCGGTACACGATTTAGCTCAACAGATGGATGATCGATTTATGAAGGTTGAACAAGAAGTTTCAGGTATCAAAGCGGTGATGGTGACAAAGGACGAATTACAAAGCGAGATGTCTAAGCTTAAAAATACACTTGTTACCAAAGACTACTTGGATGATAAGCTCGCTGATCAGCACGTTAAGATTGTTCAATATACAGCCAAACAGATAGAGAAAGCTTTAGGCT
>CAYZVS010000008.1:21711-48552 GCA_964482085.1 uncultured Gammaproteobacteria bacterium
TATGCGGGGCCCATTAATTTTCATGATATGCTTCGTGTTGGAAAGTAGATGAAACTGTTAGTGATCAAGGTCGCTAACGATCGAAATCTGAATGGGATCGTATACCAGAATATCGGACAGAATTTCTGTACGGTAGCGTGTGACGACTCGTTTCAAACATAAAGATACTTGGTATCGGAATCTGGCGGGCTCGTGGCCCCAAATAAAATTCAACCCCGCCTCTCGCGAGAGGCGGGGTGGTGATCTTGATGGCTTTCGATACATACGTTGGGCTCGTCTGCGCGGAGCGATGACGACAACCAGTACGTGACGATGCTGAACGCGAACGATCGCGACCGCATCTTGAACGACAACTGGATCGACAACGATCTGAACTCCGACGACCGCCTGCTCCTCGTCCGCAACTCTCTTTATGTTATCCCGTCCCGCCATTCGCGGGGCGGGATTTCGTTTGCAGTTGTTTTTGCCACCCGCCAATCATGTTGCTGATTTCGTTTAGCGGGGTGGATAACGCGGCAAATTGACCAGGATTTAATGCGTTAATCTCCCACGCGATTTGGGCAAAGAATTTGAGCAGATCGATTTTTGCACCAGCTGCATTTACATAGGAGAATTTTTGATCTCTGCTTGCATATCGGGCAAGAAAAAGATCTTCTAACAGTTCACCGAAAAGATTATCTATCTTCCCGCCTAACGAGAATTTTGAAAGCCGTGGGAATTTGTTATGGAATCCATGCCAAAGCTTATACGCTTCGGTTGCTATTTGAATGAGGGGCAGGTTAGACGGGTGGTTTTGTGCGTGGGGGGGGGTAACATATAGGGATGAAGAGATGTGAAGTAAGTTTTGATGAAGTTATTTCGCTCGAAAATCTTTGCGAGGCTTGGCAAGAGTTTATCCGCGGGAAGCGAAAGAAGAAAGACGTGCAGGAGTTTGGCTTATCGCTGATGGATCGTATCGTCAGCCTGCATGGAGATTTGGCTTCTGGAGGCTATGCGCATGGCCCGTATCATGAATTCCGCATCAATGATCCAAAGCCGAGAATAATCCACAAAGCTTCGGTTCGCGATCGCTTGATGCATCATGTTATTCATCGAAAACTCTATCCGTATTTTGCCAGCAAATTCATTTTCGATTCATTCTCGTGCCAGAAATGGAAGGGTGTTCATCGCGGTTTGGATCGATTTCAAAAGAAAGGACTTCAAGTCAGTCGCAACCACTCCAAGACCTGCTGGGTTCTTAAGTGTGATATCCGGAAATTTTTTGCGAGCATCGATCATTTTGTTCTAGCCGAGCTCTTAGCTCGTGAAATCGAGGATCGACAACTATTACGGATGCTCTACGGAATTATCGAAAGTTTCCATACATATCCGGGTAAGGGGATACCGCTTGGAAATCTTACTTCGCAACTGTTTGCGAATATCTACATGGATCCATTCGACAAGTTTGTGAAGTACAGCCTCCGCGTGAAGTATTATGTTCGATATGCGGATGATTTTATTTTTCTTTCGACCAGTCGCACGGAGCTGCTATGTGTTTTGAGGAGCGTTCAAGAACTTTTGTCGCAAGAATTGGCGCTCGACTTGCATCCGGACAAGGTTTTTCTGAAGACATTGTCATCGGGTATGGATTTTTTAGGCTGGACGCACTTCCCGTATCATCGTGCTTTGCGAACCAAAACCAAGAAACGGATGATGCGCAGGATACGACAAAGGTCGGAAGAGGCGGTGTTGCAATCGTATTTGGGGATGTTGGGACATGGAGATGGATTCGAGCTAGGGGAGCAGATAAAGAATAATTTTTGGCTCTGTGGATAAGTTCTTGTTTTGTTCGTATTTACGAGTGTTTGACTTTTGTTCTAGTGCGTTCTATTCTTGTTCTATATGTCAGCTCCTCTTACGCCAAAACAAAAAGAAGTTCTCGATTACATCGTTAACTTTATTAACGAGCACGGGTATCCCCCGTCGTATCGTGAAATTGCCGGCGGACTTGAGCTCGCGTCCCCTTCTACGGTTCATACGCATGTTCAGTCATTGCGTACGCGTGGATTTTTACGAGGTGCGGAAACGGCAGGTGGTAATCGCGAGCTTGAACCAACAGACAAGGCTGTGCGCTGGGGACGCAGTGTTATCTTGCCGCTTAAGGGTTTTATTACGGCTGGTCAACCGATTGAAGCCGTGGAAGAGCGTGAGACATTCGCCGTTCCGGTGGACCTAGTCCCCGACTCCGCTAATTCTTATGTTTTGCGTGTGAAGGGTGAGTCGATGGTTGATGAAGGAATTTTTGATGGTGATTATGTGATCGTTGAGCGCAATCCGTCGCCTAAGAACGGTGAAGTGGTCGTTGCGCTTCTCGAGAACGCGTATGCAACACTCAAAAAGTTTTATCGAGAAAAAGATCGCATCCGATTGCAACCAGCTAACAAAACCATGCAACCGATCTACTGTTATGATCCGTTGATACAAGGTGTTGTGCGTGTCGTAATCCGTTCGTATAAGCAACTGTAATCCGAGATCGAGGAACCGGAGTCGCCAAAATCCAGGCAAGGGCGAGTTGTATCATACAGCTCGTGAATTTGGCGACTCCGGATCCTTGATCCGCACAATCGTTTTATGTCCTATGAGTCCATACGTGAGCCTGTCGAGGTACTTGTTGCATTTCGGCAAAACAAGCCTGAACCCATGATGTTTAAATGGGGAAAGCAGCACTATCAGGTTAAGCAAGTCAATTTGGTGCATGCCGAGCGTGTTGGTCGGGAAAAAGTCTATTATTTTTCCGTGTCCGACGATGCAAACGCTTATCGCCTTTCTTTTTATACAGAGTCGCTTGGATGGCAGTTGGAAGAAATGTGTGTGCTATGAAGAATGCTTATGCCCGAGCGGATTATTATTCACGTCGACATGAATTCGTATTTTGCTTCTGTAGAACAGCAAGCGAATCCGACTTTGCGTGGACGTCCCGTGGGCGTATGCGCGTACTTGCATCCGCAGGGTTGCGTAATCGCTGCATCGGTCGAGGCTAAGCAAAGAGGCGTTACAGTTGGTATGACGGTTGAGCAGGCTCGTGACGCTTGCCCAAAAATGCTCTTTGTTCAGAATGATCCAGCCAAATATCGGGCCGTCACTTCTCGTTTATTCAAGATTTTGCACGAATTATCGGATACGATCGAGCATTACTCGATTGATGAGGCATTTGTTGATTTGACGGGTTGGGTACGTGATACGGCTGAAGCGGCATTTTTAGTGAGTCGAGTGAAATATCGTTTAACGCATGAGATTGGGGATTGGTTGCGTTGTTCTGCTGGTATTGCGCCGACGCGTTTTCTAGCTAAGTTTGGATCAGATAGGAAGAAGCCGGACGGACTGGTGATTATCACGTCTGAAAATCTTGATGAGCATTTGTCTCGTGTGAATCTAGAAGACTTATGTGGTATCGGTCCCCGGCTTCGTCGACGTTTGGAGCGGTATGGAATCCGTACGCCACTTGAGCTCAAGTATCATCCTATCGGTAATTTGATGCGTTTGCTCGGTAAGAATGGATATTATTGGTGGAGTCGTTTGCGGGCCGTGGAATGCGAGAGGCTTTCTGATGGCGATGCGCTTCCTAAATCCGTCGGACATTCTTACTGTGTTCCTGATCGTGTGAATCGTGAAGGAAATGTCGAAGCCGTGCTGACCAAGCTTGCAGAACGTGCCGGAAGACGGTTGCGGGCATATGGACTTTTGGCCGGGAGTATTTCTGTTGCGATTGGTTTGCGTAAATCTCGAGAATACATTGGCGACTGGACGCGCTTTGATGAGCCGGCCGATGATTCGTTTTCTATCGTCAGACAAACGTCGCGTTTATTACAAGGCGTATGGCAGAGAGAGTCTGTGAGTTTTTTGGCGGTTACTTTAGGTGACCTATCTCTTCCGACCGGACAATTGCGGTTTGGCGATTTGCTTGAACAGGCGTCCGGCGCTCATGATGCGCCTGGGTTACGCGATTCAGGCGCCTTGCGCGTATCTAAATCGGTGGATGTTATACGGGATCGTTACGGTGATCGTTCTATCGTTTTTGGGCGTATGTTTCGTTTGAATGGTGATGAGGCACCGGATCGTATCGGTTTTAGGAAGATTGTCGGGGCGGGATATGAGGGGTAAGATCTGTTTATGCCTAGTTGGAGGATATATCTTTTTTTGCTGGTTTTGATCGGGATGTCGATCTCCTTTGGGTATTTGCGTTTGAGCGGAACAAAGCTTGATTTTGCTAAGAATCCAGAACCGGGGGCTATTGAACGGACTATCGTTACAGATGCCTCGCTGTTAAAAGCGACGAATCCCGCTTTTTATCAGGACGCTATCGACGGTGATTGGGTTTTACGATATGAAACGCATTTAGACTTGTATCGTCCGAGTGATTCGCGCGTGATTCAACGTGCTTCTCTCGTTAAATAGTATGCGCGTGATTACGGATTTTCATTTGCATTCCAAATGGTCCAGAGCCTGTTCTAAAGAGTTAACGATACGCAATATCGCCTTGACTTGTGAGCGGAAAGGAATCGATTTTGTCGGAACATCCGATTTTACGCATCCGGCATGGCGCGAAGAAATTGGTCGAGAGCTCACTGATCAAGGTGATGGGACATTTCAACTCTCGGACGATACGTCAAAGACGCGATTTTTATTGTCGACGGAGCTTTCTTGTATTTATAAGCGTGGCGGTAAAGTGAGGCGTGTTCATCATTGCGTTTTGTGTTCCTCGCTTGAAGGTGTCGATCGTTTTACCAAAGCACTCCTTGCGCGAGGTTGTAACTTGAAGGCGGATGGTCGCCCGATCCTTGGTATTGATTCAGAGGATTTGCTCAAGATGTTATTGGAGGCGGATCCACTTGCGCTTCTTATTCCTGCGCATGCTTGGACACCGTGGTTTGCTATCTTTGGATCGATGTCGGGATTTGACTCGATAGAAGAATGTTTTGGTGAGATGACGCCGCATGTACATGCGATTGAGACTGGCCTTTCTTCAGATCCGAAAATGAATTGGCGACTTCCGTCGCTGGATTCTATTTTTCTTGTTTCCAATTCTGATGCGCATTCACTCGACAAACTTGGTCGTGAGGCAAATGTGTTTGATATGGATCAGCCGAGCTTTTCTGAGTTGCGGCGTATTTTGGTTGAGAAAGATGTTTCTAAATTTATTGAAACGATTGAGTTTTTTCCGGAAGAGGGTAAGTATCATGTCGATGGACATCGTTTGTGTAAATTTTCTTGCAATCCAACCGAGACAAAGAAATTAAAAGGTTTGTGCCCTGTTTGTGGAAAACCGCTCACGATCGGTGTCTTGCATCGTGTAGATGATTTAGCAACGCGTCCTGAAGGTGAACGTGGAAAACTAGCCGTACCATATCGTTCTATTGTTCCTCTTGCTGAGTTAATTGGTAGTGTTCTAAGTGTTGGCGCCTCTTCAAAAAAAGTAGGAAAAGAAGTTGCTAAACTCGTAACGGATGGACGTACGGAGTTTGGAGTTTTGTTGGATATCGTGCCAGAAAAACTTTTAGATGTTTCTTCACCGGAAATTGTGGAGGCGATTGTTCGGATGCGTGAAGGACATATGGATATTTCTTCCGGATATGACGGTGAATACGGCAAAATCCGTGTCTCGGCGGAGAAGCTGAACAAGGTATAGCAACAATCTTTCTCTCTGGAGAAATAAAAATCCCTCAGCCTGTTGCTGAGGGATTCTCCTCCGTTTTTGGAGAAGTGCGACTACGCGCGCTTCTTCGCAGCCTTACGCTTAGGTGCAGCCTTACGCTTAGGTGCAGCCTTACGCTTGGTTGTCTTTTTTACTGCCTTGCGCTTTGCTGGTTTCTTTTTCATTGCCATGTGGGTTCAACTCCTTTCTGTTTTCACCGTCGGAATTAATTACCGATCGGTGCTCGTCGTACGCGTCCTGAAGATCACGTTAACGATAGCAAGTGAAGTATAACACAGATTATTTAAAATGTGCGTCAAGTGCGTGATGTGGATAGTCGAAATGCTTGCATGTTGACTCCACTTATTGTTAAAGGAACTTTTTCAAATTTATTTTTTTTATTTTTTACTAATTTGCGTGCAGCTTCCGTCAAAAGTATTTCTCCTCGCTCTGCAACGTCTTCACCGAGTTTAGATGCAAGGTTTAATTCATTGCCGTACATGTCTTCACAGAAGAGTAACACCGGTCCATGTCCGATACCGATAGAAACATGTACGTCGCTTACGTCATCTGTCATCAAGTTAGCGACTTCCAAGTCGTGATGAATTTGTATTGATGCTGCGACGGCATCTTCTGGTTTTGGAAATACCGCAAAACAATTGTCGGCTTCAAACTTGATTACGACGCCTTTGTTATGGGTTACGATCGGTTGGACGATGCGACGCATGCGTTGAATCATTGCTAAGTAGTGGATAATTCCATAGCGCTGCACGGTCCGAGAAAAACCTGACATGTCGAGAATGAAGATCGTACGGACTTGCTCAAAGCTTCTTAGGATCTTTTTATCGAGCGTTCTGGAATTTTCTGGATGCTCTATGCGCTCGTCGAGTAAGGTGTAGAGGAGCTCGCAAGAGGGGAGGGATTTAGCTTTTTTCATATGTAGGACATCTTGACAGTTAGCATAAATAATGTCATTCTTTCTGTGGATATCAACGTGCGAAAGTCCGTCCTATGGTCGGGGAAGTGGTCGCGCAGACGTGAATCCGTATTCATTCGTTAACGCACGATTGTTCCCTTTACCGGGAACGATTAACCCACATGCCCACAAAGTTGTTTGTTGGTGGCATCCCGTACCGAACGTCGGACGAGGAACTCCGCCAACACTTCGCACAGGCTGGTGAGGTGCTCTCTGTCTACATCCCCATGGATCGTGAGACGCAGCGTCCGCGTGGTTTCGCCTTCGTAGAGATGGCGGAAGACGCCGCTGCCGACAACGCGATTACCATGTTTGATGGTACGGACATGGGCGGTCGCCGCATTGCGGTGAACAAGGCCCGTCCGATGGAAGCCCGCGCCCCTCGCGCCTAATCGCTCAGCGATACAAAAATCCATCCTTTCGAGGATGGATTTTTGTTTTATAATCCGATTTGTTTCTTTATTTCTTTTTCCGCTTCTTCCGGATTTGCTCTACCTTCCGTTGATTTCATGACAACACCCAGAAACCATTTGATGAGTGGAAGTTTTCCAGCTTTGATCTCTGCGACTTTGTCTGGATTTTGAGAGAGGAGTTCACTCACGAGTTTTGTGATGGCTTCCGGATCATTCATCTGACCAAAGTTATGTTCTTCCATCAGTTGTGACGGATCGCCACCTGTATCAACCATGATTTGCAACAGCTTTTGCGCGTTGGATGAATTGATTTTTTCAGTGCCGATAAGATGCAGGAATTCTGCAAAGTTTTCTGGAGTGATGTTAGCTTGTTTGATGGACTTACCTTGTGCAGAAAGAATTCCAGCAAGCTTACTCCCGAGCCAACCGGAAACGAGTTTCGCGTATTTAGTTTTATGCGCGGCAAGTAATTCTCCACCGCTTACATCGTTACGCTTATCAGAAGCTTCCAGCCAACCGCCAACTTCTCCGAGCGTTTGTTCTGCAAAATCGGCCCAACCTTCATTGGCGACAAGTACGCGTACGTCGTCAGCATGAAAGCCCCACTCTTCTATCATGCGGAAACGGCGAGCGGCTGGAAGCTCTGGAAGTCGAGAGCGTTCTTCTTCACGAATCGCTTTCAAGTCGAGCGGAAGCAAATCTGGTTCTGGAAAAAAACGATAGTCAGCGTTCGTTTCTTTTAAGCGTTGCTCAAAGGTGACGCCTTTATTTTCATCAAAGCCGCGCGTTGCTCCTTCTGGAACTCCGCCCGCATTGTAAATGTCGAGCTGACGCTGAATTTCATATGCGAGTCCGTGCTCAACCGAACGGAATGAATTCAGGTTTTTGATTTCTACTTTTGGATTGAGGCCGGCCTTGAGTGGCTTATTGTCATCATCGACTTCAAGGAGCGAGATGTTTGCGTCGCAACGCATGAAGCCTTTTTCCATATCGGCATCAGAAGCGCCGATGGCTCGCAAGACTGCCTGAAGTTCTTGTAGGAATGAACGCGCTTCATTTGGTGTACGAATGTCCGGCTCGGTGACGATTTCTAGAAGTGGCTGACCGGCACGATTAAAGTCGACCAAGGTTGAGCTGGAAACGGCGTCATGAATATTTTTTGCGGCGTCTTCCTCCAAGTGCGCGCGAGTGATGCCAACGCGGATGCGATTACGAGGTGGAACGTTTCCGGGGACTTCAATATCAAAATGACCATTGATACAGATGGGATGATCGTATTGGGATATCTGATATCCCTTAGGTAGGTCGGGATAGAAGTAATTCTTGCGATCAAAATGCGCTTCATCAGGAATACGGCAACCAAGCGCCAAACCAACACGAACACCCAAACGTAGCGCCTCGGCGTTTACGGCGGGAAGTGCGCCGGCTTGTCCGGTGCAGACGTGGCAGATCGCCGTATTTGGCGGTTCGCTGTCATCGACGTTTGCGCAAGCGCAAAACATCTTACTTTTGGTTTTGAGTCGGACGTGGATTTCCAGTCCGATGATCGGTATGAGGCGCATAGGTCACACCCTACGCCTTAGCGTGTCTTTTTCAAGGAGTGATAAATCTTAACCTGAAAGATCACGGATAGTGGCAAGAATATAGCTTGGACGATTCCGGAAAGAATTCCTTGCAAGCCATCGGCCATGTTGACCTGCATGCCACCCAAGGTGCGTCCAACGGCTGCGAATGCAAAGGCTTTTTCAAACCCTACAAAAAGTCCGATAACTAGCAGGAGTAACATCGTGAAAAGTGCGGCGAGGAGTCCAACCAGAACGCCACTTGCGATGATGCGTCCAAAGGTTGCCCACCATCGTCCTTTTACGAGTTCACGTGATGCCGCAAGAGACTGTGCGCCACGGAGACCACTTTCCAGCATGATGATCGGCGCAAAGGCAAAGGCGACCGACATCCAGATGCCGGGAAGCACAAAAATGACCAAACCACCTGCAACGGCGAGTGAACGCAAAACCATGATCCACACAAAAGGCCAGAAAAGCCCGCGACCTCGGACGTCGTCGTGTTTTGCTTTGGTATCACCTGCGTCCCGCTTACGGATGACGTCGGTCAGGATCAGGGTTGTGTGAATGATGATGGCCGCGCCGGCAAGGACAGCGATCGTTTGCAAAATGATTGCACCGGTTTTGGGTAAGGGACTTGAGAGTAAGGTTGCGATAAAACCCAGGAGCGATGCGCCAAGAAAGCGTATCGATAATTCAAGGT
Organism: uncultured Gammaproteobacteria bacterium; assembly: GCA_964482085.1. Lineage (GTDB taxonomy): Bacteria > Patescibacteriota > Patescibacteriia > 2-12-FULL-60-25 > 2-12-FULL-60-25 > CAIXDN01. Next base: position 31,037 of record CAYZVS010000008.1, read on the forward strand.
TGGATTTCCAATCGCGAATGAACTGGTCCCATCCAGAGCCGAGGAGTTCACCGAAGGTAAGGAGCGGTTTCATAAATTTATTTTGTTGTGGTTTCGGACAAGGACTTGTAGATGTTGGTCCAAACCGAGGTGCGGGCAAGCGTGAGCAAGATGCTTGAGACAATCGCGAGTGCGATGAAGGCTAGCAAGATGACTGGCAAGCCGATGAACCAGGCAGGACCGACTGTGCCCAAGGCTTGCGAGATGTCAGAGCCTTGTTCCAGCGCGTGAATAAAACTGCTCACTGGAATGCTCGCTACGATACCAATGATAATCGAGAAGACACCAAAGACAACAGAAACGCCGATTCCGTACACGAGATTTGGAACAAGGAAACGGATAAAGGTTGCCCACCATCGTCCTTTGACGATAGCGTAGGAGGTTTTTAATGCACCCCAGCCCTTTTTGCCTTCTTTTAGGTAAATTGGCATGGCGAGGGAGAAAGCAACAGAAAGCCAAATTCCAGGCAAGATAAAGAAGATGAAGGCCGGAATCAGTAGGAGTGCCATTAATAGTCCGATCCAAGCCAAAGATACAACATCGGTAAAGGAGACTTTGACTTCTGTCTTTTTATCAAGGAAATAACGGAACAGTCCGGCCAAAAAGTAGAGAGAGGCTCCCCAAACCAAAATGGGCGAGATGACTTGAAAGAAAGGGTTTTGGCCTAATCTTGGTTCTGCAATGATTGGAAGAATAAAGACGATGTTAATAAGGAAGGGGACAAAAATGATGCCGAGGGTCCAGCCGAGCGTTTGTTTCCACTCTTTAAACACGGCATTCCAAGATTCCGCCAAGAGCTTATCAATTCCGATCAGGGGTTGGTTCATATGGCTCATAGGATAGCGAAAATCGGCCAAAGCGTGAAGCCTTGGCCGATTCTGTTTAGAAGAGGGAGTTTAGGGCCTCTTTGACTCTCGCTGACACCTCTTCCCTGGTACCGTCGGCGTCGATCACAATGATCTTGGTTTTAGCGGCCAGATAAGGGGCTTGAATGACTGGGTCGAGGTAGCGAGCGGCGAGTTTGTCTTGGAACTCGCGGTTTTCAAAGATGCTGTTGTCCTTTTTTTTCGTGCGACCAGCGAGGCGACGTTCTGCCTCCGCCGGATCGATTCGTAATATGAAGAGCGCGTCTGGAGCGTTGGCGAGTTCGATTTGATTGCCACGCAATTCAAGCAACCACTCGAGAGTTACTTCCGGATCTTGCAATGGTTGATAGGCGAGACTCGAGAGCGCGCCACGGTCTTGGACGACGACACCTTCTGGATGCGCTTTTTTCCACGGTAGAATCGTCTGCGTGTAGAGGACCTCACGGTCGATTGCAAACATCTGTGCGGTGACGAGTCCGGAGTAGCGGCGTCCATCAGCGTGTTGGAAAATGATTTCCTCGCGGATGAATTTACCGATACCTGCATGCGTCGGTTCTGCAACAGACAAAATCTCGCGGCCGCGTTTTGCGAGTTCTTCGAGGATGACAGGTACGGTTGTCCCTTTTCCTGCGCCGTCTATAGCTTCAATCAGTATGTGCATATCAACGTCTGCGATAGGTTACAAAGGCGTACCCCTCTTTGTCGATGCGAGCCGTTTCCTTCCAGATTGTCGGATCGACTTCCGGAAAGAATGCGTCGCCATCGAGCTCGGCGGCTACTTCTGTTAGCTCGAGACAGTCTGCGCGGCCGATGGCCGATGCGTAAATCTCGGCACCGCCTATAATCATCACGTCTTTTTCATGATGATGATGCAGTGTTTTCTCGATCGAGGAGGCGCGTTCTACGCCTTCCGGCAACGCGAAGTCCTTGTTGCGCGTTACGACCACGTTTAAGCGGTCGGGGAGCGGGCGGAACTTGGATGGTATCGATTCCCAGGTCTTGCGACCCATGATAACGACTTTGCCAGTCGTTTGCTCTTTGAACCGAGCCATGTCCTCTTTGTTGCGCCAAACGAGTTGGCCGTCTTTGCCGATCGTGCGATTGGCGGCTACAGCCGCGATCAAGGTGACCATGTGACCTCCTTAGACAGCGAGCGGAAACTCGATTTTGTCATGCGATTCGTAGCCTTCGAGACGTGTGTGCTCGCCGGTCCACGCATCGATGGTTGTGAAGGCGTCCGTGAAAATACGTGGGAGCTGCTTTGGCTCGCGAGCGAGTTGCTCTTTGGCACCATCGAGCTGGTTCACGTAGAGATGCGTGTCGGCCAAGAAACCGATGAGCTTCCCTTCCCCGAGTCCCGTCGCTTTGGCGATGAGGTGAAGAAGTGTGGCGTAGCTCGCGATGTTGAAGGGCAGGCCAAGCGCGGTGTCGACTGAGCGCTGATTCCATAGAAGATCGATCTTGCCTTCTGTGACGAGCACTTGGAAACCGTAGTGACACGGTGGGAGTGCCTGCTCTGGAATCGCTTTAGGATTCCATGTCATGACGATCATACGACGATCGCCAGGGCTCTTTTTGATCGTCTCGATCATTTTGGCGAGCTGGTCGATACCTTGACCCGTGTAGTCCGTATCGTAGTTGACATAGGGCGCATCGAAATGGCGCCACTGGAAACCGTAGATCGGTCCCAGGTCGCGCTCGGCTTTCATGCGGGCCTTGGTGTCATCGTCGTGACCGTAGGCAACCTTCTTTGGGTTGCACCACTCATTCCAGATGTTACAGCGGCGTTCTTGATACCACTGTTTGTCTGTGATGCCCTTGATGAAACCCTCGAGCTCCACACGGATGGTCTTGAACGGCATCTTCTTGGTGGTTAGGAGTGGGAAACCTAACGCCATGTCGTGTTCAAACATGACACCGGACACGCTCAAGGTGTCGATGCCAGTACGATTTTGTTTGCGAACGCCATTCTCCAAGATGTGACGCACGATATCGAGATAGCTCTTCATAGGTCTTTTGCTCCGTGTATAAGGAACCAATTAAACTTTGCCGCTCGCGTATCCGCCTGTCGATCCCCAGCCGCCACGGGATGGACCAGCTGGTTTACCCTCATCCCAGGTGGTTTTGGTGACGGGGATAAACATCCCTTGGGCTAGACGCGTGCCAGATTCAATCGTGATTGGTTCAGTTCCCGGGTTCCAAAAGAAAAGAAGGATTTCATCTTCTGGCCCACAAAAATCACGATCGACGATACCGATAGTGTTTCCGATGCGCAGCCCCATTTTTTTGAAGGTTGATGAACGCGGCGCAATCATGAGCATGTGACCTTCCGGTGCTTGAATCACAAGGCCGGTCGGGAGCATGAGACTTCCTCCTGCTGGGACAATGCCTCCTTCACAAACGGCGAGATCAAAAGCCGCGGCTTCCGACGTTTTGTATTCTGGAAGCTCAACGCTTTCTCGGATCCGTGTGATGCGGGCATTCATAGTTTTAAAAACCGAGCTCCCTCATCGCGGAATCGATCTTGGATTCGAGCTCTTCACGTGAGCCTTTATTGGGGATCGTTTTCCAGGCGCGAGCCATGACGGATGGGATGGTGATTTCTGTTGGGAATTTTTCCTCTCGTTCAAATTGTTCCCAAGTCATTTGGGATTCTGTCGCTTTCTCTCCTCGTTTTTTCATGCGTTCAAATCGGATTTCTGCCGGAACTTCTACGGAAATCAGTTTGAAGTGAGGGAGCGGTTCAAGAGCGACAATATCTTCTGGTCGACGAATACCATCGATCACGACCATATCTTCTGGAGCAGAAAGCGCGATTTTTTCTACGGCATAAGAAAGCGCGTCTTCTCCGTATTGTTTACGTAAAGCATCAGAAAGTTTTGTGAAGTTCTCGCGCGATTTCTCGATACCTAATGTTTCCAACACGGTTCCCAAAATTCCACTGAAGCGGATGTATCCGGCTTTGTATTTTTCACGTAAATAGTCGGCGGCGGTTCCTTTTCCTGAGCCGGCTTGGCCGACGAGTCCGATAATGAGCTTGGGCATATCGGCAAAGAGTAGCAGACCAGTTAGGTCTTACGGAACCATTTGGCAAGCCTTGGACCTGTCTGGAAAGCGTAGTTGGAGTTTAAGTCGGCACCGTACAGTTTTTCTGGTGGTGCGAGCATGTGCTCGTAGACCATTAAACACACGGGTTGGCCGTCGCGTAACACAAAATCTTGGCCATAGGCTTCAACTTCTAAAACAGCGACCGAGCCGCGTTTTGATTCATCCTCGATCCAGCCCCAGCCTGGATCAAAGAAGCCAGCAAAGTGCGAGCGGAACTCGCCTTTGGATGGATCGTAGGCGGCCATTTGGGTGGAGTAGTTTGGTGGCGTGATGATTTTTTCCTTCGTCGAAAGAATATAAAAGGTGCCTGGACGAAGAATGAGCTCACCGTCCTCTGGTTTTTCAACGGGTTCAAAAAAGTCGGAAGGGTTGTGATCAAATTGTCTAGTATCGAGAATATTCCACGCGGATTCTTTTGCTTTCCAGCCGACGAGTTCACTGCTTTCCAAATCAACGGTCATGGTGATGCCGCGGCCGCAGTTGTCGACAGAAGCGGGGATACGTGTGCCGTCTTGATTGCGGAGTAGGCCGTGACGATCCATAGCGATGCGATGTTCAAGCGTGGAAAGTCTTGCTTCGCCATGAAAAAAACGCATTTGGTTAATCCGATCGCCGGGGTGAATACGAATCGGGAATGATTTTGGCAGAAGTTCAATCCAAAGTCCGCCTTTGTAGCCGGCGGGGATATCATCAAAGCGGGGGACGCCATCAGCAAGTAAACGGCCGCGTAAGTTAATGCGTCCGCTTGAACTTTTGTTGCTGGTTGAAGCTTGGATGCCGGGAGGAAGTGCAAGGGATTCATTTAAGCGTACTAAGTAGGTCGCGTTCACTTCTAGCGGACGATCCCAAGAATGTTTGTAGAGTGCGCCACGTGTGATGATGTCGCTAATGGATTCACCAGAGCGAGGTAAATAGGAGCCACGCATGCGATAGGCTTCCTCGGAAAGCGAAAGATCGATTGAAGCAGGCTGCAAATGCTCTTCGCGTGCTCCGGTGATGTAGCCGGCACCAAGCATTTCACGAAGTACTTGCATGGGGATGGCCCCGTGTTCCATTCGCATATGGCCGCGACCTTAGCAGATGGTTGGAGAACATAAAACCCACCGTCAAGCGGTGGGTTTTGGATCGCGGTTTAGGCGAGTTTGGCTGTGTCGACTTTGATACCAGGACCCATTGTCGAGGTTAAGGTGACCGAGGCGAGGTAAACGCCCTTGGCGGAGGCTGGCTTGTTCTTTTTGACGGCCTCGATGAGAGCGTTGAAGTTCTCGAGAAGGCTCTTGGAATCGAGCGAGCTCTTGCCGACGGCTTGGTGAATGTTGGCGGTCGTGTCGTTCTTGAACGCGACTTTACCTTTTTTCACATCTTCAATGAGTTTTTTGATGTTGGTACCCACCGTGTCTGTCTTTGGGTTTGGCATGAGACCGGACGGACCAAGGATTTTTGCGACCTTGGCGAGCTTTGGCATCATGTCAGGCGTTGCAACAGCGACTTCAAAGTCGATTTTGCCGCCTTTAGCGAGATCGTCGATGAGCTCTTGGCCACCAATGATGTCAGCGCCAGCGTCCTTTGCTTCTTTTTCCTTGTCAGCAGCGACGAAGGCAATCACGCGCTTGGCCTTACCGATTGAGTGCGGGAAAATGATGGTTGAACGGACTTGCTGGTCACCCTTTTTCACGTCGATACCGAGGTTGATGTGAACCTCGATCGCACCGTCAAATTTGGTGGTAGCTGTTTTCTTAACGAGCTCGATAGCATCTTCTGGAGCGTAGAGCTTTTTTGGGTCTACGAGCTTTTTGAGCTCGTTATAACGCTTGGAATGCGCCATAGTGGTTCGGTCGGCTGCTTATTAAGCGAAGCCTCCCACATAGGATTTAGTGAGCAGACATTAGCCAAAACAGCGGGAAATGTCAAACCCCGCCGGGTGGCGGGGTTTGGTTTGCTTAGGCGATGACTTCAACGCCCATGTTCTTGGCGGTGCCTTCGATCTGCCTCATGGCAGCTTCGATCGTCGAGCAGTTCAAGTCTGGCATTTTTGCTTCAGCGATTTCTCGGACCTGGGCTTTGGTCACCTTACCGACTTTTTCGATATGAGGTTTGGCCGAGCCTTTCTCGATCTTGGCGGCTTTCATGAGGAAGGCCGAGACCGGAGCGGTTTTAAGGATAAAGTCGTAAGTACGATCTTCATACAAGCTGATGACGGCTGGGACGACGTCGCCGAGACGATCCTGGGTCGCGTCATTGATACGCTTACAGAATTCGGCGATGTTCATGCCGTGCTGACCGAGGGCAGGACCGAGCGGAGGTGCAGGAGTTGCACGGCCACCGATGACCTGGACCTTGATCATGGTCTTAATTTTCTTAGCCATATGTTTGGTTATGTGAGTGGCGGGGAAGCTTCCGCCGACCGCGTAACAGTGGCCTATATATAGCAAAACCCCTGCCGTTTGGCAAGGGTTAGGCTGTTAGATCTTTTTGACTTGAGTGAAGTCGAGTTCCAGCGGGGTTTCTCGGCCAAACATCGAGACAAGGACTTTGACCTTGCCACGAGAGCTGTCGATCTCGCTGACTTTTCCTTCAAATCCTTTGAATGGACCGTCGCCGATTTTGACAGCCATTCCCATTTGCAGGTCGATGGTAATTTCTGGTTCACCTTGTGTTGTTCCAGCGCGTTTCAGAATGTTGTCGATTTCTGACTGTGAAAGCGGGGAAGGTGTTGTACCCGCACCGATGAAGCCTGTGACATTAGGCGTGTTACGTACAACGTACCAAGAGTCATCCGTGACATGCATGTCAACGAGGACATAGCCTGGATAAATTTTTTCTTCTACAACGCGGCGCTTACCGTTTTTGATCTTGATCTTTTTTTCTTTTGGCACAAGGACATTGAAGATGAAGTCCTTCATGTTGAGTGCCTCGATACGCTGGTTCAAGCTATCGGCGACGTTTTCCTCATACCCGCTGTATGTGTGAATGGCGTACCAGCGGCGGCCGTATTCCGCGGTTTGTTTTGGCATAGTATTTTTTTATTGGATCGGAGTGACTTGTACGTCAACCGGATTGCCATTGGCATCAACGGCGTCGATACCGGAGTTCAGGTCAGGTGTAACGGGCGCGGCAGCCGGAGCGACCTGGGCTCCAGAACGTCCGGAAAGAAGAGCGGTGACACCCTTATTAAGGCCGAGGTCCAAGGCAGCAAAGAAGGCGGCAAGAATCACGCAAACGCCGATAACGAGTGCGCTATAACGGATGACTTCATTACGCGAGGGCCAGGTTACTTTGGCAAGTTCAGCACGGGCGGAGCGGAGATAGTCGATCGCGTAAGCAATAGGATTGGCCATAAAAAATCTTTTTTAAAAGGCCCTTTGCGGGCCAATGGATTGAATCTAGCAGTTCCGGCTGTTTTTTGCAAGATCGATAGGAAAACGCGCTGTCGGAGGGTTGACAAAATAATGAAATAGCCCTAGCATCGATTCTAGACGCACCTCTGCGTCCAGCCTTGGAGGCTGACTCATGTTGACCACGCCAGTTCGGGAAGCTGTTCGACCGATTCGTCGCTGGGATCATGATCCGAGTGAGTTCTGGGAAGCAATTCAGCGCATCGAGGCTGAGCTCCGTTACGACCCAACATGTTCCGCTGAGTATCTTTCCTATCCCGGGTGTCCGGTCAGGACGAGTGCGACCGGAAAGGGGCTCGCGGCGGAGACGCGCGTATCGTTGCTTCGACTTCTTCCGCAGCTACCGTTTCTGCTTCCGGGTCTCGAGCATCTGATGAAGACTTCTGGTGCAGAGGCTATCGCTCGCGTGAATCACTATCTCGAATTCTTCGAGCGAGTCGAGCAACAGATCGACTTGCGGGAATTTCCCCTCGACGAGAACGCGGGCATGGAGACCTATAGCGTCCAGGCGGATGCACGGAGTCGTGCCATGTTGCTCAAGAGTGAGATCGTTCTCATTATCGCGCAGTTTGAACTTCTTCGACAAGGTTATCTTGCTCGTCGTCGGGATCACGCATCCGCACGGTTCAAGGTTGCCGCCTAAACACTTATTATCCCCGTCACGTTCTCCGCTTCTTGCGGATGATACGCGACGGGGATTTGTCTTTATCTCCAGCCTTCGAGCGCTACCCCTTGACGAAAACCGTGTATTTCTTGCGTTCTTGCGGACCTAGGTACATAATTCCCTTGCAAACCCGAACTTTTATTCACACGGGTTCAAATTTTTTCAACACTACTATGGCCAAAATGACCAAGTCCCAGCTCATGAGTGAGCTCGCCGCCAAGACCAACATGAGCAAGAAAGACGCTACGATGTTTGTCGAAACGCTCGTCAACATGGCTCTTAAGAACGTGAAGACCAATGGCGAATTCGTCATTCCTGGTATGGGTAAGCTTGTGAAGGTTAAGCGCGCTGCCCGCATGGGTCGCAACCCAGCAACAGGCGCCGAGATTAAGATCCCAGCCAAGACCGTTGTGAAGTTCCGCGTCGCCAAGGCTGCCAAGGAAGCGGTTCTCTAAAGATCGCCGACAGGTAAATAAAGGGATCCCGATATGGGGTCCTTTTATGTTAATCTGTATGTATGAAGAAGGAGCTTGCCATTCACGCGACGCCGCTTTCCCTTGGAGGAGGAGTGCTCGGTGGATTGTTGTTGTTGGTGGGTGTGCTTACCTGGATTGCTTTTCAGCCGCATGAACCTTCAATGGCTTTACGTATTACTCTCTCTATTGTTTGGTCTGGACTTTTTTTATACGCCGTTGATGCTTGGAGTGAGAAGCTCGTCTATGAGGATGGACGTATTATTTTTGACTCGCTTTTAAAACGTCGACGGGAAATTATTTTGAAGCGTACGGAAGAAATTTTGGTTGTGCATGAAGGATTGAATTTAGAGCAAGGTATTATTTCTGCGCGATTTCGTGAACGGGATGGTAGTTTGATCGATTTACCGCTCGGTCCATTGTGGTTACGTCATCGACTTGAAGGATTTTTTGGAGCACTTGAACGAATAGTCGGACAATCGTATCTTGTCGAGAATGTCCGCTGAGGATCTGCTACAATAACTTCATGCCAAAATCATCCTCGCCTAAGCGCGCAAAAAAATCTTTGGTGAATGCCAAGGCTGCCGGTTTGCATAAACCCCATGTAGATTCACAGACGCAGTTTTTCCCTCAGCCGAGTTGGACGGGCCCACATCCGGATATGGGGACGCCAGCGACACATCGGTTTAAGCATTGGGTTTGTAGCGATAACAATACCTGTGTTCCATGGGAGAACGAGAATTTTACGGACAACATCAACTGGCGCATTTTCCGCATCATGGCGGAGTTTGTGGAAGGGTTTGAGTTTTTATCTGGGTTACATCGAGAAGTTACGTTTTTTGGATCAGCTCGTGCGTTACCAGAGCATCCATATTATAAAGTTGCGCGTGAGCTTGGTAAGAAGCTGGCAAAAGATGGATATACGGTGATCACGGGAGGTGGCCCAGGGATTATGGAAGCGGGAAACCGTGGAGCATTTGAAGCGGGTGGGGAGTCGGTGGGTCTGGATATTGTTTTGCCGATGGAACAACGTCGTAATCCGTATGTAAAAAAATCTAAAGGATTCCATTATTTCTTTACACGCAAAGTGATGCTTTCTGCATCGGCTCAAGCGTATGTGTTTTTTCCTGGAGGATTTGGAACACTCGACGAGCTCTTTGAGGTTGTTACCTTGATTCAGACCGGAAAAATGTCAGATCAGGTTCCGGTGATTCTTATGGGGAAAGAGTATTGGAGCGGAATGCTTGATTGGATTAAAAAGATCATGTTAGAAAAAAATCATTTTATCGAACCGTTTGAGACCCAGATTATGCAAGTGGTTGATACGGCGGATGAAGCGTTGGCGATTGTTCGTAAAACTCCGGAGCGGTTGTTGTAAGAAAAAACACCCCGACGAGTCGGGGTGTTTTTTTATGGCTTACTTTTTGGCGGCGGCTGCGCGTGCGGCTTTTTTTGTAATCTTCTTTTGCTTACGGGTTGGGATTTCTCCGTGAGCGATGGCGGCAGCGCGCTTGAGGGTGCGGACCGTGCGTGCTGAAACGCGAATACGCTTGCCATCGAGACGGATGGTTTGCAAATTCACTTCCTGCTTGCGGCGGGTAGCGATGTTGGAGTGGCTGCGCGAATTACCGCTAAGGGCTCGCTTGCCAGTCAGTTGGTCGATGCGGGACATAGGAATGGCCCAAAGATTAGCCGAGCCCTTGGGTTTTGTAAAGAGGGGAGGAGCATGCCATGATAAGAGGCATGAATTTGCTTTCTTTGCTCTTTGAGGAGCCACTCTTTTTCTTAGTGATCGTGGCCGCTTTGGTTTTCACGCTCTCCATTCATGAGTTTTTTCATGCTTGGGTTGCAAAGTTGCTTGGAGACCGTACTGCGGAACGGGAGGGGAGACTTACCCTTAATCCACTTGCACATTTGGATCCGTTCGGTTTCTTGATGATTCTGGTTGCGGGTTTTGGTTATGCTAAACCGGTTCCTTATAACCCCTATAATCTGAAGTATCCGGTTTGGGGTCCGGCATTGATTGCGGCGGCAGGGCCTGGATCTAACCTCATATTTGGCTTTTTGTTTGCTTTTCTCTACGGAATAGCGCTTCCGACGCTCGGTGCGAGTAATTTACTGGTCGCAGCTTTTTGGTTCTTGGGACGCATTAACTTTGCCCTCATGATATTCAACTTGATTCCTCTTCCGCCTCTCGATGGTTCAAAAGCGCTACTTTCTGCCTTGGCATCGCCAAAATATCAGTATGCACGCCTCTGGCTTGAGACGCAGGGGCCGTTTCTGCTTCTCGGATTGATTGTGCTTGATGCGGTGCTAGGATTGGGGGTTTTTTCTTGGATCTCCACCATTTCTAACTGGCTATTCAACCTTGTTTCCTAAAACTCTTGACGAGTGGGCGTAAATACTGCTAGATTTGCGCCCATCATGCCAACTATCAACCAGCTTATCCGACGCCCTCGAAAGGCCGCCGGAACCAAGTCCAAGAGCCCTGCTTTGCAGTACGCTACGGACACCTTGCATCGCAAGCGCACCATGTTGCGCCGTGGCGCCGCTTTCAAACGCGGTGTTTGTGTCAAGGTAACGACGATGACGCCTAAAAAGCCGAACTCGGCCATTCGTAAGATTGCTCGTGTGCGTCTTTCCAACGGAACGGAAGTCACGGCTTACATCCCAGGAGAGGGTCACAACCTTCAGGAGCACTCGATCGTCATGATTCGTGGCGGACGCGTTAAGGATCTTCCAGGTGTGCGTTATCACATTGTGCGTGGTGTCTACGATACGCAGGGTGTTCAGGGTCGCCGCCGCAGCCGTTCGCTTTATGGAGCCCGCCGTCCTAAGGAAGAAAAGAAGTAACGATTGAACTGATTATATGCGTGGAAAACAAGCTCCGAAGCGCGAAGCGCCTCTCGACCCAAAGTACCAGAACCCGTTGATCGGAAAATTGATCAACTATTTAATGATCGGTGGAAAGAAAACCACGGCTCAGAAGATCGTTTACGAGGCTCTCGATCAAGTTGAAGCCAAGATGCAGAAGCCAGCCATGGAAGTTTTTGATGAAGCTATGAAGAATGTCTTCCCGCTTTTGGAAGTCAAAGCCAAGCGTGTTGGTGGCGCTAACTATCAGGTACCGATGCAGGTCCGTGCAGAACGCCGTGTTCAGCTCGCCTATCGTTGGTTGCTGGCCGCCGCTCGTTCTCGCAAGGGTAAGCCGATGGCAGAGAAGCTCGCTTTTGAGATCATGGAAGCCGCTCAAAACCAAGGAGACGCCGTTAAGAAAAAGATGGATGTGCAGCGTATGGCCGAGGCCAACCGCGCGTTTGCCCACTTTGCCAAATAAAAAATATGAGACCGCAGACAAGGTCTGCGGTCTCTTTCTACTAACAATCCATTATGTCCCGTGAATATTCTCTGTTCGATACCCGTAACTTCGGTATCATCGCCCACATCGACGCTGGTAAGACGACCGTCTCCGAGCGTGTGCTTTTTTATACTGGTAAGAAGCACAAGATTGGTGAGGTTCACGAGGGTGAAGCGACCATGGACTGGATGGAACAGGAGCAGGAACGTGGTATTACGATTACCTCAGCTGCTACCACCTGTTTTTGGAAAGGGAAGCGCATGAACTTGATTGACACTCCAGGTCACATCGACTTTACGATTGAAGTTCAGCGTTCGCTCCGCGTGCTCGACGGTGCTGTGACGGTGTTTGACGGTGTTGCTGGTGTAGAGCCGCAGTCAGAAACGGTTTGGCGCCAGGCGGACAAGCACCATGTTCCGCGTTTGTGTTTTGTGAATAAGCTCGATCGTACGGGTGCCGATTTCTATAAGGACGTCGCTTCCATCCATGAGAAGCTCACCAAGAATGCCTATCCGATTCAGTTGCCTATCGGTGCGGAAGCCGGATTCTCCGGTATTATCGACCTGATCAACATGAAGGCTGAGGTGTACTTGGATGAAATGGGTCAGAAATTTGAGCAGAGTGAAGTTCCGGCTGATATGCTTGAAAAGGCTAAAGAATATCGTGCCAGACTCGTAGAAGCGATTGCTGAAACGGATGAGGTCTTGATGAATAAGTATCTTGCCGGTGAAGAGCTTTCGATCGATGAGTTGAAGCCGGCTCTCCGTAAGGCTGTTATTGCGAGCCAGATTTATCCGGTTTTGTGTGGCTCTGCATTGAAGAACAAGGGTGTACAGTTTCTTCTTGATGCTGTTGTGGATTATCTTCCAAGCCCGCTCGATATTGGTGCGACGATTGCGCATGATATCGATGATGAAACCAAGGAGATTAAGATTACCGCCAATGACGATGAGCCGTTTGCCGCTCTCGCTTTCAAGGTGATGACGGATCCGTTTGTCGGACGTTTGGTGTTTTTCCGCGTGTACTCTGGCCATTTGTCTTCCGGTTCTTATGTGATGAATGCCAAGACAGGTGAGCGTGAACGTATCTCGCGTATCGTGCGTATGCACGCGAATGAGCGTGAGGAAGTGAGCGACGTATACTCAGGTGAAATCGCCGCCGCTGTAGGCTTGAAGTCGACGTTTACGGGACACACGTTGTACGCAGAAGAGCGTCCTCTCGTTCTTGAATCGATTGTGATTCCGGAACCGGTTATCTCGATTGCTATCGAACCAAAGACCAAGGGCGACCAGGAAAAGATGGCAGTTGCTTTGCAGAAGCTTGCGGAAGAAGATCCATCGTTCCGTGTACGCACCGATGAAGAAACATTGCAGACGATTATTGCTGGAATGGGTGAATTGCACTTGGAAATTCTTGTCGACCGCATGAAGCGCGAGTTCAAGGTGGAAGCCAATGTGGGTAAGCCGCAGGTAGCCTATCGTGAAGCGATTCGCGGCAAGGCGATGGATGTGGAAGGAAAGTATGTGCGTCAGTCTGGTGGTCGTGGTCAATATGGTCACGCGGTTATCAACCTTGAATCCAATGAGGCTGGTAAGGGTTATGAATTTATCGACGAGATTAAGGGTGGTGTGATTCCGCGTGAATTTATCCAGCCGATCAACAAGGGTATTCAGGAAGCGACCACGCGTGGTGTGCTTGCTGGTTATCAGGTGATCGATGTGAAGGTTACGCTTGTTGATGGTTCGTATCACGATGTTGACTCGTCTGAAGCTGCCTTTAAAGTCGCGGGCTCACTTGCCTTCAAGGAGGCTGCGCTTAAGGCTGGTGTGTACTTGATTGAGCCAGTCATGAAGGTAGAAGTTGTGATGCCGGAACAATTCATGGGAGATGTCATCGGTGATTTGAACGCCAAGCGCGGACAAATCCAGGATATGACGGAGCGTTCCGGCGCGCGTGTTGCGCTCGCCATGGTTCCGCTTTCAGAAATGTTTGGCTACTCAACCGACTTGCGCTCGATGACACAGGGTCGTGCTAGTTACTCGATGGAATTTGATCACTACGGTGAAGTTCCAAACAACGTGGCTCAGACGATTATCGAGGGACGTAATAAGAAATAAGAAAACAAAAACATCCGCCGAACGGCGGGTGTTTTTTTCGTCAAAACGTTGAAGTCGTACTCAGGCTGAAATCTAGAGACTCTATCCTATCGAACCTTCTTTGTTTTTATGTGCGTTTGTCCGGAAAGCATGTTACCAGATGGACGGGACGCTATTTCAGTACGTCAGCTTTAGCTGAACGACTTGATTATTTGCGTAGCACTCGCTGTTACTATAGCATATTTTATTCCTTTTGTCAAGGAAATAGCCTTTTATTACGCTAAGGTTAGCCTATGATATACTGTCGGAAATGACACGTATGGCTGCATCCGGAGTATCAACCGTTCCTTGGAGAGATCTTGTGCGTGCGTACGTACGTTTTTTGATTTTGCAGTGGAGAGCAAATCGAGGACTGACGGGTTTACGTATTTTTCTTCAATTTTTATCGGCGACGATGCAACCGTTGCAGATTTTCTTTTTTGGATTGCTTATTGCAGCGATCACGTCCGGAAATGCGGACCGAGCATTTGTTGTCATGCTTGGTTCTGCGACTACGTATGGTCTGCAGAAGCTTGCGGACAATTTATTGCAATCAAAGTTGGCGGATTGGGGAGAGCGGTCGGTCACGCTTGCGGCGCATGAAGCGGTGTACGCGCATCTCGCTAAGATTGCGCCGGAACGTTTGCTTGAACCGGATATTCGTCGTGATTTGGATTATGTACGTGAGGATCTGTGGCGTATCAACAGTCTCCCAGCCTACACAGAGCAATTATTGCGTTCCGTTATTCAACTTATCGGAGCTATTGGTTTAGCGATAACCGCTCCATGGTGGGTCATGGCTTTGGTGGTAGGAGTGGCTGTGTTTCAGGCGCTCGATGCTTCTTTTGAGGCGAAGAATGATTTGTGGGCAACGTCGTGGAATACGCTTGATGGAAGACGTATTGAATATACAAAATACGTCTTCATGATGGGTGAAGATTTTCGTGAATTGCGTTTACTTGATGCTGCGCCAAAATTTTTAGCGCGTTTCCGCGACTCGGCAAATCGTGTTTTAGAACGTTTTAAAAAGACAGGTTTAAGTAGCGCGATGGCGCGCTTTATTCTCGCGTTCGCTCAAGGTGTTGCGTATGCGGTTATTATTTTTGTCTTTGTTCCGCAAGCTTTTAAAGATCCGATTTTACTTGGATCATTATACGTTTCTCTTAATTTATTTGGTTTAATTGGAGAAGGTTTGGGAGGAATGACGACATCAATTGCAAGACTTACAGCCAATGCGGGCATTTTAGCGAGAGTTGATCATATTTTTCGTATTCCAGAGGAAACGAATCAAGGTAGCCCTATTCCGAGCGAGCCGCTCGTGATCGAGTTTAAAAATGTTGGTTATCATTATCCCGGTACCGAGCGTTTTGCTTTGAGAAATCTTTCTCTGACTCTGCGCGAGAATGAGCATGTGGCGATTGTTGGTGAGAATGGTGCCGGAAAATCGACATTCATGCGTTTGCTCGCATCGCTGGATAAACCAAGTGAAGGGGAGATTCTTTTGAATGGGAAACCGCTCGATTCCTATAAGCCTTCCGAGTGGAGAAGAGCTTTTCACTTGCTAATGCAGAATGGAAAACTCTATCAAGATTTTGTGCAGGATAATTTGTTATTTGGTGAACCGGAGGATCGTTGGTCTAAGTACGGGCTACCCGTTACAAGAGCATTAAAGATTTCTGGAGGGGATGCTGTTGTACGTGAATTGAAGAGTGGCATGAATGCGTTTATCGGCGATTGGGTGGCGCCACCTGGAATCGAGCCGAGAAATGTTTCTGGTGGACAAGCGCAGCGTTTGCTGATTGCGCGTACGCTTGTGCATGGTGGGAGGTTGATTGCTTTTGATGAGCCAACATCGGCGATGGATGCGCTGGCCGAAACGTCGTTTTTTGAGCAACTACATCAATCGATGAAAGGAAAGGGGATTATCTATATTTCCCATCGATTTTCTACTGTGAGACGAGCTGGTCGAATTCTGGTGTTTGAGAACGGCGCGATGAAGGAGGATGGATCGCATGAGGAATTGCTCGCCAAAAATGGGGTTTATTCCAGGCTCTATGAGGAGCAGGCTAAGTGGTATAACTAAATCCTTGCGCCTCGTTGGCCAACATGGTGAGATCCAGAACATATGTCATTTCAGCGAATTTTGGAGTCGGCGCGCCGGATGGGGACGCCGCTTGTCGTGACGGACGCCGCCGGACGTGAGCCGATGGTTGTGATGTCGCTTCAGGCTTATGAACGTTTGAGTGAGGGTTCGCCTCAAGTGAGTGCGAGTGTTTCAAAGGTAGCGGCTCTCAAGTCTGAGCCGGAAGTTTCTGCGTATACGGAACCGGTTTCTTATCCTGTAAACCATGATAATGCGCCTGAACCGGCCCAAATTCTTCAAGAAATTGCTATTCAAGTGATGGAAACGCCTGAAATGGCTCAAGATAGCGAAATTTCAATGGAGGAGCGTTTTTATTTGGAGCCGGATGAGAATGGTTCAAAATAGTGAAAAGCCCGCCTCTTGCGCGATTTTTTAGCCTCTGGTATCCTCGTGGCACTCGCTTTTAAAGCGAACTTTATTCTCTACGGCTTAAATTAAGTCCACGCACTTCTATGGCGGACAAGTTTGAACGCTCAAAGCCACACGTCAACATTGGCACAATCGGCCACGTTGACCACGGCAAAACGACGACGACGGCAGCGATCCTTGCCGTCTTGAACAAGCACGGTTTCAAGGCCCAAGATAAGGGTATTGATTCTCTTGATAAAGCTCCGGAATCCAAGTCCCGTGGTATTACGATTGCCACGGCACACACGGAGTATGAGTCAGACAAGCGTCACTACGCTCACGTTGACTGTCCTGGTCACGCTGACTACATCAAGAACATGATCACGGGTGCCGCCCAGATGGACGGTGCTATTCTCGTGGTTGCTGCTACGGATGGTCCGATGCCTCAGACCCGCGAGCACATTCTTTTGGCTCACCAGGTCGGCGTGAAGTCCATCGTGGTTTTCTTGAACAAGGTTGACTTGGTCGATGACCCGGAATTGATTGACCTCGTTGAGGAAGAAGTTCGTGAATTGCTTACCAAATACGAATACGACGGTAAGAACACCCCAGTTATTCGCGGTTCCGCCACCAAGGCCCTCGCGAATCCTATGGATGAAGCCGCTTCCAAGCCGATCCTTGATTTGATCAAGGCTTGTGATGAGTGGATTCCTGACCCAGTTCGTGAAACGGACAAGCCGTTCCTCATGCCAGTGGAAGATGTGTTCTCGATCGAAGGTCGCGGTACGGTCGTCACGGGACGTATCGAGCGCGGCATGGTCAAGATCAACGAAGACATTGAAATCGTCGGTCTCGGTGAAACGGCCAAGTCGGTTGTGACCGGTATCGAAATGTTTAACAAGCAGCTTGATGAGGGTATGGCTGGAGACAACGCAGGACTTTTGCTCCGCGGTGTCAAGAAGGAAGACATTGAGCGCGGTATGGTTC
>CAYZVS010000009.1:0-46167 GCA_964482085.1 uncultured Gammaproteobacteria bacterium
TTGTTTGTCTCGGCGGTCCGGAAGAAGTATTGCCAGACAATAAGACATACAATCGTAACGCGGTCTTTCCAAAAAAGATCGCCAAGGATCTCCAGGTATTTCTTGCTAAGACGTACCAGTCCGCTCCGCAAGAAAATGGCCTCGAGTATTATTGGCATGGGCTGATGGGCTATACCAAAACGGGTTTACGCATCGTTGGCGCCGAGCCATGTAACCCTGTCTTGATGTACAACCTTGGTTGTAACGGAATTGGTATCCTTCCATCGATTTACGGCGGTAAAAAAATCGCCTCGATTCTTGCTGGTAAAAAACAAAAACCTTCGGTTTTTGATCCGAAGGATTTACGTTGCGCAATCTAATCGATTTTATGCGGGGAGCAAAAGTAATCCCGGAGCCCATCCGTGCATTTCTTCCGGTACTTGAATCGCGCCCAAGTTATGAGCGACGACGAGCGCGGCACGCATACACTCATACTCCGATGGAAAGTCGTGGATGCCTGGATACCACAGTTCTGGAAATGACTTTTGATTTTCAATTATTTGGTTAAATGTCTGCCAGCTGAACTCATCAACTTCACCCGGTTGGGGAGTGAAGGCTTCCACCGGTTGGTCAACCAGCGCAACGTAATCATGCATCCAAAGGCATGGGCCATCAGCCTTTGTCGTGCGCCACTTCACGAGTTGTGACGGTGCGAGCGTGATACCAGATTCTTCCTCCACCTCTTTCAAGGCATTCAGATCAACTGTCTCACCCTGTCCGACATGGCCGCCAAGATGCGTGTACCATGCACCAGGCAAGCGCTCTTTTTGCATCGAGCGCTTATGACAAAGGATCTCTCCTCGAGAGTTCAAGATGTAGACATTCGTCGAACGGCACCAAGCCTTATTCGCGATCGCCATGTTACGAGGGAGGACTTCTCCCGTCGGTTTTCCATTTTCCGAATGGACGATTTCTAACTGCTCCATAAATAATGATTTGGCCTAGGGCCACAAAACGACGGTCTCAAAAACGATTCCGTCAACGATATTCAATTAACTGTGTTAAGCGAGTTGAGCTCAGGCTCATCGCAAGAATTCTGCTAATAAGTCTATTCTTAGCGTAATTTCTTGGGACGAACTTTCTGAGCGACTCACTGTTACTATAGCATATTTTATTACTTTTGTCAAGCTAATAATGTTAGCGTTCTGACAAAATAGCCGTCCTAGTTTTTACGGGAAACAGCCTTGATGGCGGCCTGAAAAATGTCCGGTGCTTTCATGCCGTATTTAGTCAGTAATTCATCCGGCTCACCAGACTCACCAAAAGAATTTGGCATACCAACGCTCTCGATCGGAACAGGCGCATGTCGTCCAAGGGTCTCGGATACGGCGCCAGCCAAGCCACCAGTAATCTGATGCTCTTCAACCGTCACGCAGCAACCAGTCTTTTTGATACTTTTAACGAGAGTCAATTCATCAAACGGTTTTATTGTGTGGCAATTGATGACCTCAGCCTGTATCCCATCCTCAGCCAGAAGTTCAGCTGCGACCAGTGCTTCATAAACCAATGGTCCGCATGCGGCGATCGTGACATCTTTACCTTCGCGTAAAATATTAGCCTTTCCGATTTTAAAAGGTGTCTTCTCAACGGTAATGACGGGAGTTTTTTCACGCGCAAATCGGAAATAAGCCGGACCAACCATCTTGGCGAGCGCGACGGTTGCTTTCTTTGTTTCCAAATAATCGCATGGAACGACAACGGTTAAGTTTGGGAGGACGCGTGTAATCGCAATATCTTCAAGCGCTTGATGGGTTGCGCCATCAGGACCAACCGAAATTCCAGCATGCGCACCAGCAACTTTCACATTCGCATTTGTATAACAGACGGACACACGTAACTGATCCCAGTTTCTACCCGGAACAAATACGGCATAAGAACTCACAAATGGAATTTTCCCTGAAAGTGCAAGTCCTGCAGCCACACCCATCATGTTTTGCTCGGCAACGCCACATTCAACAAAGCGCTCTGGAAAAGCCGCTCTAAAAAGATGCGCGCGCGTCGACTCCGCGAGGTCGCCCGTAAGGACGACCACGCGTTTGTCGTTTTTTCCAAGTTCCACTAACGCATCACCATAACCATTGCGTGTCGGGATTTGCTCGACATCGTCATGAAATAGTTTTTTGTTGAGTGGTACGGCTGACATACTATTTAGCGCTTACCCATCATACGTCGAATGATGAAACGTACGATCCAGGCAACAAGACCAAGGACGATCAAAATCGGAAGGACAAGTCCTACAAAGAAGACAAGGAATGCAATCAACGCATCTGCCAAGCCCTGCAAACTCTCAACCAAGGTACGGAGAGATTCCTTGAGTGTTTCCCCAGGCTTCCAGACACGCGTAGGTGCTTCCACGCGAGCTTCTTCTGTCATGGTAACCGTAAGCGTCGCATAGCTTGTGCGATCCTCTAGACCGCGCATTTGACCTTGCATTTGCTCGATACGTGTACGCACTGCGCCCAAACGAGCGGTGACATTGAGTGTGTCCTCAATCGAGCGCGCGCTTTTCAGGATCTCAAGATACTGAGCTTCTTCTGCTTTTGCCGCCGTGAGTCTTGCTTCCAAATCGACATATTGATCCGTAACGTCCTGACCGCTTTCTGTCTCGTCGAATATGGTTGAAGCTAAGTTTTTCAAAGCATCCGCCGTTGCTCGATACTTCTCTGTTGGAACGCGCAACGTAACATAGGCGGTCTTGATGCCAGCGCGATCAGAAAGATTGGCGCTCGCCACAAAGCCACCTTGTTGTTCTGCGATCATGCGCGCTTCTTCCAATCGCTTAGCTGCATCATCAACACGAAGCGTTAGCGATCCATTTTTGATAATTTTCTGCCCGACGCGTTCACGGTCATCGGGGCTCGCGCCAGGAGCCGGTGATGGGGGAGCAATCCGTATAGCGTCGAACGCTATGTCTGTTGCGTAATCGTCGCTCTTTTCATCACGCATCATTTCCGGTGCCATAGCGACACCTCCAGCCATACTGCCGCCATAACCGACTGAGCTAGGTTCGTTTTTGGCTACAGAATTAACTCGTCCGATTCGAACAACTTGTTCCGTCGCTTTCCAAATCAGCCCAAGGGTAAGCAACGTCAATGCGATAGAAGCAAAAACGATATAAATGAAGGGACGTGAGGCGCGCAGGGAAGGGGATGGAGGCATAAAATTTTTTTATTGATGTTCGCTAGTAATTTGTCCTTGGAGCGTGCGTAATTCATGTAAGGCTATCTTGGCTTCTTCTGGATTGGGTGGCTTTCCATGCCACTCATATTTGTTTTCCATGAAGCTTACGCCTTTGCCGGGAATTGTATGAGCGAGGATAACCGTCGGTTTCTCGTAAACGGCCTTTGCTTCACCTACCGCATCGATAAATTGACCGATATTATGTCCGTCGATCTCGATCACATGCCAATTGAACGCCCGCCATTTATCAGAGAGAAGCTCAAGCGGCATGATATCCTCTGTAAAACCATCAATCTGAATATTGTTGCGGTCAATGATAACCGTCAAATTTCTTAAACGCTCTTTTCCAGCCAACATGACAGCTTCCCAGCACTGGCCTTCATTAAGTTCACCATCTCCCATCAAACAATACGTTCTCCACTTAGCGTCATCCATTCTGGCGGCCAGAGCCATGCCAACGGCCTGTGAAATTCCTTGTCCGAGTGGTCCGCCACAAGTCTCGATGCCGATATCAAAATGATTATTGGAGTGTCCCTGAAACGGACTGCCGAGTTTTCGTAAAGTAGTTAAAAATAACTCACGTTTTACATATCCGCGTTGTGCTAATGCGGCATAGAGCACAGGGCAGATATGAGCATTGGACAAGACGAGGCGGTCTCGATCTGGATCATTTCTTGTCTCGGGTGTGATATTCAAAACGCGGAAATATAACGCGGTAAAAATATCAGCCATACCGAGCGGACCTGCTGAATGACCACTTTTTGCTGCAACGAGTGCTGTAATAATGTCTTGCCGCACAGCATAAGCCTTTTTCTCAAGATCGGTGATCGTGAGAAAAAGGGGGAATTTAGCACGAGCCATATGTGGATATCATAACATAAAAACACTCCGCATGACGGAGTGTTTTTATGTTTAGTTGCTGTAGGTGCCACCGTTCATCTCCTGCATGTACTGCTGTTTCAGTTCATCTGGAAACTGGGCCTGGACTTGTCGCATGTACTCCATAAATTCCGCGCGATTAAAGTCGGCTGGGAGTTGATCGGGGGGAATTTGGCTCAAGATCATTTCCACAAAGGCCATCCACTCCAGATCCAAGTATTCCTGGGGAACAGCTTGATTACCCTTCATCAAGAATTTATCCTGCTCAATATCCGACTTGGTCATTGCTTCCGGCTTTGGAAGCGACGTTTCATTTTCCACCATCAACATTCTCTGCATCGGCTGCATCGTGATTGTGGAGCCGACGACTTCATCAGAATCCGCACTCACTGTGCGGGAAACATCGACATGCGATTCTGCGACCTTGATATCGACGTTACCTGGCGTATCAAGCCCGACGCCAAAGCTCGTGCCACGAACAGTAGCCACGACATTGGATGCCTTCACTTCAAAACTAGATCCAGTTGAAAGGAGTTTTTCAAGACGAGTCCAAACACGTCCGCTTTCTAATTTCATTTTAGCGATAATGCCATCCGACGATGCTCCATGTTCTGCGCGGCTAATGGTAAGGCTTGTATTCGCTGAAAGAATCGTACGACCAAAACCGGACCAGGCGATTTCCGCACTTCCGTCGGCGCCCGTCTGAATCATGTCGCCCTCAATCAACGCCATGAATGGGGTTGCATCGAGTTCTTCACCATCATGCGTTATCGTTACACTGCCTGTGGCGTCACCAAGTGATGCAACAGGGGATTCGGGCACTTCACTAGAAGTATCAACTATCTCGCTGCCATCTATAGACCTATCTAGCGTGGACGATGGGGGGCGCACGGAATCCTTTCCCATCTCTTTAGTGATACTGGAGAGTTCTGATTGCCAAATCGATTGTAGATTCAACTGAGATAGCCACACGCCTTCACCAGCGATAATAAGGATCAAAACGGCGATCAGTCCTAGAGTTTTCTTCAACATATGACGCCATTCTACGCTTTATGTCTGAAAACACAAACCCCGCCTTTTGGCGGGGTTTGTTGACTGTGGGCGTAACTAGTTCACGACGTTAATCGTGGCTGAGTTGGCCGGGTTGATCGTGTCGCGATATTCGAACGATCCGTTGGTGTCAAACTTGCGCGTGTATTCACCATCATTTTTGGCGATGTCACCGGAAGTCCAACCGGAGCCCGTTACATTGTGGACATTGTTGTCGCGGTTGGTCCAAGTGACTGTTGTGCCGCGCTTGATTGTCATCGACTTTGGCACAAAACCATTGTCAATGCTACCGATCGAGACAGTTGCTAGCGTTTCATCCATTTGCTTATCAATGGCAATCGTCGTCGTATGCGTCATGGTATCGGCAGGATTGAACTCTGCAGAGAATTCAATCGGGTTGCCAACGCGGTAGTTCACAAAGAACGGATCTGGTACGTCATCGACACGGCTCTTCCAGGCCAAGCCATAGAGCGATTCAGCGATCTGTTCTGTCTTGACCCAGCGAAGGATGCCGTTTTGGTCTACCGAGTAAACCTTAGGATCTGTCGTGATCTTTACCATCTTGAAGCCTGGGCGGTATGTGACATTGCCTCCCAGCGGAATTGTGGAGAGCGCGCCATCGCTGATGCGCTTTACGCCATCAAAGCTGGTGTACCAGGTAAAGTACGTTTTATCGTTCGGGAAAACAAAACGCTTTCCGTTTTGAGCAAAATAGTAAACCGTCGATCCGGAACCCTTGATCAAGTCACCGGCAGAAAATGATGTGGTGATCGACTGGGCGTGTGAGGCGAGCGGAGCTGCGAGCATGGCCACTGTACCGGCCATCGCGAGTCCGCGACGAAGCATGTGCTTCATAACGTAAAAGGAGAAAGAAGATTTAACCTACTCTAGAATGCCATGAAAGCAGAAAAACGAACACCCCGGCTATTCCGAGGTGTTCTATCATTTTTTTATTGCACCAGAATCGCGCTACTTGTTGCTGTAGATTGAAACCCAGCCATATCTTGCGCCCTCCCTACGGCATAAACTTGTCCGGCATTCGTCCAAGGACCGACATTGGCCGTGCACATACTCGCATCGCAATGCTTTACTAATGAGCCATCAGCCCAGATCTCGGTCCAGGCAACGCCGTTATCATCAACAGCTCGCACAGTAACGTCTACCTGCTCGCCACGGAAAATCGTTGACTTTCCGGTTTCAACCGTAACCTGTGGATGCTCGTTTTCCACAACCGTAATTGTCTTGACTTCCGTTTGTTGAGCAAAGCCATTTGTATCGCGCAAGATCGCATACACATTGTGCACGGTACCGATCGGCGAGAGTTCCTCACCGGCATAACGACACTCCTGCTGATCTGTACAACCACGAACATTGTTGCCGTCGATGAAGATATCGATCGTCTTAGCAATAAAACGATTGTCCGCACTCACGACGACTTCTCGCGTTCCATTCATGCGTACTTTTGGTCGTGTAAGGGTGATCGAAATACCCGGAACGCCACCAGTTGCCAAGGTGACGGTGCTCGTTGTGTACGAGCGTTGTCCCATAATCCATTCATATTTTGCAACAGCATCTACGGTTGGTTTTGTGCCGATCATTTGCACGTCGGTGCTACATAGATTGTATTCACATCGCTTGTAGAGGACGCCATCAAAAAAGAGACTGACCGCCGTAATCTCCGAGGAACGATTAGCATTGGCAAACATATTGATCGTCGCGTTCACAGGCGCATTGGTCATGGAGAGATCAAGGGTGCCGGAATACGCGGAGGGGATCGGCGTCGTGCTTGTTGGTGTTGGCGTCGGTTCAGGTGTCGGAGTTGGCTCCGGAGTCGGCGTTGGGGTGATCAGCGCACGATCCGCTGCAATAGAGCTAGCCGTTGTTGTCTCTTGAGTTGGAGAAAAATCAGTTGCCTGTGCGACCGGAGCACCAATCCTGTAATTGATGAAAAAGGTATCCGGTATATCATCAACCATCGTGCTCCAATTTACACCATACAGATCGCGTGCAACGCCTTCTGTCTGTACCCAGCGCAATGTTCCATTGCCTCCAACGGCATACACTTTAGGATCTGTCGTAATCTTCACAAGTTTAACGCCAGGGCGATAGGTGACGTTGCCGCTAATCATAAGCGACGCTAATTCAGCATCCGTAATCGTCTTTACCGAATCAAAACCCGTAAACCAAGTGAAATAGGTTTTCTCGGTTGGAAAAACATAGCGCTTATTATCGACACCGTAATAATAAACGGAGCTCGTCGAGCCTTTGATTAAATCACCAGGAGAGAGCGTGGCAGCTTGTGAAACCAATGGTGCGAGAGTAATGGCTGCTGTCGCAAAAATGAGGGAAAATCGCTTGATCATATGGAAGAAAGTATAGCACGCAATGTCTCGCGCGGGTCAGGTGTTTGAAAGATAGCCGAGGCCAGATTAATACGATCCGCTCCAGCTTTGAGAATGTCGGATAATGATGCTGTCGTCACACCACCATCAAAACCGATGAGGATTCCAGGATTAATACGCTTGATCGCTGTAATTTTTTCAAGTGTCGATGGAATAAGTGCTTGCCCGCTCCACCCCGGAGTGACGCCAAGAACCAAAACCTCATCTATCCGATCAAGATAGGTCGCGACCTGTTCCGCTGGCGTTGTTGGTGAGATCGCAAGCCCGCACTCAATACCAAGCGCCTTGCATTCTCGAATGATCGCATCATGATCAACAGGAATTTCTACATGCCAAATCGCACGCGCAAGTTGCGGAACACGTCGCCAAGCTTGGATGACGGATAACGGGTCGCGAACCATCAGGTGAAGTTCAATGCCAAGCGTCGTGTCGATAGGCTCGGCCTCATACCAAGTCCGATTAGAAACAAAATGCCCGTCCATGCAATCAACTTGCACCATCTGCACAATGCCTTCTACAAAACGCAAACGCTCAAGAAACGTTTTTTGATCTTGGACCAGAATGGCCGGAATAAGTTCTACGCTCATGTATCGAGTTCTTTTACGCGGCGCACATGTCGTTCAACTTTGCTTGGTTTTGTTTTTAAGAATTTCAAAATAATCTTTTTCGCTAATGCTGGTTTTGTGACCCAGCCGCCAAGCACAAGAATATTTGCATGATTATGCTCGCGTGAAAGCTTTGCATCTTCTTCACTCCGTGCGACAATTGCACGCACTCCCACGGTACGATTTGCTGCGATATCCATTCCATGTCCCGTACCACATACCAAAATGCCGAGGGCATTCTCATCATGGGAAATCGCTAATGCGACTTTTTTAGCGGCGAGGGGATAATCATCGCCTTTAACAAATCGGGGAGACAAATCACAAGCTTGCCACTTAGCCTGAACCAAAAACGTCTTTAATACTTCCTTGAGCTCAAAGCCCGCGTGGTCGGCTCCGAGGTAAATCATGGGTTTGTTTTGCATAAAATAGCTTGACCTCGGATCAAATCCGACGCATTCTTCTCCTATTATGCCAGAAGCACCGCTTTTCCCGAAGATGGAGGAAGAAATTGCCGAGTATTGGAAAAAGCAAGGCATTTTTGAGCGTTCTATTGCAGAACGACCAGAAGGTAAAGGCTATGTCTTTTACGATGGCCCACCATTTGCCACGGGTTTACCCCATCCGGGTCATTTGCTCCAATCAGCCATCAAGGACGCCGTTCCTCGATATTGGACGATGAAAGGCTATCGCGTGCCTCGTGTTTGGGGTTGGGATTGTCATGGATTACCAATGGAAGCCTTGATCCAAAAAGAATTGAACCTCAAAGGCAAGCCAGACATCGAGGCCTACGGCATGGACAAGTTCAATCAAGCTTGCGCCGATGCTGTATTGCGTTATAGCGATGAATGGAAGCGCTATATAGAACGTCTTGGCCGTTGGGTCGATTTTGACGGCGCCTACAAAACCATGGACCGCGACTATATCGAGTCCGTCTGGTGGGTGTTTTCTGAACTCTGTAAAAAGAAACTCGTTTATAAAGATTTACGCGTTTCTTTTTACTCGCCGGTAAACGGTACGCCTCTTTCCAACTCGGAAGTCGCGATGGAGAACTCATACATCGATGTAGAAGATCCATCTGTCATCGTCAAGTTTGCCGTTGCAAATGAGCCAAATACGTTCTTGCTCGCTTGGACAACAACGCCTTGGACCTTGCCAGCCAACGTTGCGCTCGCCGTAAATCCGGAAGAGATGTACGTCAAAGCTCGCGTTAAATCAAAAGGTGAAACATATTATTTTGCCGATAAACTTCAGTCGCAAGTCTTTAGTCAATTCTATCCGCTTGGTGAAGAGCAGGACGATTTTGAAATCGTGCAAAAGATGATCGGCTCTTCTCTGGTCGGAATGAAATACGCGCCGCTATTCCCGCTCGCAAAAGAAGATTGGAATCGTCTGGTGGAGCGTGAAGGTCGTGTTTCCTTTGAAGTCGTTGGCATGGATTATGTAACGATGACCGATGGAACCGGCATCGTGCACACGGCACCAGCTTTTGGAGAAGAGGATTTCCGCGCCGCCGGTGTTCATGGCTTACCGGTCCTTGTGACGCTCGATGAAGTCGGTCATCAACGTACGGGAGTTCCGCTCGTTTCTGGACAGTTCTATCTCAAGTCCAATGAGGGAATCATGAATGACTTAGAGTCGCGTGGACTCATGTATCGCAGAGAAACGATCAAGCACTCGGTTGCAATTTTTGCCCGTAACAACACACGTTTGATCTACAAAGCGCAACCAGCTTGGTATGTCGATATCAAAAAGTTGCGCCCAAAGATGCTCAAAACAGCAACCAAGATCAATTGGCATCCAGCTCACTTAAAAGAAGGTCGATTTGGCAAAGGCTTAGAAACAGCACCGGACTGGTGTATTTCACGCAGCCGTTTCTGGGGCGCGCCAATTCCTGTTTGGACCAATGCCGATGGTACGGATGTTCAGGTGTTTGCATCCATCGCAGAATTGGAAAAAGCATCCAAAACCAAGATCAACGAGAAAGACGTCATGGCCATGCATCGTCCAAACATCGACGAGATCACATTCAAGAATGCCAAGGGCGAGGAAATGCGCCGTATTCCGGATGTCTTTGACTGTTGGTTTGAGTCAGGCTCGATGCCATACGCCGCGCCGCATTATCCATTTGAAAACAAGAAATGGTTTGATAACAATTTCCCAGCAGATTTTATCGGAGAAGCACTCGACCAAACACGTGGCTGGTTCTACAACTTGCATGTGCTCTCGACTGCACTCTTCAACAAGCCAGCGTTTACGAATGTCACATGTACCGGACTTATTCTCGCAGAAGACGGTCGCAAGATGTCCAAGAGCCAGAAAAACTACACCGATCCATGGGAACTCTTTGAGACCTACGGCGCCGACTCGATGCGTTACTATTTGCTTTCCTCGCCAGTGGTTGAGGGAGAAGCGCTCAATTTCTCCGATCGCGATTTACAAAACATTGTCCGTGGTTTTCTAAACTTATTCTGGAATGTCAAAACCTTCTTCGCGACCTATTCAGAAGGGGAGACGATTCGCTTGGAAAAACCACGTAGCGCTCACGTCCTAGACCGTTGGATGTTCTCACGATTGCATGCGCTTATCGCAGAAGTTACAACAGAAATGGATGGTTATGAAATCGCTCGCGCCTCGCGTCCGCTCCGAGCTTTTGTCGAGGATCTTTCAACGTGGTGGTTGCGTCGCTCGCGCGACAGAATTAAGTCGGAAAACGTTTATGAACGTCTCGACGCCTTGAAGACATTGCTGGAAGTCATGCTCGACTTCACGCGACTCATGGCGCCATTCACACCGTTTCTTGCTGAGAAAATTTATCTTGAAATGGGCGGTCCAAAAGCATCCGTGCACCTCGATAAATGGCCAAAAGCGGATACGCGCCTTATCGATGAACGTCTGCTCGCGGATATGCGATGGTTACGAGAAGCCGCATCCAAAGCGCATGAACAGCGATCCATCGCCAAGCTTCCAGTCCGCCAAGCACTTGCCGCAGCCATCGTGAAAATGAATGACGCGGAAGAAGTTGCACGTTTCAATCGCCAAACCGATCTTGCAACGCTTCTCGCGGAAGAATTAAATGTAGAATGTGTTTGCATCGAGTATGCGGCCGGCATGGAAGAAGCCTGGACGATCACACTCGATACCGTCATCACGCCAGAACTGAAGCGCAAGGGTTTGCGCCGTGAGTTTGTGCGCATGGTGATGGCAGCTCGCAAAGAGCAGAATCTCCAACCGTCAGACCGAGTACGACTCAAGGTCGCAACAAGTGAAGAAATGGTTGAAGCGGTAAAAGAAAAAGAACAGGAAGTCGCTCATGACTTGAAGTCTGAGTCGCTCGAGATCTCCGTCGGAGAAGGGGAGCCGGTGGTTACAATCGAACGCGTATAAAAACAAAAACTCCTCGATAGAGAGGAGTTTTTGTATGGTGCGCCCCAGACGATTCGAACGTCTGACCTCTCCCTTCGGAGGGGAGCGCTCTATCCAGCTGAGCTAGGGGCGCGAGCCGACGGATCGTAACGTAGGCTTGTAGGTTTGACAAACCGTAAGCCTTTGCTACCATTAGCGCACTTTTACACTTGCAGCGGTAGCTCAATCGGTAGAGCAGGGGCCTCTTAAGCCCAAGGTTCTGGGTTCGATTCCCAGCCGCTGCACCATCGTATAAACCCCTCCAAAAGAGGGGTTTTACGTTTGACCATTCAGGGGAAATCTGCCTAGTGCCTTATCAGGCCTTGAACCCGGGAGAGTTTATGTTCGGCAGGAGCAATGGCCAAGCGTTCCTTAAAAAAGGAAAACTCCATTTCGATGTGCACGCCGACCAATCGGCGCGACGCCAGCATTCACAATACGAGCTCATCTCTGATGAGGAATTCACTCGAAGGTTCCTCGCATTTGAGCCCTCCAACTTTTTGTTCTGCGGCTACGAACGAGAGTGCGAGGAATTGGCCAAAAAGAATTTGCCGGTTCCAGAGCGCATCGCGCGCCACCTTGAGCGCGCGCGGGTGCGCAGGCTGCAGCTATCGCATCCGCTCGCACTCGCCAACATGAAGTTGGTCATTAAGGTCGCGGCAACCTTCTCTGGCCGTGGCGTGGATTTCACCGATTTGGTGCAGGAAGGGTATTTTGCTCTCTTGCACACGATCGAAAGGTTCAAGATCCGCCTCGGTTACAAGTTCTCAACCTATGCGACATGGTGGCTGCGCTCCGCCTTCCGATCAGCGGTGATGGATATTTCCAGCGTACGCATTCTGCGTGTTCCCCCTCATCGCCAAGAAGACGAACGCCTTTTGGCGCGTGAGGAAGCCTCGTTCATGACGCTTTACGGAGCACATCCCACGGATGAAGAACTGCTGGAGTATGCCAAGAAGCGTGGCTCTATATTCTCTGGCGTCAACCCCAAGAAACTCCATGCGCTCAGAATCGCGCCCGTCATGGGCCGCAAGACCTCCCTCGACACGCCATTCGGCAATGAGGGTGGGGGGACGTTCATGGGTCTCTTTGCTGCCGAGGTATACTCGCCGGAAACGTTAGCTGCTGCTCGTGAGCGATTACCGTTTCTGGAACAGGAGATACACCGCATCGTTGATGGTTCATCGACACGGAACAGTCAACGTGACACGCATATCTTTCGTTGGCGCTTTGGCATCGACGACGGAGAGCCAAAAACTCTACAAGAGATCGGCGAGCATTACCACATCTCGCGTGAACGTGTCCGACAAATAGTCGCAAAGCGTCTAAGGGATCACGGTTTGTCCGAGTGCGCCTTCGAGTTAAAGCTCGAGTCCTTGGAAACTATTCGTACGGCTCTCGGAGTCGAGCATCCCTAGCACTCAAGCGGCCCCGACTTCTCGTCGGGGCCGCTTCTTGTTTTTATTGACGTTTCACGTTTTTCCATACACGATACGCGGCATATCTATGCGCCAATCACGACTCTTCACGCGCACGTCCAAAAACGTCCCGCATGACTCCGACTCGGTAAATTCTCGTTTCCTGACACAGGGCGGCTTCGTCCACCAAGAAATGGCTGGTGTTTACTCGTGGCTACCGCTTGGTTTGCGCGTTCTCCGCAAAGTAGAAAACATTGTTCGCCAAGAACTCGACAAGCTCGGCGCGCAAGAGATTCTCATGAGCGCACTTCAGCCAAAAGAAAATTGGGATACATCAGGTCGATGGGATTCCGTCGATATCCTATTCAAGATTCCAAGCCAAACCGGAAAAGTCTATGGCCTTGGTCCGACGCATGAAGAAATTGTCACGCCGCTCGTCAAAACATTTTTGAATTCCTACAAAGATTTACCGATTGCCGTTTACCAAATTCAATCCAAATTCCGTGACGAACTCCGCGCAAAAAGCGGTGTTCTCCGTGGCCGCGAGTTTGGCATGAAAGATCTCTATTCTTTTCACGCATCTACCGACGACTTTGATGCCTACTATCGTCAAGTATTGGAAACCTATCTGACAATCTTTTCGCGCTGCGGTGTAAACGCAAAAGTGGTTGAGGCTTCTGGAGGATCATTTTCCAAAAAATACTCACATGAGTTTCAGGTTCTGACGCCAGCAGGAGAAGACAAGATTCTCACATCGGAAACAGGTTCATTCGCGCAAAACTCGGAGATCGCAACCTTGAAAGAAGGGGATAAGAACCCAGAGAACGGGGAGACGCTTCAATGGGCTACGGGTGTGGAAGTCGGAAACATCTTTGATCTCGGAACCAAGTTCTCTGACGCTTTTGACGTTGCATTCACGGATGAAAATGGCGAGCGCAAAATCGCCGTCATGGGTTGCTACGGAATCGGCACAACACGTCTCGTCGGTACCATTGTCGAGGCAAGTCACGACGACAAAGGAATGATTTGGCCGGTCGCCGTTGCGCCATTCCATGTTCATCTCATCGCTTTAAAATCTAAGGATGAAGCGGTACAGTCACGCATTAATTCCATCGCAAAAGAAATGTACGATGGCTTGTGGGGAGTAGGTGTAGAAGTTCTTTGGGATGACCGTGAAGGCGTTTCCCCAGGCGAGAAATTTGCCGACGCCGATCTTATCGGCTTACCGCTACGCCTCGTTGTTTCTGAAAAGACCTTGAAAGAAGATTCTGTTGAATGGAAAGCGCGTAAGGAATCGGAGGCTAAGCTTGTGAAGATCGAGGACCTCGTTGAACAGGTGCAAGGGATGATGAAATAACTGGCATGGAAATCGTTCGTGAAGAAAGCTATGCAAAAGAAACGTTCAAGAATGTAGAGCTCAGTGCTACGGACATCTCAGCTGCTTCATTCTCAGACTGTACCTTTTCCGCATGCCATTTGGACAAGATAAATTTTCGCGGCACAAACTTTTCTGATTGTATTTTTGATCGCTGTGAGATCACTCTTCCAACGTTCGAGAATTGCGGAATGAATGGAATCTCGTTTGAGGGATGCAAGCTCGTTGGGGCGGACTTCACTCGCTGTAACGCAAAGTTTCTCGACATTCGTTTCAAAGACTGTCTGATTGATACATGCAACTTCACAGGCCTCAAACTCAAGAAGACTTCATTTTTGCGATGCGTGATTCGTGAGACGCCATTCATCGATAGTGTTCTCGAATCAGCGGATTTTGAAGAGAGCGATCTCGAGGGAGCGCTATTCCATCACTGTGATTTACAAGGGGCAGATTTTTCTCGCGCAAAGAACTACTCCATTGATCCATCCAACAATAAACTAAAAGGAGCGATCTTTTCTTTTCCGGAGGCTGCTTCATTGCTGACAAAAATTGGAATCAATCTCAAGTAACAAAAAAATCTCCCACTCGGAGAGATTTTTTTTGTTTCGATGCTTACATCGAAGGGCTCATCGGAGCGCTTGGAGGTGTCATCGGAGCGGCTGCTGGAGCGGCGTTTGCAGCCATGCCAGCGTGCTTGAGAGCATCCTTCAAACCCTTACCAGCTTTGAACTTTGGAACGGTGACGGCACCGATCTGGATCTTCTCGGTCGGACGCTGCGGGTTCACACCCATACGAGCGGCGCGAGTCTTGGCCATGAAAGCACCAAAGCCAGCGATGTTCACTTCACCGCCTCCTTTGAGCGTAGAAGTGACTACTTCGACAAACGCTTCGACCATGTCTTCAGCCTGTTTCTTGGTGACACCGACCTTTTCCGAGAGGTAGTTGATGAGTTCTGCCTTGTTCATAGGTAGGAATAATGAATGATTGATGGGGTTACCTTACATTTTTTCGCTAAGTTGCGCAACAGATGGCTTGTGGAAGGTCAAGGCCTTTCAATTTCGTTTTTAAAAATTTTGCCTATAATTAGCTAATTTATAGCAAAAACGCGTCCAAGCCAAGGACGCGTTTTTTGTTGAGAGTCAGGGGGTGCACACATTCGCCCAAGGATAACCGCCAGCCGGACAGGGCGGGCTACCTCCGCACAGGCTTTGTCGAGCGAAGCCGGAGCAGCAGCCCGTAGCTGACACGATTTGCCCATCGACGGCATAGCCCCAGCAACCGCAGACGAGGGTAGAGACACCCGCAGGTCGGCACATACCAGCATCGGGTGAACCGGTTGATGAGCAGCCCACACATGCTCCCCAGCTACTACCGCTGGAGCTGCAGGTTTGGACACCGGTGCCACCGCCGGAGCAGTAGCATTCCTGTGTTTCTCCAGGAGCGCAGGTACTTGGCGAGGGATTGCCGCAGCCGGACAGGGCTAGTGAGATGGTGATAGCGACCGCCAGAATCGATGCACATTGCGACGACATGGATGCTCCTTGATGAGTTGTATGCAAGCAAAAAGAACGTAAAGCCGGATGAGTATTTCAGATGTTGGTCTTTCCGTCAACGACTAGCGCAAAGCCTAAAACTCACCTTATTGTTCGTAAAATGCTTGTGTTGGAAGGTAATCTGCCACTTTAAAATACAGAAAATATAAACGCCCCACATTTTGTGGGGCGTTTTGTTTGAGAGATGCTCCAGCGATGGCTAGCGGGTCATGTGGCAGAGGCCACGAACCCAATCCCACCACTGCTGATAGGTGCGTTCCGTTTGACGCAGAAAATTCGCTTCGTCCGACATTCGTGCGCTACGTTCAGCGAATCCTATGATGGTCATGCAGTCAGTATCTTGCATGCCGACTAGATGATGTCTAGCCCAGTCCGCAGGAACCTCAAAATGTTGTCCACCAACTGGTTGGGCGATCAGAGCAGACATTTCTCGGAAGCGTACGATGACCGCGTCGTAGCCGCCTTGCCGAATATTCGCTTCGTAGAACTGACGGCATGTTCTCATCTCAGCCTGACATGCAGGGTCACGTTCAGCGGTAAACACGCGGTCCGGACAGCGAGAGTCGAGGGTACTCATCTGATGCGAGGCCGCTTCGAGAGCAGCGATTGAAGGACCGATGATCGTCCCGTAGTCGGAGGTGCTAGCCAACGCGCTGCATTCGCGTGGGGTTGAGCGTCCGCCGCCCTGCGCCTCCACCTGCTGAACGAGGGAGATGCCGACGATCCAGCCGAGCAGGAAAGATGCCAGAACCAGTGGAAGTTGCTTGTTCGGAAATCGCATCAGAAACACTACTTTGCAAGCTGCGGAATGCAAATTGCAGACCGCAATATATCTGAAAACTTCAAAAAGATCAGGGGTCGATACAGGGATCTAAAAAAACAGCCCCGATCGGGGCTGTTTTTTTACTTTGCGTGCTCAACCACTCTCGTCTCTCTGATCAGAGTAACTCTCACTTCACCCGGAAACTTCAACTCGCTTTCAATTTTATTGGCGATGTTGCGTGCAAGCTTGGTTGCCGCATAGTCGTCAACTTGTTTTGGATTCACAAAGACACGAATTTCACGTCCAGCCTGAATCGCATACACCTTTTCAACGCCCTCAAAACTCATCGCGACATTTTCAAGATCCTGCAAACGCTTCACATAGAATTCGAGTGAGTCCTTGCGAGCACCTGGTCGCGCTCCAGAAATCGCATCAGCTGCTTTAACGATAATCGCTTCCAAAGTCTTTGGCTTATCTTCATGATGTCCAATCGACTGATACGCAATCGCTTCCGGAAAACCATACTTCTGCATGATCTGATAACCAATCTCTGGATGCGAGCCTTGCATGTCATGGTCAACCGCTTTTCCGATGTCATGCAAAAGTCCTCCGAGTTTACACACGTACACATCGGCTTTCAGTTCTTCTGCAAGCATCGCAGACAGTTTTGCAACCTCCATCGAGTGTAGCAACGCATTCTGTCCGTAGCTGGTACGGAATTTCAATCGACCCAGAATCTGAACAAGCTTTGGATCAAGCGTCGCCGTCGGTAATCCAAGTTCAAACAAAGCATCTTCGCCAGCTTTTCGGATATCAAGCGCAAGATCGTGCTTGGCTTCATCCACGAATTCTTCAATACGTCCCGGATGAATACGTCCATCGGCGATCAATTTTTCAAGCGCGCGTTTTGCGACTTGGCGACGAATAGGGGAGAAGCCGGAAACCGTCACAGCTCCAGGTGTATCATCGATAATCAATTCACAACCCGTCAAAAGCTCAAGGGCTTTGATATTACGTCCTTCGCGCCCAATAATACGTCCCTTCATTTCTTCCGATGGCAATTGCACATGCGTCACCGTCGTTTCCACCACATGCGATGAAGCTTGTCGTTGAATCGCGGTGGCCATAATCGTCTTGGCTTTCATGTCGATCTCATCCGCGCCCATATCGTCGAGCTTGCGCATGCGACCAAGAATATTCTCCTTGTGCTCATCTTCAACGGTAGCTATCAAGCGTTCAAGGGCTTTTTCTTTGGAGAGAGCCGCGACTTCCTGAAGCTTGACCATGATGTCGCCAGTCAATCGTTCAGCATTGGCATGCGCTTCTTCTAAACGCTTTTGCGCCGCCTCAACCTCTTGTTTGGATTTTTCGATTTCATTTAACCGTTCTCCAAATGTCGATTCACGCTCAACCAATGCGGTCTGTTGTTTTTGCAGTTCTTCAAAAGCACGACGTTCCTCCAAACGCGCTTCTTCCAAAATCTTAATGGCTTTTTCCTTAGCTCTAGCCAAACCCTCGGACTGTTTGATTTCCGCTTCACGCAAAATCTCATCTGCTCTGCGCGAGGCATCGTCTAAGTGTGCTTTTGATTTATTGTCCCTAAAGTAATACCCAATCGCCGTCCCAACCCCGATGCCAAGTGCGGCAAAGAGGATTCCAATCAACGCACTTTCCATATTTATTTATAGATACGCGCCGTTACGATAGGCGGCCAGTCTGTCATCTTCTGTTGTTCCAAAGCTCTAAAAGTTGATGATAAGACTGACATCGCTACACCATTCGCATCCAGCGCTGAAAAATTGTCAGTACATCTAACCTATCAGAGGATGTGTTTTGCAGCAATATCAGGTGTCAGGCCCTCCAAAGTGAGCGCGTCTTTCACATCAAAATCACCAACCTTGCTTCGACGCAACTCCAAGCAATATCCACCCGTTCCCAAAGCTCTACCGATATCATCCGCTAAAGATCGAATATACGTTCCACTCCCACATTTCACATCGATCACAAGATTTGGCCAGGCATAGTCGATAATTTCGATTGCATCGATTGTAACCTGCTTCTTTGGCCTCATTTCTTCCGTCGCTTTTCCTGCTCGAGCCAGATCATACAGCTTTTTCCCACCGATTTTCTTAGCGGAATGTAAAGGCGCAAACTGCTCATAATCACCACGAAATTGATCAAGTGCCGACTCGATCTGCTCTCTGGTCGGCACACTGGGCTCGCTGAGCTCCAAAATCACTCCGTCCTTATCAAAAGTGTCACTCGTGGCCCCAAGTCGCACAGTCGCCAAATACGCCTTATCTACGCCAACGAGGGCCGTCAGGCGCTTTGTTCCTTTGCCGATACCAAGTACAAGTAGGCCCGTTGCAAAGGGATCTAGCGTTCCAGCATGGCCAATTGCGCGTATCTTCAAAATGCCCCGCAGCTTAGCCACGACATCATGCGAGGTCCACCCAATAGGTTTGTCGATCAAGAGAAGTCCGTCCATGTATACGTTTATACGCTTGACTTTCCGCTAAATCAAGCCTAAACTCGCACGCATGAACGTTACCGAATTGGCCCGCCGTTTGCGCGTTACCCCACAACAGCTTTTGGCTAAAATGCCAGAGCTTGGTTTTGACGTCGGCGCACGCGCCATCAAGATCGATGATCGTACCGCAGACCAAATTTATAAGAAGTGGTTGGAAAACTCCCGTCGCGAACGCTTGCGAGATACCCTCGTCAAACAACAGGCCGTCGTCACCAAAGACGGAAGCGCTCCGGAAAACCGTGAAGTGTCGTTGCCAGCCGTTATCGCTGTCCGCGATTTCGCCGGCAAGCTGGAGCTTCCAGTTACGCGCGTCATCCAGCAGCTCATGAAAGCAGGTATTCTTGCTTCCCAAAACGAGCGCATCGACTACACGACGGCTTCCATCATCGCGGAAGAACTTGGTTACAAGCCAACAGCAGAATCCAAGGACCAAGCTGAACTTCAGGCTTCTGTAGAAAGTCAGGATCGACTCAAAGAAATTTTGTCATCGCAAGAAAAAGGAGAGCTCAAAGAACGCCCTCCGGTTATTGTTGTCATGGGTCACGTTGACCACGGAAAAACACGTACGCTCGATGCCATTCGTAAAACGCATGTCATGGAAGGGGAGTCCGGTGGAATCACTCAGCACATTGGTGCCTACATGGTTGAAAACAAAGGTAAGCCACTGACCTTTATCGACACACCAGGTCACGAAGCCTTTACGGTCATGCGTTCTCGTGGCGCTAAGGTCGCCGACATCGCGATTCTTGTTGTTGCTGCCGATGACGGTGTACAGCCTCAAACAAAAGAAGCGATCAACATTATTCAGGCGGCGAAACTTCCTTTTGTTGTTGCTCTGAACAAGATGGATAAACCAGATGCCGATACAAACCGCGTACTCGGTCAATTGGCGGAAGCTGGTATCACCGTCGAGGAATGGGGTGGAAAAGTTCCGATGGCCAAAATCTCGGCCAAAGTTGGAACGGGTATTGATGAATTGCTTGATCTTGTTTTGCTTGTCGCTGAGATGGAAAAGGAACGCATCATGAGCAATCCATCCGCACGCGCCGCCGGAACCATTATTGAATCCCGTGTCGACAAAGGTGAGGGTCCAGTTGCAACCGCGATTATCCAGAACGGAACACTTCACAAAAATGAAGCCCTCGGAATTGCCGGTGTCGCGTATGGTCGTGTTCGCATGATGCGCGACTGGACTGGCAAGATTATGGACGAGGCAACGCCTGGCATGCCGGTAAAAATCCTTGGTTTTAAAACAGCGCCTTCTGTCGGTGATATTTTGGAGGTTCCAGAAAATCCAAGCGACTTAGAAGTACGGAAAACCAAGAATGTCGCTCGTCAAAACGTGGAAACGCTCACCGCAACCAAAGCTCAACCCACAGAAGGGGAGGAAGGGGAAAAGAAAACCATGCTCAATGTCGTGCTCAAAACCGATGTGCTCGGCTCACTTGAAGCAATTCTCGGCATGACAGAAAAGATCAAGCATGAGCTTGTCGGTGTCGATGTTATTCAGAAAGGCCTCGGCAACATCACAGAAGGTGACATCGAGCGCGCCGCCAACAGCAAGCCATCTGTTGTGTATGGATTTAACGTCATGTTCCCTCCGGCTCTCGTTCACAAAGCGCGTGAAAAAGAAGTGGATGTTGTCATGTACAAAGTTGTCTATGATTTGTTTGATAACATCGTTGAGCGTTTGAACAAGCTTTTGCCACAAGAAAAGATTATTACAGAACTTGGTTCTGCAGAAGTAGGTGCGATTTTCCTCACAGAAGTGAATCGCATGGTTGTTGGTTTGCGCGTACAAACAGGTAAGCTCGCAACCGGTGCCAAGCTTCGTGTATTCCGCAACAATGAGATTATCGGTGAAGGAACGATCGACTCGTTGCAGAGTGGTAAGTCTGCCGTCAAAGAAGTTGGCGCAGGAACGGAGTGTGGTTTGTCTTACAAGGGCAAGGTCAAACTCATGGTCGACGACAGAATCGAGGCTTACACGGAAGAGTCCAAGGCACGTAAGGTTGAGAACTTCCGATAAGAAAACACCCCGCAAAAGCGGGGTGTTTTTTAAGGGATTGCCGTACACAGGATTTCGACTTATGATCGGATCCTATGGCATATGTTTTTTCTGAAGCGAACTTTGAGAACGACGTTCTAAAATCATCTATTCCTGTAGCCGTCGATTTTTGGGCGACTTGGTGTCCGCCTTGCCGCATCACCGGCCCGATTCTTGATGAACTCTCAGAAGAAATTGATGAGAACAAACTGAAAATCGGCAAACTCAATGTCGATGACAGTCAGCATCTCTCCACAGAGTATCGCGTTCTCTCAATCCCAACCGTGATTATTTTTAAAGATGGAAAAGAAGTAGAGCGTTTTGTAGGCGCGATGCCAAAGGAAGCGTTCATGGAAAAATTCAAGCCTTACATTGGATAACATGCGCAACGTCATCATTGTCGGTTCCGGTCCCGCTGGTTGGACGGCCGCGGTTTACGCTGCTCGCGCTGATTTGCAGCCACTCGTTTTTGAAGGCGCAGAACCTGGCGGTCAGCTCATGACGACAACGGAAGTTGAAAACTTCCCGGGTTTTGAAAATGGCATCCAAGGCCCTGAGCTGATGGAAGTGATGCGCAAACAAGCTAAGCGTTTTGGAACAGAAATTATTTCCTCAATGGTTGAATCGCTCAAACAAATCGATGGGGGATTTGAGGTAGTTGCCGCTGGAAAAACCTACGAAACAAAAACCGTAATTCTTTCGACCGGCGCAACCGCACGCCGTCTTGGTCTTGAATCAGAAAAAGCCTTGTACGGAAAAGGTGTATCCGCATGTGCTACTTGCGACGGCTTTTTCTTTAAAGGCAAGAATGTGATCGTCGTCGGTGGGGGAGACAGCGCGATGGAAGAAGCATCTTTTCTTACACGCTTTGCAGACAAGGTGTATCTCATGCATCGCCGTGATGAATTCCGTGCATCTAAAATCATGCAGGAACGCGTAAAGGCAAATGCAAAAATTGAAATCGTCCTCAACACAGAAATCACAGAAATTCTGGACGTGAATGTCGGACAGGTAACGGGCGTAAAACTCCGCGACACCGTTTCCGGAGAAATGCGTGAAATGAAAATCGACGGCGTCTTTGCCGCAATCGGTCATGAGCCTAATGTCTCGCTCGTAAAAGGTTTAATCGATCTTGATGAGAAAAGTTACGTAAAAACCGTTCCAGGCTCGTCCAAGACCAATATCGAAGGTCTATTTGCCTGTGGCGATGTCCAAGATAGTCACTATCGCCAAGCGATTACCGCTGCCGGAACTGGATGTATGGCAGCGTTAGATGCGGAACGATTCCTCGCAAATCAAGAATAAAACAAACGCCCCACTGATTTGTAATCAGTGGGGCCTTTCGACCAGCGCTCGAGCAATCCGCATCCAAGAAACCTTTCTATAGGGGAGAGCGAGTCCGAAGACCTGCGGCACCCTGCAGAAAGATCCCATGCTTGTCGTGGACGCGGATTGCTCCAGCGTTTGTCTTTCTATCTGAAAATTTGAATTCTTACCTGATCTTAGCAGACCTGTGGATAAGTGTTAATGGTCTGACAACTCTATCCGGCACAAAAGCGCTGTAAAGAGACAAAAAATGAGCCCGCCGTGCATAAAGGCCTAGGCGGCTCAAATGTGCTACACCATATATACCATATCTATAAGCTTTTGTCAAGCAGGCGATAGATCGATTAATTCGGATTATTGATGCCGGTTTCGTCAACAATTGGAGCGGATGGATTTTGTGAAGCGGTAACATCTTCAGCGGTTGCTCCTACCAAACAAACGGCGCCCCATGGTCGATAGTAGCTCGTGAATGTTTCCTTTTTTACCTCGCCGTTTGGATAGGTGACTGTGTAGTCGAGGCTCGCAGTAGCGCCCGCATGCGCCGACTCCGTGCATTTGCGCTTTCCAACAGCTAATTCTGTCGTCGGAATAAGTTTAATTGGAGGAGCAGCGACGATGTTATACACCTTTGGTGTTGTCTGCTCAGCCTTACGACCATCACTTGTCCCCCAAGCGTAAAACGCCAACATGTCGCCCTGGATCTCTGATGTTAGCAAGATATGATGTGAAGTATCGTTTTTGAAACGGAAATCAGGCGATGGAGAGTAGATAGTTGCATCTGTTCCAGCCGGTTCATAATATCGAACGCGATAGCTGTGATTACGACGTTCAACAATCGGAAAGCCGGAAGCCATGGCCATGCGGAAACTCGTAGAGCCGACTTGGCAGAGTCCGCCACCATATTCTGGCTCAGTTTTATTGCCCTTGATAACAAGCTCCTGCCACCAACCATGCGGTCCATCGATCTCGCCAAGGACACCAAGCTGGCTAAAGTTCTCGCCAGGAGGCACAAGAACGCCGTTCATTTTCTTTGCGCCTAGCGCGATATTACGACGACGATTGGTTGGCGATCCATCAAAATACGATCGTCCGACACCAAGTAATTCACGAATACCAAGCTGTTCTGCGGCTTCACCCTCAATCTTTGGCGAGATGCGCGTAAAAGCAAGAGGCACGGTCGTTGAGCCACTTTCCCAGGCAGCTAAAATCGATTCTCCTGTCTTCATTCCATCAACACGCACGCCTTCAACCGGAGCCACAAATTCCTTGAGCTTTCCCTCATCATCAAGCACAAGTTTTCCATCACGCGGCTCTTTTAATAAATCAGCAGTGAAAGTAGCCATGGATTTCTCGATACGTTCCGCATCAAGCGCTAACACAACGCCAGAGGGTGTGGAGCTCGCCGTAATCCAGCCTGCAAGCGTGGAGCTTGTGACAGGTTGCCGTTTCAATTCATTGGTAATTGTAAAAGGAGCTTTCGCGAGCCAAGAAGGAATACCCGGAAGTACGGAGCGTAAATCCTCGGCTGTAAGTTCTGGTAATACACGCACGGTTTTAACGGTGATTGGTGAAAAAGCGATATGCTTCGCTTGCGATTCAAATGCATTCACCGCAGATTCCAAATCCGTTGAAACACCTATTTGCTCGGCCTGAATATCCGTTTCAAACCCGCTCTCAGTCGATGTAGACATACGAACATGTAGCTCCGCATCACGAACAAGCGGTAAATTGTTTGAGATCTGGTCTAAGAGCAGAGCTTGTATTAAATCGCGATTTACAATCGTTTTTAGCTCAAGATTTTCTGACCTTAGATAAAGTCGAACGCGCTCTATCGCATTTAAAACGGTCGTAGAATTACGCCCAATTCTAAAAGCTTGATCAACCACAGGTCCTGGGTCATACGTGACAAGTTCACGAGAAAGATCTGGATCTTCAATCGGTACAGTGCTTCTGGGTATCACGATCTGTTTGTCGCCGAGTTTAAACGTGAATCCCGGATCTAAAGCTTCATTCAGATATTTCTGTAAAGCAGCTTCTGCTTGCTGACGCGTCATGCCGTCGAGTTTTAATCCCGCGACGCGTACACCAGGAAAAATCTTGTCGTGGAACGCGACCTCATATCCGTATGCCGCGGCACCGAGCCCAGCCAGAACTGAGGCAAAAAGACCTCCGGCAATAGCGATTCCGATCAGGGATGCGGACAGGATCTTCCTTCCGTGTGTCTTGGCTTTAATCAGGTTCATGCATTTGTCGAGCCCTCGCCCAATAAACGATTTAACATAGCTCTGGCAATTTCTTGATCCGTATCCTGCTGTTTTCCTGGGGCAATCGCTATAATTTGGAGCGTTTCACCTACATTTGGTGTTCCTGCGACCGCAGAGCGGGGGAGCGTCATGCTTGATCCATTTACATCGATCACGACCTCGGTCTCATTCACCTGAAGCGTTTTTGCTTGAAAAGGAAGGAAGCTCATAAATTAGGATGTGCTTATGTTACGGGAATATGTCGTTCTGTACCACGGATAGGGATGCGCAGTTCAAGGACTCCTTCTCGGAGAGTTGCATCCGCTTGGTCGGCGACAACATCAACAGGCAAAATCAAGCTTCTGCTAAATGTGCCCCAATGACATTCCCGATGGAACCAATCGTCTTCATTGATTTCTCGTTTATCCTCGCGCGTCCCTCGAATCGTTAACAAGTCACCATTTACGGCGATATCAATATCTTCCGGCTTGGCACCGGCTATGGTCGAGCGGATAACTAGTTGATCGCCCTCGCGGAATACATCAACCGAGAGTTGCCCTTCTCTCTCGCCTTCAAACCAAGCGTCTGCTTTCGGTATTCCGATTAACGGTTCCGAGGTCCATGTTCCGTGTTCCATATTTTACACAAGTGTAAGCCTCGTTTTAGGTTTTGTCATGTGCTATGATACCCCCATGCCTTTGGCGCCTATTGTGCGTGTCAAAGATTGGTGGCGTTCATTGCCAACCGACTCGCGTTTTTCGGCGTCCATTTTAGGAATTTGCAGTATCGTCGTCCTGATTTTGTCCACAGTCTATTTACGCAGTCACGTGGTATCTCCCTTCCGTGTTTCCAAAAATGTCTTGAAGCCGGCGCAAGCTCTTCTTGCACAACAGACCGAGCGCAACAACGAGCTGGAGGCTTCCA
The DNA here is from genome assembly GCA_964482085.1 of uncultured Gammaproteobacteria bacterium. Lineage (GTDB taxonomy): Bacteria > Patescibacteriota > Patescibacteriia > 2-12-FULL-60-25 > 2-12-FULL-60-25 > CAIXDN01. The sequence continues at coordinate 25,738 of CAYZVS010000009.1, forward strand.
AGACCAAAGACACAGATCGTGACGGCTTAAGCGATTACAGTGAGATCAATCTCTACCGTACATCTCCATATTTAGGAGATACGGATTCCGATGGTATTCCTGACGCCATCGAGATAGCCCAGTCGAGTGATCCTAACTGTCCTGTTGGATCGAGCTGTACCCAACTCGATAATCAACAGCCAGTCGGTGCGTCCTCCTCGACCTTCAGCGATTTAGCAAACGTGAGTCAGATCCTTTCAGCCAACGACCCCAACCTCCCCTCGGAGATTAGCGGCGCACAACGTTTCATCCAGGATGCTAAGGACCCCTCCGAGATGTCGCCCACTCAAATCCGCGAGACGCTCAGCAAGTACTCGCTCGTGAGTCCGGAGCGGCTACAAGTGCTATCGGATGAAGAACTAACGTCTATCTACAAGGCCACCTACACACAAGTCCTAAAAATTAGAGAGGCAACCATCAAGCAGAACGCACAAAGTAATTCGACTACATCAACAACTCCATAATCTGGTATGTCCCATCGACCTTTACCCCAGCGCTTCCTGATCGCGATACTCGGCTTCCTTGCCGCTATGGTTGTCATTGGCAGTCCGCTTGTGTCGCACCCCGTGCGCGCACAGCTGTCGGTAGTGGTCGCAGAAGACATTCCGAAGCGTACAGACGATGTTCTCGGCGAGATTTTTCAAGCGCTTTCACAAGCGGCCGTTGTCGCATTCTTCAACGCGGCACGTACATTTGCCGGACAAATCGCTTATGACGCCGCTAACTATATTGCGAGTGGTGGTACCGGTCAGGGAGCACTTGCCTTTGAAGATGGTTTTGGAAAATACCTTGAAAATGTCGGTAGCGACACAGCAGGTGAGTTTATCGGCTCGCTCTCTGAAGAGTTTTTTCAAGACGCCGGATTCGACCTCTGTCGTCCGCCAAACCCAGGGCAATTGTTGAACTTGCAAATTTCCATTAGCAACGCAATCCCTGGTCTCGATCCGGCTGCAACACAGCGCCCACGACCACGTTGTGATTTTCAACAAATCGTCACCAATTACACCAATCTCTACACCACGCTTTCTAACGCGGAAGTATCGGATTTCATCAGCACCAACTTTAATGCCAACTCGAGTGAGCTCGGCATCAGTTCAAGTATTCTTGGTCGCTCAACCTTTAATATTACGGATGAAGTTAAAAAAGCTACGGCAGAGCGTCAGGAAGGTGACGGTTTTAAGGCAGTAGAAGGTAAGGTCGACGGCAATATTAAAACACCAGCTTCAACCGTAAAAACACAAACAGAAGAAGAATTGGTCAAAAAACCCTCCAAGTCGGAGTCAGATGCCTTTTTAGCAACTATGGGCACGGCCTTTGAACAGGGTTTCTCTCAGCTCGCTTCCTATACCGCTTCACTTTTCATTAATACACTCGCCAACAAATTGCTCTCCCGTGTCATGGAGCGCGGTATTCTTGGTGCATTTGATTTTTCATCGCCGACCAATCTTGTTGCGGTTAGCCCTGACGCGATTCTTGTCCGCAGTAAAACAGACGCACGCAAAGCTAACGTCGACTTAAAGAATGTCAGTCTCTTGCGCGTCAGCGACGTTGAGATCAATGCAGAACTCATCGCATGTCCAGAAAACCGTGGTCTCTGGAACTGTACGGCAGATGAAAGTCTTGCACAGCTGATTCAAGGGAAGACTTCGGAAGGTAATCCGACGATCCGTCTTGCTATGGATAAGGAGTGGTTGAAGCCTACATGGAAACTTATTCCGGTAAGCGATGTACGCCAGAACCAAGATCGGAACTGCTATCGTGAAGCGTATTGCGCAGGCAACCTCCAAAAGTTGCGTGCCATGCGTATTCTTCCAGTCGGTTTTGAATTTGCTGCCAACTCGACTGAGAACGTTTCACGCTGTGCTTCAGCAGGCGGCTGTGTAACCTTGCGTGAAGTTGTGGAAGGCTTTGCTAACTGTAACGTAGATGGGAATCGCGACGCAGAGCACCCATGGTGTAAATTGATCGATCCAAACTGGGTCGTGACATCTTTTCAACAACAATGTCAGTTGACGGGTTATGGTGACACGTTGATCTCGACGCGTCTCGGTCAGCGCCGTGAGGAATGTCGTGATATCGAAACCTGTTTGCGCAGAAATGATAAAGGCGAGTGTGTTGGTGGATATGGTTACTGTGTTGCAGAAAAGAATGTTTATCGTTTTAACGCCGATGAATGTCCGGCTGAATACGCGAGCTGTCGCACATTTGCTAATCGCGCAGGTCAAAATGTTTCTTACTTAAGAAGTTCAATCGACTACTCCGTTTGTAGCGCGGACAATGTTGGATGTTTAGAATATGCGACAAATCGCAACGTAGCAGGGGATTGGCAATCCACGGGCGGTCAAATCAATTTTGATAAAACCCTCGAGCCATGTTCCGCTTCTGATGAGGGCTGTACGCGTTTGATGAGTGTCGAGGTTGGATCATCCGCCTTGAACGTTGTCCAAAACCCTTCATTTGAAACCGTGAGCAGCACAGCCGCGGAATTGGAAAACTGGACACGTTTAGCGGGTGGAGCAACATACTCAACTCCAGTCGTAGGCGCGGGTAGTCAGGCATTGGACGGTACGGTTGCAACCAACCCATCCAACAGCTTACGCCAAGACGTCGACACGATTCCGTTGCGTCTTTACACGGTTTCCGCTTGGGTTCGTGCTAACGGTGCATCACCATCCGTAAACGTAACGGTCCGCCAATATCAGAGCGCGCCTGGCGCAGCTCGTGTGGAGTCATCGCTTGCTGAGCTTTCAACGGCTTTCAAGGGCTCTGGATGTAGCCTCGCAACACAGCAGCCACAAATCACAACCACGGGTCGCCCAATCGACAACAACTGGCAGCGTTTTGAATGTTCTTTTCTTTCCGTGTCCTCGACACGCTATTCTACGATTGAAATTGACGGTTCAAGTGCTCTCGTCGACGCCGTTCAGCTCGAGGAAGGTCAGTTTGCAACCAACTTCCTTACCGGAAACAATCGCGATCTCGCCACCTTATATATGAAGGTCGCTCCTGACGACTTCCAGTGTACAGGTGCATTAACAGATCCAGCTCAATGTAATAACTACGCTAAGGTCTGTCGTCAGGTCGATGCAGGTTGTCAGGGATATACCGATAAAGCTGGTGGACCAGAAGTTCCAGCTATCCTTACTTCTAACGACGTTTGTCCGCAGGAATGTGTTGGCTACGCAGAATTCCGCAAACAGCCATCATCATTTGACCTTGTAAACGATCCAGACTCCCGCTTCAGCGATCCAGTCGATTCAACCTCGAGCTATTTCATCCCAACAACGGCTCTTCAGTGTACGCAAGAACAGGTTGGTTGTGAGGCATTTACCAATGTCGCTGCTTCCGCAGAAGGAGGGGAGCAAGCTTCCCACTGGAGCTACCTCCGCGCTTGTCGTAAGCCGGATTTGCGTACAACCACGTACTTCACATGGGAAGGTTCAGAATCCACCGGATATCAATTGCGAACCTTCGCGCTTGTCGGCCAGAGTGGTGTAACGCCTCCTGGACCGGAAATTCTTCCAAAACGTGGTCCAGACGGATTGTTTAAGGAGCCTTCCGCATGTAATGAAGGGTTATGGCGTACAGGCGTTGATCCTGACTGTCGCCAATACTATGACCGCGACGGTAATGTTTTCTATCGCTATTCCTCACAAACGATCTTGTCGACAGACGACTGTGTCGACTTACGTATCTCTCGTAACACCGGCCGCGATGACTGTGCCAAGACCGGTGGAGACTTCAACGCGGTCACGGGCGAATGTATTTACCGCGCTTTCCTTGGCGAGAGCCGCTCATGTCCGGCTACAGCCGCCTCTTGTCGTGCCTACGCCGGTGCCGCCGCTGGTAACACGCAGGTCGTCCTGAGCGAGAATTTCCGCGCTGGCCGCGGCACATTCTCCGCAGGAACCGCCTCCCCAGAATCCTTGCTCGTTGGTGATCAGAGCTTGCGTCTCAATGAATCCGAGCCAAATACATCTGCCAGCTTCGCTAGCGTTTCCGACGGTCTCTATCGCGTTAGCTTCTGGGCTAAGGGCGCGGGTCGCAACGACCTGAATCTCAACTTTGGTGTTCGTGACGCCTTAACGCCAGGTGCAACTCCGGTCGATGTAGGTAGCGTACGTCTTTCTACGGATTGGCAGCGCTTCACCATCGGATTGTTCTCAGGTGCAGCCAACGCAGGTTCCTCAACACTCTCAATTGCACTCAGCGGATCCGGTATTCGTGCCGCATTTATCGACGAAGTCCGTATCGAGCGTATTCGCGACACAGCTTTCGTTATCCGCGATTCTTGGAACACGCCGATCTCTTGTGACCGATCCTTCAGCGGCGCGATTGAACCGCAAGCGATGCTTGGTTGTCGCGCATACATGGATCGATTTAACCGTGAAGTAAATGCCTTCCGCTTCTCGCGCTTGTGTCGTGCAGAAGGCATCGGTTGTCGCGCTTTCGTTGACACGCGTAACTCCGACAGTCCATACAGCCAAACCTTCAATCAAGCAGATGTAACCCCGGTCCCGGTCTTCAACGATCCAGCCGTAACCTTTGGATCGGCGCAAACCGTTCGCCCTGGCGACCGCATGCTGTATCTCGTTTACGATCAGAGCAAAGTTTGTCAGCGTGAAAATGCTTCTTGTCGCGCGTTTGGAAAGCCTGTTTACAACGCCAACCGTTCCACGATCGAATCCTACGAAACTCTCTATATTAAGGATGACATCACCAAATACGGTGAAGCCTTATGTAAGCCGTCGGAGAATCGTTGTGAGGAATACTCCTATAACGGCGCCAAGGATTATTTCCGCGATCCGCAGAAACAGATTTGTGAATTCAAGCAAGGCGTACGTCTCTCAAGTGCCGATTTCCCTACGGCGCCAGGAGGTTCTGTTCTAGCCCGTTTGTCTGAAGCGGAATACGACGGCTGGTTTGTCGTGGGTTCCAGTCCTTCCATGCCGTGTTATCCAGATGGGTTAGAAGGCGGCAGAAATTTCCCATTACCAAAACGTGGTGACGTGGACTGGGCTGGTTGGACGGGTCTCTGCCCTGGAACTGCCTCCGAATGTACGGAATTCCGCGACATTAACGATTCCAGCGATGTTCTGCATCGTTCTGGTAAACCGTATTACTTTATCAACAACGATCGTCTCGATAAGCGTTCCTGTGAAGGTAATATCGATGTTGGCCAAGGCTGTGTCTTGATGCGCGATATTTCCGACCCGGTTCTTAAATATTCCGTAGCCGCCTCTTACTACAAGTACGAGAAGAATGATTTCCGCCCAACGGCACCTATCGATTGTTTCCGTACGCCTTCAGATCCTGCCTGTCTCGCGGTCGGCAATGCAACGACTTCTGATGCGAACGTCCTGCTGAAAGTAAATGTCGACCGTGACTGTGCGCAGTGGCTCGGTTGTCAGAGTTCAGAAACCGTATTTGATTCTGCAACTAGTAAATATAAAGAAATTTGTACCAACGTCGCGCTGTGTGACCAAGCAACAGACAAGCCAGGGGACATCTTCTGTGCCAACTACGTTGACCGCGCAGCCACTTCTACAGAAGCTGTAATGCAACGTGGAAAATTCTTTGACATCGGATCATATGTTGATCGTCCAGTTGGTCTTGGTGAAAAAGATTATTCCGGTTACGCAATTCCAAACTCATTCCAGATTCCGGAAATGGTAACCGCTCGCGTCGGAACAGAAGGCGCAAAAAATGTCGAGAACAACCAATACCGTTTTGCTTTGGACTATCGTTTGGCAGCCTCAGTTCCTATTCCGCTCGACAGAATCGGGACAACAAATTCCTATCGTGTTCGTGCATCAGTTGGTCCTAATGAAGCTCGTCAGCTTACGGATGCTAATTCACCACTAGCTCGCGCGAACCCAGAGCTCAGTCTTTGTCAGCATGTCTCTACAGGTATTATTGGATATTACCTTCCAGCGGAATTGTCAGATGCAGGTCTCGCTACCAGAGCACTCGTTAACTGCTACCTCCCCGTAAAATCCGGCGGAGACAACTACAACTTCCAAAACGTCTCGACGCGCTTCTCGCTCGATGACCCCCGCACGGACCCGGCGCTCACCAACGCTTTTCCTCCAGCAGAATGTCGCGTAAATCCAGAAGCGGATTCTCCGTTTGGAGCGAGCTATGTCACGGAATGGGATCTGACAACCAATCCTCCAAAACCAACGAGCAAAATCAGCGGTTTTCAGAGCAGTCAAACCTGTGAATTTGGAGAAGATTGTGTTTGTAACTACAAGCGCGCTGACTACGGCTCAACAGCTTTCAGCAGATTCTTTAGCCCGCTCTCGCAAAACGTTCCTCCTGGTATTTGTCAAGGAGGTCCGCGTGATGGCCAGGCCTGTTTACCATCGACGATTTTCCAGGTTCAGAAGCCACAAAGTAGAACATCTTCCGGTAGTGGTTCCGGAAGCTCAGAGACGACCGAGTTGGTACAAGGAATTGAAGGCTCTAATGCCGCGCAAACCTGTGGCGATCCAGCAGGCGGCGGTCGATGTGTGGCGTTTACCAAGCTTGAAATTATTCGAGGTGTCTTTGGACAATGTCTCGAGCGCGATGAAACGCGTATTCAAGGTAGCGATTTATCCAATAAGCCATGTCTGACTTGGAACCCAACGCCAATTCTGTTTGGTGACAAAGATTCCTTCCACTACCAGCCAACTTCCGGATACCTGCCTCCGCAGAACTCCGGTCAATATTACTGTGTCTCTCCAGTGAAGAAGCCAGCCAAGGCTGGATTTATCTGGAATATGTTCTCGCAATTCGACTCGGTTCATAACGGTTCAGGATTCGGAGACAATGAAGTAAAGGCAGCGAACATGTATTATGCGGGTGATGACGACTGGGATCACACGGAGGACTCTGTCTTTGACAGCAATCGACGTGCACGACTCCGCTTCTTTGCTGGCTGGATGACAAAGATCGACTATCGCGACCAGTGGGTCTCGGCGGATAACAGTGGTGTACTTGGTGAAGATCAAAATTATTTCGCGTCGATCTTTGGAGCCAATCCGAGCTCTTATTACACGGCTACGACGGATTGCGAGCTTGCTGATGACGACCAGGATGATGATGGATCGTTCGATGAGATTTCGGGCGGCTCTAACCAGAATGACTTTTACGGCATCCGTCTTGTTGATGCCGGCGCGGGTTACGGTGAATACTTCTTGCGTACCAATGACGATAATGTCGCGCAAGCACTCCAGACTCCGATCAGTCCATCGGAAGCCCATGATTCCGGTAGCGCATATGTCTCGGGGGACAGTTTGGCTGTACAGGTGCGTCGTACTGAGTTCTTTGAATCAGTTTTGAGCGACAATACAATCTCGTACTTCAAAATCGATCCGATCAAAGGGCCTCATGGTCGCATTGCTTGTGGTTATCAAGCGGCTTGGGTCGATAATTTAGGCAGCGTGAATTACGACGATGCAGGCTCTAACCGCCCCAAAGACACAGAATGGCGTGATAAATTCTACGAAAACTACAATCCATATCTGACGCGTGGTCAGGAAGGCGTCTATACCGACGGCGGCGGTCGTCCGTTCCAGGTTGACTGTGCGGCTAGCTCGGGTGAAAAGTGTTACGTTAAATTCTGGGAAGCCGATTATCGCTCAGCAAATCAGAAAAAGTTTATTGGCTTGCAGCGCGCAAGCCAAGATGGTGGCGTAACAAATGAGATTGCTCGTAATTTTCTGGATATTCGTAAGAATCCGATCCAGTCAACTTGTGAAAACAGCAAGCCATACTTTGCCGTCCGTGCCGTATTTGAGTCGCGTGCCACCAATACCACGGTTGCTGCTGCTGATCTGAATGAGGACACGGTAAATGGTCCATGGCGCTTTGTCGGATTCTGGGTATCAGCATGTGGAGGTGACACAGGTGGTGACCAGCGCTACATCTACATGAATATGGAAGTTGGCACGGCCAGCGTCTGTAAGGAATTGGCGGAAGTGAAGAGTAAAAACTCTGGTCAAGATGCGGCATTTACAGATCGTGTCTGGCGCCGTGGAGACTTCCGCGAGCCAGGTACAGGTTTGCAGTATTCCGATAACGCATCTCCTTTCTCAAGCGCAATTAACACGGGTCCAGCTGGAAAAGACCCATTGTTCCAAAATGGTTCGGAATTAGCTGGCTTCTCGCCGCTCAATCCGCCGACCTTCCTTGCCCCTCCTTCTCAGACCTACTACCGCCCATCTCCTGTTCCAAAGGATAAATATGCCTATCTCTCCAACCTCTTTGCTCGTATCTATCGCGTTTATCGCTTCCAGTTCTTGCCGGTAAACGTGGGCGATAACGCGTGTACGGTTGGACCATTCCGCGGAACGCGTTGCAATAATCTTCTGCGCTGTTCAACGGATCTGAATACTTCCTGTGCGACACTCGGTTCATCAGCGGGTTGCTCGGCTGGCGGAACATGTATTTCGACGGCGCTTGCCTGTAACTACGACGGCGCTTGTCGCACACCACTCGGAGAAGGTGAGCGTGCGTCACAGCGAGTCTGTACGAGTGGAATTAGTCGTATGCTTTCTTGTGCAGAGTCAGAAGACGTATGTAAGACACCGACCTTTGCAAAAGACGATGGCTCACTCGTTTCCCTCACAAATTCTTGTGATATCAATACGGCTGATACATGGATTGTTGTCGATGCGACTGCTCGCACATACCGACGCACAACTGGCGACACAACGATCTATACCGTTGAACAAGCAGCTTCTCGCAATGCATTCCGTTGTGCATCTGGTTCAGTTAACACAGCTGCCGGTAGCTGTAAGTTCCCAGGGGCTGCAAGCTTTGATTGTCCGATTAATATCGATCCGACTGGAACGGGTAACAATCTCGGTGGTACATGTACCCCCGCCGATGGAAGATGTACGTACCCTGCCTCCATGGATCCGATTTTCCGTGCACGTGGGATCTCGGAACCTGAAGAACGCAACGCCTGTACGAGCAGCAGCGATTGTACGTTCACAGGACCAACAACCTGTGATAAAGCTCCAGTCGGCTCTCTTGGTCGATGTGTCGGTGGTGTGCGTGACTCGGAAATGTGTTGGATGAACAGCCGGCCCCGCGCTGGCTCGATCGGAGCCTGTAGCGTTGGCATTGATCAGGAGGATAAAGATGCCGCCGCCGAATCTTGCGTCCCTGTTTCCGACGGCAACGGTAGCCCGATCTCGAGCTGTCTCGTTCCTGGCCAGCCGGATGTCCCAACCACGTCCACTGATCAAGATAATGACAACAATATCTGTACACATTCCGGCGGTTACCAGCCGCGTATTGATATTTGTCCAAATCCGTCAGATGAATTCTGTGGATTGATCGCCTACCGAATCACGGACCGTGCAGTGAACGGATCACTTGATCCGAACACACGCTCTCCGCTACCAACGGATCACACGCTTGGGATGTACACCCCGACCTTCCTCGGATTTACGGATGCCGGAGTTGGTGTCGCAACCTTCCGCTATATGGCGTATTACACGCCTCGTCCACCTCGTTTAGCGGCTCCAGATATTCGCAACTGCCCTGTTCCTGGCCAATGTCCGATCTCGCGTCTCGATGTATTCTCCTTCAATGGTCAGAGTGAAGGTGTAATCAACGTTGGCGGTGGATCGCAAAAATCGACCATGCGTTTCTACGCTTGGGCCGCACATAACCAAATGCCTTTGCGCCAAGTCGTTATCGACTGGGGTGATGGAAAGAAACAGCGTCTCGATGACACGCGTCTGAAAAATCGTAAACCATTCTGTGGTGTACAGCGTGAGTGTTCCAACGCAGCCGGACTCACCTGTCAGACCGATGCCGACTGTCCAGCCGGCATCGGACGCTGTGTCGCTGTTGGTACCTGTGCGCAAAATGCCAACCTCACCTGTTCTCAAGACACGGATTGTACAGTTGGTGGCGTAACAGACACGTGTAATATCCGCACAATGTTCGGCAACAGCACCGATGCTTGTCAGGCCGATTATTACGACTTTGCCCACTTGTACTCCTGTGGCGCACTCGAGTCTTCGCCAACGGCGGACGGTGGTCTCCAACGTTGTACGGCCTCACCTCGCTGTTCTCGTGATCCAAACCGTACCTGTACAACTCCGGGATCAACATCGGAATGTGCGCCAGGTGATGTCTGTACCGAAGGCCTTGCTCCGATTGCGGGCTGTTTCGATGATGAACTCCGTTCCTGTAAGTTCACTCCACGTATTCTCCTTCAGGATAACTGGGGTTGGTGTACCGGTGAATGTCGCAACGGTCTAACCGGTGGTCAGCCAGATGACCTGACAACAAACCTTGTTAAGCATCCAAATGGAGGATGTTGGACTGGTTCGACACTCGGAAATGATCCGAATATTCGATTCAACGATCGAGCTGCCAACAACAATAGCGTAGGCAACACGGTAATTAGTTCCGACTTGCGAGAATGTCTGGAAACGAATCCAAACGCTTCTGGGCCGAACTTGCGTCCATGGATCGTCTACCCTGGCTCTCTACAGCTTAGAGAAAGTGGTGAACGGGCTCCATAAAAAATATTAACGATACTGAAAAGCCCCGTTCCGCAGTATTGCGGGACGGGGCTTTCAGGTAGGAGCGAGGAGCGCGAGCTCACTCGCTGATGTAGATGGCGTAGCTGGTGACCGGAGCTGTAGACCCAGGAAGCCAGCATTCGGTCGTTGCCATGTCGCAACCCGCACCGCCGGAAGCGGACTGGAAGCTGACACGACAATGCGAGTAGTTGCTGTCTGGGTTGAACCAGTTGATCCAGCAACGGCCCTCGGGACCACAGGTGAACCTCACAACGGAACCGTCGGGCATCAGAATGCCATCGTTCCGGAATGCGAAGTTGAGCTCCGCATAGAGAACGCCGGATTCCTCCCGCGAGAACTCGCGCGAAGGGACCGCGCCGACTTCATCGTTCAGCCACAGATCGTTGTTGATGTACGACCCGCAGATGAACTCGGACCGGGTGTAGATCATGCCCTGCGGCAAGTTGCACTCGGCGCCGATGTACTCGACGTCTTCGCAGGCATTGGTGATCGTACCGGCATCCATGCCACCGTCTTCCCCGGGGGGAACGTTGGCATCCACGCCGGAGTCGACCATCGGGTCGACTCCACCGTCGACATCCGGCAAGCCGGAGTCGCCGGGCAACGGACCGGAGTCCGTGTCGGGCGGGGGATTGGGTCCGGAACAACCGGACATGAGAGCCGCCACGAAGGCGGCGGCGAAGAAGAGTCGCAGCTTCTCCATAACGAACCTCCACTTGAAAGGAGCGCAGATGCCTCGGGAACCATTCCCTCGGAACCTACCCTGATCCTATCACAGGTAGTGAGACCTAACCATATTTTTAATAAAATGTCAAGGGTATTTGACAGGTATTTGAAGGCGACTAGTGCAGAAAATGCTTTAAGTTTTGACCTAAAATTCTTCTAAAAAACACATCGCCCCCGCACCAAGTTTTGGTACGGGGGCTAGTGAGAAAGTGTAGTGGAAGAAAGAGCGCGGAGCTACTCGCCGACCGCGGTCTTGGCGGTGCTCTGGTAGGGCGCATCGGGGCCAAAGCTTGGCCGCGACTTGCGCGCCTTGGGCACCGCGAGCCCAAAGGTCGTCTTGAGCGCGAGCTCGGTGACGCCCTTGAAGACCAGCGCCTCGATCACGTCATTGTTGACGCGACGATCGGCCTTGTGGCCGATGTAGCGGATGCAGTCACGCGCCGCCGCGAGGATCTCGCTCACGCTCTCGTGAGCCTTGAGATTCATGCCGCGCTCCGTAGCCTTGCGCGCATGACTCGCGAGAATCTTCTGCATGCGATCATAGCGTCGCACAGCCTCGTCATCGACGCGGCCGTTGAGCTGGATCTTCTCGGCTCGGGCCGCGATCGTGAGTCCAGCCTTGAAGACGTCGCCATAGGCATCGGGACGTCGCGTCATCGGATCCCAGGCGACGGTGAACTGCTTCAACGTCGTGAAATCGATGGACCAGATACCATCCGAGCACAGAATCCCGGGATCGGTGTCCGTGATCACGAGCATGCCGGCAGGCGGATGTGCCTTGGGCATGACATCGCGGATCTCGTCCGCCTTGGCGCCAGCTCTGATGCGCCTTTGGATCTCCTTGTCGTTGTTGGGTCGCGGCATGTAGCGCTCGAGGATGAGCGTCTGCACATCGCGCGGTAGACGAGATCTCGTGCTCTCCACAACCACGAGGAGCGTGCGCTCCTTCTCGCAGAGATGCTGGTTGAGGCTGCTCGTATCATAGGCATCGAGGATGCAGGGGACGAGCATGAGTCGCTCGGCCATCATATTGATGGTGGACACGAGCTCGTGACGATCGTTCTCACTCATGATGAGTACGAAGGGTCGCTGATGCGTCTTCATAGCCTCCGTGAGTGCACCTAGCGCAGGCGGCCGCTTGCCACACAGGGGGATCTGGGTCGGCAGGACGAGTTTCATCGTTTTTCTTTCTCCTTGAAGGTACATCCGGTATCCGCCGGAACGACTTGCCCAAGTTTTGGACAGATGCCTAACCTAAGCCAAAAACCCAATCTTGTCAACCGTCACTGACCCTGCTATCCTTTTGCCATTGACTCGTTCTGGATGAACGGGTCGGTTTTTTACCCAACAATCAGGCTACTTACTACTTCCTACCCCCTGTTCCTATATGGCCTCACCTATTAGCGCAGCAATGAAGCAGATCGCGGATGAAAAGAATATTTCTTTTGATTCCGTGCTCCAGACGGTAGAAAATGCTCTAGCAGCCGCCTATCGCAAGGATTTTGGTAACAAGAACCAAAACCTTCAGGTCGAGTTTGACCCAGAAAAATACGACGGCATGACTGGTGGTATTCGCGTATTCGATGTCAAAACCGTTGTCGAGGACATGGAACTCGATGAAGATTACTTTGCACGTCTCGATGCAGCCACGGCTCCTAAAAAGGACAAACCTTTTGATAAGAGCGCGCCCAAGCCAGATCCAACAGCGGTTGATATTCTTCCGGATGAATTTAAATTCAATCCAAAGACAATGATCATGATGTCCGATGGACGTGACCTTAAACCGGACGCGCAAGTCGGTGAAGAAATCCGTGTTGAACTTGGAGTTCCGGCTGCCTTTGGTCGCATGGCGGCTCAAACAGCTAAGCAGGTGATCTTGCAAAAAATCCGTGAGGCAGAACGTGGTGTCATTTTCTCCGACTTCAAAGGACGTGAAGGTGAATTGATGAATGTCACAGTTCAGCGCCGTGAAGGGCGTCTCGTTCTTATCGACCTTGGTCGCGCAACGGGCATCATGCTTCCAGAAGACCAAGTAGAGAGCGAGCGTTATTTCCCAGGCACACGTATCAAGGCTTTGCTTCGATCCGTTGAGATGACAACGCGTGGTCCTGAAATCCGTTTGTCGCGTACACATGAAAACTTGGTCGCGGCTCTTTTTGCCCAAGAGATTCCTGAAATCGGAAACGGAACGGTGGACATCAAGAAAATTGCGCGTGAAGCCGGTAGCCGTACCAAGGTTGCTGTCAGCTCAAATGACGATGCCGTAGACCCAATCGGTTCCTGTATCGGTCAACGCGGAACGCGTATCCAATCTGTTATTCGTGAACTAGGTGGAGAAAAAGTCGACGTTGTTCTCTGGCATGAAGATCCGACGGAATACATTAAGGCTGCGCTTTCTCCAGCCAAGGTCCTTGACGCTGAGTTGCGTGAAGAAGAACATTTGGCCGTTGTTTCCGTTCCGGCTGACCAGCTTTCTCTTGCGATTGGTAAAGGCGGACAAAATGTACGTCTTGCCGCAAAATTAACCGGCTGGAAAATCACCGTGGTCGAGCAAGGCGGTAAAGTCGTCGCCGACTCGGAAACAGGGGAGGTACTCACCGCGGCTCCGGAAGACAAGCCGGAAAGTGCCGCGGAAGCGGAAGCAAAATCGGAGTCCCAAGCCGACAAGCCGCTCGATGGAGCACCTATTGCCGCAGAAGAGCCTGTAAGTGAAATCAAAGAATAAAACAATACTATGTCTATGATCACGGCCGTCTTTAACACGATCTTTTTCCAGCCAATCCTCAACTTACTGGTCTGGCTCTATGTCACGCTTCCGGGCCAAGACATCGGCATTGCGATCATCGTTCTGACCTTTATCATCAAGTTGGTTCTCTATCCGTTGACGCATCTGCAAATCAAACAACAGCGTGCGATGCAGGGGATTCAGCCCAAGATCGAGGAAATCCGCGCACGTTTGAAAGACGATAAGGAAAAGCAGGCGGCAGAGCTCATGTCGCTCTATCAAAAAGAAAAAGTAAATCCAGCGGCTTCTTGTTTACCGCTTTTGGTACAGCTTCCTGTTTTCATCGCCCTGTATCATGCATTGTCCGTGGGTCTTGCATCGCAAGGTTTGAATCAGCTCTATCCATTTGTTCCAAACCCACAAACAATCCAAACCATGTTCCTTGGTTTGTTTGATCTCACGAAGCCCAACTATATTCTTGCGATCGCCGCTGCTCTCGTGCAGTTTTGGCAGACACGCATGATTCTGAAGCCTCCAGCCGCAACGGTAATGGCACCTCCGCCAGAAGTCGCCAATTCAAAGGGAGCGAAAGACGAGAGCATGACGGCTATCATGAACAAACAGATGACCTACATGATGCCAATCATGACCGCGGTCATTGGTTTTTCACTCCCAGGTGGTCTTACGCTCTACTGGCTCGTCATGAGTTTACTCACCGTTGCCCAGCAATACATTGTCATGCGCCGCACGCCTCCCAAGATGGAGCCGCAGCTTGGGAATTGACAATGGTTGATATTCTGTTCCGATTCTTCTACACTTGCCCAGAATTTTCTAGATGTTTATGCCAAGACAAACGAGCTCTATCCCTTCCCGCAAATCCACGGCCACTCGCCTCGGTTGGCTTTTGGTCCTATTTGTAGCGGCAGCGTCGCTATCATATCCGGCTCCCGCCAACTGGGTGATTGGTCAGGTAAACGATTTATCCGGTTTAAACGTGCCGACCATCTCCAAGCCCTTCGTACTTGGTCTCGACTTGCAAGGCGGTACTTCACTTGAATACGAGGCTGACGTCAGCAAAATCGCTCAATCCGAGCAGCGCGACGCCATGGCCGGTGTTCGTGATGTTATTGAGCGTCGTGTGAATACACTCGGCGTGTCCGAGCCTATTGTCCAAGTAACGCAAACCGACCGCGCTTGGCGTGTAAACGTTGAGCTCGCTGGTATTAGCGATATCAATCAGGCGATTAAACTTATCGGTGAAACCCCGATCTTGGAATTCAAGGAAGAGAACGACGCTAAGCCACGTGATCTCACCGCAGAAGAAGCCAAGGAAATGGCTGATAAAAACGCCGATGCACTCGCACGCGCCAAAGCCGCTTTGGAAGAAGCTAAAAAGCCGGATACAGATTTTGCTCAACTCGCAAACAAAACGAGTGAGAACCCGGACCGTAAGCTGAAGGGGGGAGATACGGGTGTTTTAACGCAAGCAATTATTGAAGGTAGCCCGGATTTGCAGAATTTGCTCGACACAACCGGTGACCTCAAGCCGGGTGAAATTTTCCCGTCCGTGATCGAGACAGATCAGGTGTATCTCGTCGCCAAAATGGAAGACATTACAGACGGCGGTAAAGAAGTAAACGCCCACCATCTTTTGATCGGATATGCTGGCGCACAAGGCGGCCTCTCGACCAGAACAAAAGAAGAGGCTCAAGCCAAGGTAGAAGATCTTAAAAAGCAGGCAACTATTCAGAATTTTGATGAACTTGTCGCCAAGAATTCCGATGAACCAAACGCATCCACCACGCACGGTGACCTCGACTGGTTTGGCGCAGATGCCATGGTCGAGAAATTTGAAGCAGCCGTCATGTCCCAAGCATCCGGCACTATTTCCGATGTTGTGGAAACGGAATTTGGTTACCATCTCATCTACAAACTCGGTGAACGCATCGCCAAACAGCCACGCTTACGTTTGATCGAGATCAAGAAATCTGTCTCAACCGACTTTGTCCCAACGGACCAATGGAAAGCCACCGCCCTTACGGGTAAGCAGCTTCAGTCGGCAAAAGTCGATTTTGACCAGCAGGTCGGGGCCGTTCAAGTCTCGCTCCAATTCAACGATGAAGGCAGTAAGCTTTTTGCGGAAATTACCAAGCGTAATGTCGGCAAGCAGGTCGCGATTTTCCTCGATGGAAACGTGCTCTCCGCTCCGATGGTTCAAACCGAGATTCTTGGCGGCCGCGCCGTAATTACAGGCAACTTCACCGTAGAAGAAGCAAAACTGCTCTCACGTCGTCTCCAGGCAGGTGCACTTCCGGTACCGATCTCGCTTGTTGCTCAACAGTCCGTGGGTCCAACGCTCGGCGCTGACTCGGTCAACAAGTCTCTGACAGCTGGTCTCTGGGGCTTTTTGTTGGTAGCCCTCTTTATGCTTGTGGTCTATCGCTTGCCGGGCCTTGTCTCGATCGTAGCGCTCGGTCTCTACGCCACAATCATGGCCGCGCTCTTCAAGCTCGTACCTGTCACGCTAACGCTCTCCGGTATCGCTGGTTTCATCCTGTCTATCGGCATAGCTGTGGACGCCAACGTTCTGGTATTTGAGCGTCTCAAGGAAGAGCTCAAGAGCGGAAAAGCCCTGATTCCAGCACTGGAAGATGCCTTCCACCGCGCTTGGCCTTCAATTCGTGATGGCCACGTCACAGTATTGATTTCTTGTGCCGTGCTCTTCTGGTTCTCATCCTCCATCATCAAAGGTTTCGCCCTCACGCTTGCGATCGGTATGATCACATCCTTGTTCACAGCTGTTGTGACAACGCGTACAACACTCCGCTGGCTCGCGACGACACCGCTCGCCAAGTTTGGCTGGATCTTCCTCAAGAAAGGTGATTCCTAATATGACATTCTCCGTTACAAAATACCGCGCCGTCTCATACGCCTTTTCTGCAGTGCTCATTCTGGGCAGCTTGATCGCGCTTGGAGCATTTGGACTCAAGCAAGGAATTGAATTCACGGGAGGTTCGCTCATGGCAATCCGCTTTGAACAGCGTCCGGCTTCTGTCGAGGTCGAGCAGGTTTTGCGAGATGCGATTCCCGACCTCGGCTCCGTGATTACGCAGCCCGCCGGCGATGAAGACATTCAAATTCGTCTCAAAACGCTGACAGAAGACGAGCATGTAAAAGCTTCAGAAGCTATCAAGGCTAAGTGGGCCAGCTCGCAGGAATTGCGTTTTGATGCGATTGGTCCGGTCATTGGCCAAGAGTTGCGAACCAAGTCGGTACAAGGGCTTATCATCGTCCTTATTGCGATCATGGCCTATGTCGCATGGGCTTTCCGCAAAGTATCGGCACCAGTTCAGTCCTGGAAATATGGTTTGATCACGATCCTCACCGCCTTCCACGACACGATCCTTCCGCTCGGTGTCTTTGCGTTGCTTGGACACTTCGCCGGCATTGAAATCGGCACGCCGTTCGTGGCAGCTATTCTGACTATTCTAGGTTACTCGATTACCGACACGATCGTTATTCTTGACCGTGTGCGTGAAAATCTCAGTAAATCTGATGGAACCTTTGCGCATATTATTGACATATCGACGCGTCAGTCGTTCTTCCGCTCGTTAAATACATCGGTTACAACCTTGCTTACGCTCGTAGCGATTTTCTTTTTCGGAGGAGCCTCGCTTCACGAGTTCACCTTGGCATTGATCATCGGTATTGCAACCGGAACGTATTCATCGCTATTTGTCGCGGCGCCGCTCCTGCTCACGGTGGATAAATTCTCCAAACGTTACGCAAAAAATTAGAAAAATCCCCCGCATGCGGGGGATTTTTCATTATGCTATACTAAGCATATGTTCGAGGAGTACATAGGCTACTTGCCGTTCCTCAATTTTGATGTCAACGCGTTTTTGAATTTGGCGGGAAATAGTCCATTTTCAGCGATGCTTTATCTGTTCCTGAACGGGGGATGGTTGATCTTGTTTCCAGTTCTTTGGTTCATGTTGAAAAACGGCTGGCTAGAATACGTTCAAAACAAGAATGCAGCCAAGCGTGAGTGGATCCTTCTCCGCATCAGCGTCCCAAAAGCGAGTGAGCAAACGGTCAAAGCTGTTGAGAACTTCTTTGCTGGGCTCGCTGGTGCCCATGCTCCCGCTTCCTGGACGGAAACTTGGATTGAGGGCGCAACACAGCCTGTCCTTTCCGTTGAGATCGCCTCGATAGAAGGCTCGGTGAGTTATTATGTCCGCTCCTTGCGTTCATTACGTGATTTGGTTGAAGCATCTTTGTACGCCCAATATCCTGACGCAGAAATCGAGGAGGTCGAGGATTATGCTCGACAAGTCCCATCCGAGTATCCAAATGACGAGTGGGATGTCTGGTGTACGGAAATGACCAATGTCATGCCAGATGCATACATGCTCAAAACCTATGTCGAGTTTGAGGATAAGGTTTCCGGAGAATTGAAAGACCCGATGTCGGCATTTTTGGAAGTATTTTCCCGTCTCGGTCCTGGTGAGCAAGCTTGGTATCAGATTATTTTGCAACCCTCAGATCAAAAGGAGTCGCGTAAACGTGCGGAATCCGTGATCAAGAAAATCAAAGGTGAAAAGGAAGTTAAGAAGCAATCAATATTTGAATCGATCCTCGAGCTACCGATCAAGGCATTGCTTGAAATCGCAAATATGTTAATGGGTTCGGCGATAGGGCAGAAGAGCAGTGGTGATGAAAAGAAAGACAATACGCCTGCCGTCATGCGTTTATCTCCTGGCGAGCGTTTTGTTCTTGAAGCCGTTGAACGCAAGGCGTCCAAAATCGGATTCAATTGTAAAATTCGCGTCATATACGTCGCAAAAAAAGACGTGATGAAGAAGGCGAGATTCGTACAGCCTTTTATCGGCGCAATCAAGCAGGTGAACACATTTAACATGCAAGCTCTTAAACCAAATGGCCAAGTTGGCGTAAACGGCGCGCTTTGGTGGTTTAAAGATCGTCGCAATAATGAACGCAAGGGCAAAATGGTTCGAGCTTACAGAAGTCGATCCGGATGGACCGGTCTCAATAAGTTTTTTCTCTGTTCGGAAGAACTCGCAACGCTTTGGCATTTTCCAATCTTGATTCAGGTTAAAGCACCAGGTCTGCGTCGTATTGAAGCCAAGAAGTCAGAAGCTCCAGCTAATATTCCATTCGGCTAAGTTATGTCATCCGCAAATTGTCTTGATCATAATGAGCATATAACCCTCTTTGCGGAGACAAATTTTCGTAATCAAAAACGACGTTTTGGAATCAAGACAGACGATCGTCGTCGTCACATGTACATCATCGGAAAGACCGGTATGGGCAAGACGACGCTCATTGAGACGTTGATTCTTTCAGATATCATCAAGGGACATGGTTGCTGTTTGATCGATCCTCACGGAGATACGGCGGAAAAATTGCTTGATTTTATCCCGACGCATCGCATCAACGACCTCATCTACTTCAATCCAGCGGATACGGATTTTCCGGTTGGTTTCAATATTCTGGAAACGGACAATGACGATCAAAAGCCTCTGATCGCTTCAGGTTTGATGGGTGTCTTCAAAAAGATTTGGCCGGACGTATGGAGCGCGCGTATGGAGTACATTCTGATGAACTGTGTACTCGCTCTTTTGGATTATCCTGGAGCAACGCTTCTCGGAATCAATCGCTTGCTTGTCGATAAAGAATATCGAGCACGCGTTGTCGCAAAAATTCGCGATCCGATTGTAAAGACATTTTGGATTGCAGAGTTTGCCTCTTGGTCTGAGAAATATGCCACGGAAGCAATTGCGCCTGTTCAAAATAAAGTTGGACAATTTTTATCATCGTCAGTGATTCGTAATATCGTTGCGCAGGTAAAGTCCACAATCAATCTTCGTCGTATCATGGACGATGAGAAAATTTTGATCGTCAACCTATCCAAAGGAAGGATCGGTGAAGACAACATGCGTTTGCTCGGTGGAATGATTGTCACCAAAATTCAGTTGGCGGCACAGGAAAGGCAGAACATGCCAGAGAAAGAGCGTAAGGATTTTTACTTGTATGTGGATGAGTTCCAGAACTTTGCCAATGAATCTTTTGCCTCAATTCTTTCTGAAGCACGTAAATTCCGCCTCAACTTGATCGTTGCTCACCAGTATATCGAGCAGTTGGAAGAAGAGGTTGCTGCAGCTATTTTTGGTAACGTCGGTACCATTATCGCTATGCGCGTGGGTGCGGCAGATGCATTGGCGATGGAAACAGAGTTTGCGCCAACATTTACTCCGGAAGATTTGGTCAATATCACGAAGTTTCAAGTTTATTTGAAGCTCATGGTTGACGGCGTCGCGACGCCACCATTCTCAGCCAACACCTTGCCACCTATCGCAGAAAATA
>CAYZVS010000010.1:0-1612 GCA_964482085.1 uncultured Gammaproteobacteria bacterium
GCGACATTTTGGCTTGGGTAAGTGTGCCGGTTTTGTCGGTTAGAATGAGTGTAGTTGAACCTAGCGCTTCGGCCGCAACCAATCGACGCACGACGCCTTGGCGTGAGGCTAATCGTTCCACGCCAATCGCCAAGATGACGGTGAGGGCGATCGGCAAACCTTCCGGCACCGTCGATACGCCGACGGCCACGGCGAGTAGTAGCATGTCGAGCCAGCCACGCCCCGTCCAAATCCCAAGTATGAATAGCCCTATGACGGCGATGATGGCCGCGATGCCGATCATTTTGGACAATCGTGAAACCTCGAGTTGTAACGGCGTAGAGGCTTCTTGGCCGCGCGTGGTCATTTCCGCGATGAAACCGAATTCGGTACGGGAACCGGTTGCGGTAATGACAGCTTCACCGAGCCCTTCCACGATCACGGTTCCCCCATGAAGCATGTTACGCCTGTCGGCGAGGGTGGTTTCTGTGGGAAGGATATCGACTATTTTCTCTACGGGTTGCGCTTCTCCCGTCAAGATACTTTCATCGATGTTGAGACCTTGTGAAGCGATGAGGCGTGCATCGGCCGGAATACGATCGCCTTGTGCAAGAAGAATGATGTCGCCGGGCACGAGGCCGGCGGCGTCGATTACACGTTCATGACCATTGCGTCGGACGCGGGCTTGTGTGCGAAGATAGTTTTCTAGGCGTTCGAGAATATGCTGCGCTTTCCATTCCTGCCAAAAACCAAGCGACGCATTGGCGAGTATCGTCAAGAAGATGACGGACGTTTCGATCCATTCCTGTAGCACGAGGGTGATCGTGCCCGATGTCACGAGAATCAAGAGTAGGGGATTTGCGAGTTGGCGTAAGAATAGACGCAACGCCACATCTGGACGGCGACGGGGGAGCTCGTTTTTGCCGTTCGCGAGACGCTCAGTTACGTCTTTGTCGGAAAGACCTTTGGTCGAGCTTCCGAGAGCCTTAAGCGTATCTTCGGGAGAGAGGCTCCAAGGGGCTGTGGATGTTGAAGGGTTCGTCATGGCGATATGATATCGCGAATGCTTGACTTTGGCCTAGGAATTGCCTAATCTACTCCGCGCAAGGCTCCATCGTCTATCGGTTAGGACAGCGGCTTTTCAAGCCGTTAAGAGGGGTTCGACTCCCCTTGGAGCTACCATGCGAAGACCGCTCAACCGAGCGGTCTTTTTGTGTGCTTTACTTTTTGTCCATTTTATGGGATAATTGGTGAGAATTTTCATTTTTCATGCGTTTTCACTTGTTCGTTACAGTTTGTTTTTCCGTTTTGTTCAGCCTTTTATCGGCGCGAGGCGTTTTTGCCGCCCATCCTCAAGAGCTTCCGGTGCGGCCCGAGTTTAACCGAGCGGCGGAAGTTTCGATTTGGTCTGCGGATTTTTTAGATCGAACTCGATTTCAAACATTTCCAAAAACACAGATTCGAGGAGGATTTATTGCATCTGGAGATGTTACGGGAGATGGCAAGTCCGAAATCGTTATTGGGGGTGGAACTGGAGCCGCGCCGGAAGTGCGCGTGTATGACACCACCGGGAAATTGCTTAATACGTTTCTTGCCTACGCTTCCTCGTTCAAGGGTGGTGTGCGCGTGGCGG
>CAYZVS010000010.1:1712-38597 GCA_964482085.1 uncultured Gammaproteobacteria bacterium
TTGGTGATCTTGATGGTGACGGCAAAGCCGAGATCGTGACTGCTCCAGGACCGGGCATGGAATCGCTGGTTAGACGTTTTGCTGGAGATGGAACCTTTCTCCCAGAGAATGGGTTTCTTGCCTACACTTCCTCGTTCAAGGGTGGTGTGCGCGTGGCGGTTGGTGATCTTGATGGTGACGGCAAAGCCGAGATCGTGACTGCTCCAGGACCGGGTGGCGGTCCGCATATACGGGTATTCGACGGTTCGTTCCGAAATGTAGGACTCGATCTTTTTGCGTTTAATGAACAGATGGCTGATGGCATCGTCCCAACGATCTTGCGCACTCCAGAAGGTCCTGTAATCGCTGTGGGAATCGAGTCGTGGTCTGAACCGATTGTGAAGTTGTTTCGACAGACCGCAGGCGGTGGCTTCATGTATCAATCGGAATTTTTAGCTTTTGACCGAGCGTGGCATAGCGGTGTTTCGATTGCTGCTTTTGATCGAGATGGAGATGGTTTTGATGAAATCGCAGCACATGGAAATGGAGGGAGCAAAGCGGAGATTCGTATTTTTTCGCGAGGCGGTGAGCTCTCGTCGAGTTATCTTGTACAGGATGCGGAATATCGTGGAGGTTTATCTATCGCACAGATAGACTCGATGAGTGGTAGCAGGCCCGAGCTTGCGAGTGTTGTGTTGGCGCCGCTCGTGTCTGGTCCGTTGAATCAGGAAAAAGCTATACATGTCAACCTTGCAGAACAACGTCTATACGCTTATGAACGTGGCCGTATTGCGCGGACATACCTTATTTCTTCAGGAACGGTTAAATACCCGACTCCGGTAATGGATACATGGGTACGCAGCAAGGTTGCGGTCAAACGGTATCGCTGGAGCTATGGGCTCAACCACAAAGATAATTACGACTTACCGAATGTGAAATGGAATCTACAGATTCTCGGTCCGTATTTCATTCATGGGGCATATTGGCATAACAACTTTGGTCATCGCATGTCACATGGTTGTATTAATATGCGTACGAGTGAAGCGGAGTGGGTGTACCAATGGGCCGATGTCGGCACTCCGGTGAGGACATTCTATAAGTATCCGCCGCAAGACGAGGTAGCTAAGGAGCTTGTTTCAAAATCATCGTGACTATCACGCAGTAAAACACCCGCCTTATGGGCGGGTGTTTTTTTGATCCTAGGCTTGTTCCTTTAGATATTTCATCATGGTCTGCGCATCCGAGACCTCAAATGGGTCCGTTGGACAGTCGTCCATGAAGCCGGGTTCTACGAAGAGCTTTTTGATCGCTCCGTCATCGACGAACATACTGTAACGCCAGGAGCGGTCGCCAAAACCGAGATTGTTCTTTTTAACGAGCATGCCCATTCTTTCTGTGAAGTCACCGTTACCGTCGGGGAGCATGGAGACTTTCTCGAGCTTTAGATCCTTTGCCCATTTGAAGATGACGAAGGCGTCGTTCACCGAAAGGCAGATAACGTCATCAACGCCGAGCTTCTTGAAGTCCTCGTAAAAGGCTTCGTAGCCTGGTGCATGGACGGAAGAGCAGGTTGGTGTGAAAGCGCCAGGTAAGGAAAAGAGAACGATTTTTTTACCGGCAAAGATGTCGGCCGTTGTTTTGTCTTGCCAGCGGAACGGATTTTCTCCTTCCACGGATTCATCGCGGACGCGAGTTTTAAAGACAACGTCAGGGACGCGGTCGCCTTCTTGTAGATGTGCCATAGCGAAAATATGAAATGATTAACGATTCAACCGTGGATCGATCGTACTCACAGGACTTTTCTTAGGCAAGTGCTACGAGGATAGCTCCGATTGTGACCAAGGCGCCACCCAAGATAACTTGCCAAGAGAATTTTTCTGCAAGGAAGATGAGTGAGAAGAGTATGATGAGGGGGAGACTTAGGCGGTCGAGTGAAGCGAGTTTTGAGGCGCTCGTCGCTTTTAATCCAAGGAAGTAGAAAAGCCATGAAGCGGCTCCAAAGGCTCCGGCAAGAGCGATAATAGCCCAGTCCTTAGGTTGAAGCTTTGCTACATCTTGGAATTTACCAGAAATGCCAACGGTAGCGACCATAAAGGCAAACATAAAGAAGCTGCGCACACCGGTTGCAACGGTCGGATCAATGGTTTTTAGGCCGATTTTTCCTACGATGGTCATGAGTGCCGCGGTGACGGCGGCGAGTAGCCCGTAGACAATCCACATAATTTACCCCATTCTACCGTTTATGAAGCCTTTGCGCATCTTGGGAATTGAAACGAGCTGTGATGAGACTGCTGTCTCGATTTTGTATGCTTCCAAAACGAAGATTGTTGTAGAGCAGGATTTTGTTTCTTCACAAGTACCGATTCATCAGAAGTATGGGGGAGTTGTGCCGGAAGTTGCGGCGAGATCGCATGTACCGGAAACCGTTGCTTTGATTACAGAGGCTCTTGGAAAAAAAGGAATGAAAGCGTTTGATGCGATCGCCGTTACGCAAGGGCCGGGACTTGCGACGGCACTTCGTGTTGGTATTGAGGCTGGGAGAGTTCTTGCGTGGCTTTCTGGAAAGCCGATTGTTGGCGTGAATCATCTGGAAGGGCATTTGGCATCGGCGTGGCTTAATCCCGAGAATCGGAAGCATTGGAAGTTTCCTTTGCTTGCGCTCATTGTTTCTGGGGGACATACGGAATTGGTTTTGATGAAAGATTTTGGAAAGTATCGGATTGTTGGTCAGACAAGAGATGATGCGGCGGGAGAGGCTTTTGATAAGACTGCCAAACTCATGGGGCTTCCATATCCTGGAGGCCCACAGATCGCAAAACTCGCTCTAGAAGGCGACCCTACGGCTTTTGCCTTGCCACGCCCGATGCTTCAAGATCCATCGCTCGATTTTAGTTTTAGTGGTTTGAAGACGGCGGTGCGACAAGCGTGGGAGCCGTGGATGAAAGGACCTGTGGAACGGAAAGAACAGGCGAAGAAAGATTTGGCGGCATCAACACAGCAGGCGATTGTAGATGTGCTCATCGCCAAAACATTACGAGCGGCTAAGGAGTATAAGGTGAAAGGTGTACTTTTGGTCGGAGGTGTTTCTGCGAATGTCCTGTTGCGTGAATCGCTTGGAAAAGCGCTTCTTGAATCTTTGCCGGAGGTGGCGTTTTTGCCGTCGGATCGAAAGTATATTACGGATAATGCTGCGATGATTGCTGCGGCAGGTGCTTGGAATTTATGGCATCGCAAAAAAAAGGATGATTGGCGTAAGATGGATGCAAAACCAGAGTGGAATCTATGAAGTATATTGTCGCACGCGTTGAAGATTGGCAGACGGTTGCCAGGGAGCTTATTGTTCAGTTAGAGCCGGGAATGGTTGTTAAGCTCTCCGGCCCTTTGGGGGCGGGTAAAACGACGCTCGTACAAGCGCTTGCCGAGCAACTTGGTGCTAAGAGTATTCCACGTAGTCCAACGTTTTCTTTAATGCGAACCTATTTGGTGAACAAAAGAATTGGAATCAAGCGTCTTATCCATATTGATGCATACCGGATGGAGTCGGTGTCAGATGCGCATGCGTTAGGTTTGGATGAAGAGCTTGCGGAAGGTGATGCCGTGATCGTGGTTGAATGGGCGGAGCGTTTGGGAGATTTGTTAAATCAGTTACCTTCAATCTCTGTACAAATCGAAACGGACGCCAGTGGCGTCCGTCGTGTAACGATTAATTGAGCTATTTTGTTTCCTCCGCTGTTCCAGGCTCTGCAACTTCTGAATCGGTGTTGGCGATCGCGAGGACTTCATCGACACTCGTCAGGCCATCGAGAGCTTTGAGTAAGCCGTCTTGTGCCATGGTGATCATGCCTGCGGCCGTAGCCATTTCTGCGATACGTACTTCTGACACTTCTTTCTTTAGAACTTCCTCTTCGATTTCATTTGTCATCGTAAAGATCTCGTAAATACCGATACGACCTTTGTAGCCATCGTCCGTAGGCGTGATCTTGTCCGGATCAGGCTCCATAAAGTTGAGTTTTTCGAGATCGACAGAATAGCCAGACTTTTTGGAAATACCTCCCAGAATTCTTTTTACTTGGTTTATTTTTGCTGCTGATAGTTTGGCTGGACGCGACATTTCAGGCTTGAGGCGTCGTACGAGGCGTTGTCCAATGACGGCATTCAGGGCTGGTGCCAAAAGGAATGGTTTGACTCCCATCGACATAAAACGTGGGATTGCACCGGCGGCAGAGTTTGTGTGGATGGTCGAGACAACTAAGTGACCTGTTAAGGCTGCTTGAATAGCGATTTCTGCTGTTTCTGAATCACGGATTTCACCGACCATCACAATGTCTGGGTCTTGGCGGAGAATCGAGCGTAAGCCTTTGGCAAAATCGTAGCCGCGGGAATGGTCGATTTGGCTTTGGTTAATGCCTTGAAGTTTGTATTCGATTGGATCTTCCAGAGTGATGATTTTCTCCGTTGGTTGATTGAGTTTTTTGAGGATGGCGTAGAGTGTGGTTGTTTTACCGGAACCTGTCGGACCCGTAGTAATGATCATGCCGTTTGGTTTCTCGATTTCTCGTTCCAAATCCTCAAGAGCCTTGCCTCGGATGCCCAAATTATCAAATTCCAGCGCGATGGCTTTTGGACGCAAAATACGCATGACGACGGATTCACCAAAAGCTGTGGGGAGAAAACTTACGCGGATATCGATCTTTTCATTGGTGAGATAGATGGTGATACGACCATCTTGTGGGACATCGTCTACGTTGATTTTGACGCCAGCCAATAGCTTTAAACGTCCGATGATTTGTTTCCAGGCTGTTCTCGGAAGACTGGCGGCATCACGTAAACGACCGTCGATACGAAAACGAATTTTCACGTCTTCTTCCTCCGCTTCTACGTGAACGTCGGAGGTTCCAATTTTGAGCGCCGCACCAAAGATGAGCGTGATGATGTCCGTGGTGTTTACCTCGCCAATCTTTTTTTGAAGCTCGTCAAAGCTGGAAACTTCCTTCTCGTATTTTGCGAGATCGGCTTCTTCAATGCGGTAGCCGTAGATAATCTCTTTGGGTGTCGGGAGCTTGTCGTAAAGTTTTAGGGCGTATTCAAAACTCTCATCAGAGATGAGGTAGATTTGGATATTGGCTTGGCGGTCTTTTTTGATACGTTCTGCCAAACTATCGACCTCTTTGCCTGGATTTGTTGTTGCGAGTCGGACCTCATCGCCAACCAAGAAGAAGGGAATGATACGTATGGTTGCGGCGATGTCCTTGGTGATAAGCGAGAGAGCTTCCGGCGCAATCGGAAAGCCACGTAAGGCAATGTAGGGGAGAGAAAGTTGTGCGGCACGTTCCTGAACAAGTTTTTCTTTTTCTTGAGTTTTGATTTCACCCATGCGCTCTTCGAGTTTGGAAGCGACGCTCGGTGGGGTTTTTGGAGCAACAGCAGGTTTAGCACCCGAGGTTGTCGGGGCTTGGGTGGTTGGCGTTCCTCCTGTCTGTCTTGCCTGTTTCAGGAGGTCTTCGATGGAGGAGGCTTTGGCCATAGATTAATTTGAGAGACGGTAGCCGGTTAGTGCGCGCCACCAACGATGGATTTTTGGAAGTGCGCCGCCTTCACCTAGGCGAGAGAAGAGTCGATGCCAAGCTGCATACTGAAATGTGATAGCGAGTGTGCCGGCAATCAGGGTTGTGACAAAGAAGAGCGTAACAAAGAGGATGAAGCCGATATATACGATTGCTGTGCTATTCATGAGTGCGGCAACAGTCATGAGCAAGAAGATGGGCAAAGCCATCAAGAAAAACGCTAGTGCTCCTGCTGCTAAAATTCCGGCCCCGACCAAAAAGAGAATTGTGCCGATTTCCAAGGTGTTTAACCAACCCTGTCTAAGTAAGCTCCAAGCACGAGCGAGTGATTCTGTTACATGAGCGTCTTGTAGGATGATGGAGTTGAGAGCAAAAAGATGAATGGCTGCGATAGCAACTACGGAGATGGCGTAAACGAACGCTCCGACTACCGCAAGTACTCCGAGGCCGGTTACCGGGTTTGTTTGTGATAAACCGTACGGAATCAAGAATACAAATTTTACGAGCCAACCAAGAAAAAGTGTGATGATGTTTAATGCGAGGACGCGCCAGGCGTTCCGGGCTCCAACTGTCAGACTTTCACCAAGCATTGGAGCGCGGCCACGAATCGAGCCACCAAGACCAAAGGCAAGTGCACCTTGTGCGATAACGGAAAGTCCTACGATTGTTGCAACGATCAAGATGGCGATAACGATGCTTTGGATCAAACCAAGGACGGCTACGATATTTGGAGCTGTAGTAAGACCTTGCCAAAGAATGGCTAGAGCCGGTGGAATACCACCGGTTGTGATCGCGAGACTGCTTCTGCCTGCTTCACGGAATGTGGTAAGCAATACGTCATAAATTCCGCCCGTGTAAAGCAGTCCGGCAAAGAGTGCGAGTGGCCAGAGGTAACGTCTTGCCCATGCATCACGAAACGCATCAGGAATGATGATGCGGTAAAGGTGCGGATACGGATTTGTTTTATTTTTGCGGATCATAGGATCGTCTCTAGTTTATCATAAAACGCCCCGATCAGCATGTGCTATCGGGGCGTTTTCTGTTTGTCGATTAACCGGTGACTTCTACGCCTTCTTTCTTGAGTTTTGCTTTTGGATTTGCTGGAGGAAAACCGACGACTTTCTCAAATTCATCGCGCTCGATGGTTTCATGCTTCACAAGGTGGTCGGCGATGCGGTCCATAGCTGGGCGCTGTTCTTTGATGATGCGCATGGCTGTTTCCAGGCCTTGGTTGATCAGGGCATCGATTTCTTTGTCGATGATGACAGCTTTATCCTCGGAGTAGTCGCGCGTTTCTTGGATTTCACGGCCAAGGAAAATCATGTCTTCACGCTTGCCGTAGGTACGTGGGCCGAGAACATCGCTCATGCCCCATTGGGTGACCATGCTACGTGCTGTGGCGGTCGCGTTTTGCATGTCGCTGGAAGCGCCGGTGGTCAAATCGCCAAAGATGATTTTTTCTGCGGCATATCCGCCGAGCGTCATGGCAATATCTTCTACGTATTCTTCACGACGGCGCATCATGCGGTCTTCTGTTGGAAGTTTGATCGTGTAACCGGCGGCGCGACCACGGCTTATGATCGAGACTTTTTGAATCGGGTCGGTGTGCGGGAGTAGGTGAGCAACGAGAGCGTGGCCAGCTTCATGATAAGCGGTGACTTTGCGCTCTTCTTCATTCATGAGGTGACTGCGGCGCTCTGGACCGAGCATGACTTTTTCTATCGACTCGATGAGATCGGTCATGGTGACTTCTGTTTGATTACGACGGGCTGCAAGAATAGCGGCTTCGTTCATGAGGTTCATGAGGTCGGCACCAGAGAAGCCTGGGGTGCGCTCGGCCAAACGACGGATGTTGACGTCTTTTGCGAGTGGTTTGTTTTTTGCGTGGATGTTCAGAATTTCTTCACGGTCGCGGATGTCTGGTGGATCTAAAACGACACGACGATCAAAGCGTCCTGGGCGCAGAAGCGCTGGATCGAGAACGTCAGGACGGTTGGTTGCGGCAACGACAATCACGCCTAAGTTTGGTTCAAAGCCATCCATCTCAACTAGAATTTGGTTCAAGGTTTGTTCACGTTCATCGTGGGAACCGCCGAGGCCTGATCCGCGTTGGCGGCCGACGGCATCGATTTCATCGATGAAGATGATGCAGGGAGCGGTTTTCTTGGCTTTGGCAAATAAGTCACGAACACGTGAAGCACCAACACCGACAAACATTTCTACGAATTCCGAACCGCTGATATGGAGGAACGGAACATCGGCTTCACCAGCGACGGCGCGGGCGAGGAGTGTTTTACCTGTACCGGGGGAACCCATGAGCAAAACGCCTTTTGGGATCTTGGCACCAAGTTTGGAAAATTTTTCTGGGCTTTTTAAGAATTCTACGACTTCCATCAATTCTTGTTTTGCTTCACGAACACCGGCGACATTTGCGAACGTGATTTTTTCCTGACCCTTGGAGGCCTCGCGGGCTGGGCTCTGTCCAAAAGACATGGCGCGATTGTTTTGACCTTGTACTTGGCGGAAGAAGAACATCATGAGCGCAAATACCAGCACGAGTGGAATCAGTGATTGCAGCAAGATACCGCCCCAATAGGCAAAGCCAGAGGGCTCTTTGACGGTCGTTTTAATGTTGCGGGCTTTTTCTGGATCAACGCCATAGCTCGCAAGAAGTTCCGGTACGGAGGCTTGAGCTTCTTTATCGACAAAGACTTTGGAAGAGTCGGATAGGGTGACTTCCATGCGGTTGCCACGGATAATGATTTCCGTAACCTCGCCTTTATCTAGGCGGTTGGCAAAAGTCGCCTGGTCCAGGGTTTTGTCTGATTCAAGATTGATACTGGCAAGGGCGATGATGATGAGGACTAAGGCACCACCGATTAGCAGGATATTTCGTAATGTCGGATTCATAGGGATTTGCCGAGATTAAACGAAAACCGCCCCATTGTCCATGGGGCGGTTTTCTTTGCTTTAGGGCCAATCTTAGGCCTGCGTTTCTTCTTTTTCATCTTTGCCATCCTTGAGTTTGCGCAAGGAGAGGCCGAGGCGATGAGTTGCGGCATCGAGCGAGATGATGCGGAAGTCGAATTCGTCGCCGACGCGAGCGATTTCATTGACGTCTTTGACTGGCTTTGCGGCCAATTCGCTGATGTGAGCGAGACCGTGAATGTCTGGGTCGAGCTCGACGAACAATCCAAATGGATTGATCTTGAGTACGCGTCCCTTGACCCACTGGTTGAGCTCGTATTTTGAAGCCACGGACTTCCATGGGTCATCGACGAGTTTCTTCATCGAAAGGAAAATCTTGGATCCTTCAATGTTGATGATCTCAGCGCGGACATGGTCGCCGACTTTGAGAACATCGCGCGGATGGTCGATGCGCTGCCAAGCGATTTCAGAGATGTGAACAAGACCTTCTAAGTTGGCTTCAAAGCGCACAAATGCACCGAAGTCTGTGACGGCCGTGACGTCGCCTTCTACGGCATCACCAACCTTGTACTTGGAGAGAATCGATTCCTGCTTGGTTTCCCAAACGGCCTTTTCTGAAACAACGACTTTTTCTTCCTCTTCGTTCACATCAAGAATTTTGACGTCGATGCTTTGACCGACGAGCTGCTTCAACTTTTCTTGAATCTTGCTCTTTTCACCACCGGCAACACGCGGATAGTTGGCAGGGGAGAGTTGCGAGACTGGAACGAAAGCCGGCACACCTTCTACGCGAGTAATGAGACCACCCTTGTTGGCGTCCAATACTTTGACGTTAAGAACGGTATTGGCGGCAAGCAATTCTTTGATCTTGTCCCATGAGCGTTTGCGGCCAGCGCCCTTGAGTGAGAGTTCGAGTTCACCGAATTCGTTGTCGAGCTCGATGACGGTTGCTTCTACTTCATCTCCAGCGCGGAGATCAAGGTGCTTGTCGAGTTCTGGTCCACGGATCAAACCGATGGCAAGGCCACCGACATCGACGCGGATTTCATTACGGCCAACGGCGATGACGGCGCCTTTGACGGTTTCGCCAACTTGCGGGTAGGCGACGGGTTGCGACTCGAGGAGTTCCTCGAGAGCGGAGATTTTCTTTATTTCCATAGTTAATGAAAAACAACAGGAGGGACTGAACACCCAGAACCTGTTGTTATTTGGCTAGGTTATGAGCTTAGGAAGTCTTCCTCCTAAACCTGTCTGCCGCGGCTAAGATGCCCGGACCAGACAATGAATGATGGTGTCAGTCGGGCAGAAGCTTACGAAAAAGCTTGCATTTGGTCAAGCCTTAGCCTTCAATTCTCGATTTGAACTTGTTGTAGAGAAAACCAGCGATGAGTAGGATGCCACCCAAGGAGATGAAGGTGATAAAGCGGGCAAAGTTGTCGAGTTCCGCTGTGTCGATGAGAAGTACTTTTGCGGTGACAAGGCCAAAGAGTGCGACGGCAGAACCGCGTGACAAAATCGATTTGCCGAGTATGCCGTAGATGACGAGCAGTATTCCGTATACAAGCCAGACGACTGATAGTGCTACCTGCATGGTTTGATCCAGTCCTCCCAGAATCCGAACGCCGTTGGTTGTTTCTACGGAGACGAGGAAGAAGAGAAAGATGTTTGTTGCTAACCATGTCGCTGGTTTTAGGAAGCTGTATTCATCTTTGCCTATTTTATTTTCTGCGCTGCGGAGATGGACATGGACTGTCGCCAAGATTGCCGCGCAGATGATTAACGCGAGAACGCGTGGTGAAAGAAAAATGCTATCGGTTTGATAGGTAACTGCCTCTACTATCGCTAATAAACCAGCGATTCCGACTGTTGCGATACCACAGAGTCGAATCGCAAGGCTACGAATCCAAGTTCCTCCCATGATGGCGAGCGAGCCAAGTACAACGGCGGCCGTCGACATCCAGAGTAGTTGGTCGGGTTTATAGAAGGCGGCAATTTCCGTTGTAACGGTTATGAGGATGAGTAGGTAGGTGATGATGAGATGCACGCTCGCAAGTGCTGAGCGTTGAGCTTCTTTTGTTTTCAAGAGTTTTTGCTCGTCAAACCATGCCATGCCAAGAAATGCTCCAATCGCGATGACGAGGACAAGTATGCGCGTGTTGAACCAGGCGATGGTTGCTGTTGGAGTGCCGAGACCATCGATAAGACCGATTGCTGCGAGGCCAAAGAGGACATGTGACAGAAGGTTGAGTCCGCGTGATTTGAGTTTATCGGCCACGATACCAAGTGTCAGTGCTTCAAATGTCCACGCGAGGAGAAACCAGCGTCGTTCTTCAAAATACAGCGGCGCAGCGAGCGCTAAAAAACTGCTTCCGATCCCGATAAAAAGAATGCGCTCTTTCCAGGCGGCAATTCCAAAGTGGATGACAGCAAAGAGTAATGCGAGGAGCGCAGCCCAAACGCGAGTTTCGATCTGTTCCGGTTGCCAACTCGACAGCGCGGCAAAGAAAAAGATCGGATTGGTGCAGAGCAGGAGATAATCGGCGGGGTCGAGGTTACCTTTGCTGACTCGGAATAGACTTCTGGCAAAGAATTCTGCAAAGAGGAGGCCGAGATAGGTGAAAGGGATGTACCAAGAAATGCTTTGGTTGCCGAGCGTCCATGCGCCGTAGGCGAGTATTGTTCCGACAAAAGAGAGCCCGGGAAGGATTCTCCATGGCTTGTACCAGGAGATGGCGAGCATGACGCCGTTTAAGAGCAAGAGATAGACAAAGAAGGCATGTGGGGAATCGATGCGCGAGTCGAGCAAGAACGGCGTTAGATAGCCACCGATCATGGCAAAGACTGCGAGTGATTGTGTGTTGAAACGGAGAGCGAGCGCGATGCCGGTCATCGTGACGGCGCAAACCAAGATGAAACCAATAGCCGGAGGGACAAGGCTGTAAACCATGGTGGCTGCGTACAAACTTAAATACCAAGCGCCAAGTCCAGTTCCGATGAGCACGTGAGCAAAAGAACGCATGCTTTTTTCAAGCCACGCACCAACTCCAAGAAGTGTTGCACCGAGTACAAGGCCTAATGCAACTCGGAGTGTCGGAGAGATGAGATTATTTTCAATCGCAAAACGTAATAAGAAGCCAAGTCCGAGCAACAGTGCGATACCACCGACAGCTGTATAAACCCATGCGCCCATTTTGAATTCCCATGCCGGTTTCTCGGTTTTTTTAGGAGTTGTTACTGGTAAGGCGGAAGGGG
Source organism: uncultured Gammaproteobacteria bacterium (assembly GCA_964482085.1). GTDB lineage: Bacteria > Patescibacteriota > Patescibacteriia > 2-12-FULL-60-25 > 2-12-FULL-60-25 > CAIXDN01. The sequence continues at coordinate 13,436 of CAYZVS010000010.1, forward strand.
CTTCTTTGATGGTTGGCTCTTTATGAATAGCCGGAGTCGGACGCTCTTGCGGAGCGGGCAATGTGGAGTTGAAGCGTTCTTCAAGTTTTTGGATGCGCCACAGAAGGTAGCCGAAGCCGATACAGAGCAGGAATATGAGGAAAACCATAGTTGTTCATATGCTATCCTATGTTGATATGGAGCGCTATCTGAACTTGCATGACATGACCGCGGTCGCTGATTTTATGGAATCCGTGATTGATTTTTTGCCGGATAAGGATCGCAAGCCTTATCAGCAACTTATTGATGCTGTACATGGTCACTCGCATGTTTCACGCGAGCGTTTGGCGGAAGCGGCAAAGAATATCGGGGCAGTTACGTGGCCGGCTAGACGCGCGCTTGGACATTTCTTGGCAACGGTTGGATCGGAGCTGGAGTGGGAGGCGGTGCTTGAACAGGCGAGACCGGCCACGGCGCTTTTACTGAAGCGTTTACGTCGTTCTGCTGAGGTCGGAACCATTAGCGAGGTCTTGAAAACAACGGATGCACAGTATGCGATTGGTCCGGATCAGGAAATCGAATTGTCTATGCTTCGAGACGAGGTTCGATATCACATTTGGGAGTCGCATCATGAGGCTCTTGGACCTATGATCGATGAGACGCGCGTTGAACTGGAAGCTATCAAGAAGCGTCTCAAGCGTTTGCGTGAGCAAGCAACGAAGAGCGATGAAGCGACACGCAATCGACTACTTGATACTTTGGAACGATTTGAGGATAAACTTTATTTTGGAGGAGAGCTATTACCGCTTGAATCGTTGGATGCAGAGATTCTCTTTGACGCGGAAGATTCAGAAGGTCCTACGGGGAGAGAATAAAAAAACAGTCCGCCTCGGCGGACTGTTTTTTATTTTGCGTTTACGGTTTGTGGCTCGATCCAGATTTCTCGACCGACATTATCCGTGAGACGTGCCGTGAAGACGATTGGCAATGTGTCGACTTTGATACTTGCACGACAGATATCAGAGGGACAATCCGTAATACGTTCTCCGTTGCGGAAGATCGTGATGCGGACCTGCCCGCTTGGCGACCAGCCCATGGCAACGATGTTCACCGTTTCTCCGATGGCTGCGTCCGTACGATCCGCCGAGCCAGAAATATAGATACCGCTTTGGTCGGCCACGGCTCCACCGGTGGCGCTGGCGCCAATCACTAATGTTTGTTCATTGGACCAGACGTCATTTCCGTCCGTATCAACTCCTCGTGAGGAGAAGGTGAGGAGACTTCCTTCTGGATAAGAGGTGGTATCAAACGAGAGATCACAGCTTACGAGACTGGTTGCCGTGCCAAAACTACACGCGCGGGCGACATTTCCATTTAGATACATATCGATGCGAGCTAGTCCTTTAGTGGAATGTATCGCTTCCGTATGTGCCGTTACGATAACGCCGCGTCGAATGTCTTTGCTTGGTGTAACCGTGAGCGTGGCTTTTGCTGTGACGGGAACAGGGGTAACGGCCTGGCCGGGAACGGGACGCTGAATACGGATGCCTTGAGTCCAGACATTTGTTCCGGCGTTGTCATGAATGTCGGCATTCACAAAGATTTCCGTTCCAGCTGGGTAGTCTTTGCTGTCGATTGATTGGTTGCAATTTGTTTGACCAGAAAGATCGCATACGGCTTTGATTAAGCCGTTCATCCAGATGTCGGCGTGATCGAGTCCGGTGGGAGAGGACGCTTCTAAATGATAGGTTGTTTTTTCACCGGCATTTAATAGCAAGGTCGATGAATCGACCCAGGTTTTATGGGCGATTATTGGTTTGGTTGGGCTTACAGGTTGTGTGTCCGTAATGGTGAGAACGGTTTCATTTGAGCGGTTCATGTCACCGGCCTTGTCATACGCTGTAGTGGAGAAACGGACATCGCGTGTGCTTAGACCGTTGGTCCAGTAGGTTGCTGTGAATACACAGTCCGAGGTTGTGCAGATCTTTACGCGAGCATCGTTTACGTAAATTTCAAGGCGGTCGATACCATCGGCATCTGTTGCATTTGCAGAGTAAGAAAATGTTTCACCCTGACCGATACGGAGCATCGCCGGGGAAGTTGTCGTCTCGATTTTTGGTCCGAGATTGGATGATACGATGGCCTGTGTTGGTAGAAGTGGCGTCGATACCATTGATACCGTAAAGACAAGTGCTGTTACGGCACGAAAAAATGGTCTTGAGGAGGTCTTCATATGAATTCTCCTTAGCAGAAAAATAACAAAATGTCAATCCTTGAGGAGAATGCCTAGGATTTTTTTTACGGCTTCCGACCAGTCTTTTAAGTCCGTTTGGGTCTGATAGGCACTAGGATAAGCGAGAATATTGGATACGGCTTGTACCCAATGCTGGGGTTTGGCAGGTGAAGCGAGTACAGATCCGAACGGAGCTGTTTCTGGCAGTGCTCCGGCTGTTGAAGCGATACAGGGTGTCCCAAAGCGAGCGGCTTCATGAAGTGGAAGTCCAAAACCTTCGTACCAGCTCGGGTACAAGAAAGCTGTAGCTTGCGCGTAGAGCGTATCCAGTTCTTTGTCGGAGATGCGGCCCAGGGTATCGTCTCCGACGAGTTTAAGATCAAGTCCGGTTTCTTTTGCTACAAGACGTGAGAGCGAAGCATTTTTTCTTGGGTCTTTTGCGCCGAGTGCTAACAGGAATGGGCGAGGTGGTTTGTTTGCTGTCGGGGGGATGCTTTCATTGTTTATTCCCATTGGAATTACGGTTATGCGCTCGACTGGGATATTAAGCAGATCGACAAGATCGCGTTTTGTAGTTTCTGACACAGCAAAAATCCATTTCGCATTTTGTATTTGTCGTTTAGCGCCAATAGCACGATGCCAGAGGCGGGATTTCCAAGAGAACCATTGTGGCTCGATCAAGAAAGAAAGATCATGGACAATGAGCGCGTAAGGTTTTTTTGGTCGACCAATCCAGCCGATATTGGGTAAAAAAAGGATGTCGCTGTTGCTGGAGAAGAGCTGGTCGAGGCTCGTGAGGCCCAAAGCAAAAGCGATTGAAAGGAATTTATTTGGAATTCCGAGATGTTCATCTATTTGAGGTGGTCGATGCGTGCCTGATGTAGCCACGGTTATCGACGCGCGTTGTTTGCGTAGTTCTTGTAGGAGGCCAGTAGCCACGCGTTTTACGCCACCGGAACTTGGATCGGCGAGGGATCGACCATCAAATAAGATGTTCATACCGTGCGAGAATCCCAGGCTGTCGCGAGTCGTTCTTTTAGTCTTTTCTGAAAAGCAGTTTTCCCAAAGGTTTCTGCGTGGGCACGGATTTTCCTTGGATCGTAGCGTGAGGGATCAAAACGCATAGCCGCATTTCCGATGTCTTCCCAGGTCTGCATCTCAAAGAATGTGCCAGTGACTCCATCCATAACCGTTTCTGCGGCACCACCTTGTCCAAAGGCAATGATTGGACGACCTGCGGCCATGGCTTCTACAGCCGTGATTCCGAAGTCTTCGATTTGAGGATGAAGGAAGGCGATAGCTTCGCGGAATAACTGAATCTTAGCTTCATCGGTTATATGACCTAGGAATTCTGTTTTTGGTCCTGCCATACGACGGAGCTTATCCATTTCTGGACCAACGCCAAAAATCTTGAGTGGAAGATTCAGCTTTGCAAACGCGCGTACGACAAGATCAAAGCGTTTATAGGCGACCAACCGACCACCGGTTAGCCAGAAGGTTCCGGGTTTAGTTGAGAGTGGAATGCGATCGACGTCTACAGGCGGCGCCATGACCTCTGAATCCCGGGAGTAGAAGCGGCGGATGCGGGCTTTGGATGTTTGGCTATTGGTCAGCAAAAGATCGGGACGTTGGGCGGCGAGTTGGTCCCATTGGCGAAGATGATGCAGATAGGTCGGAAGCAGTCGCTTGATCAGACGAGGTTGGGGGATATCGTTTATGTAACCAAGTCGCTCCTGCCAGAGAAAACGCGTTGGTGTATGCAGATAACAAACATGTAGAGCTTCGGGAGTTGCGATGACGCCTTTGGCAAAGTTGGAAGATGATGAAAGCACGAGATCGTATCCTGAAAGATCGATGGCTTCGATTGCTTCTGGCATCAAGGGCAGATACCACTGGTAATGTCGTTTTGCAAAAGGAAGGCGGCTTAATTTTCCTGGACGAATATCGGCGTGTTTGAAACCGATGTGCGTGCGTTCTGGATCATGAAAAAGTGTAAAAATAGGCGCACGGGGGAACAGTTCATGAAAAGCCAAGAGCACGCGTTCGGCTCCGCCGTCTTGCACTAAGTAGTCGTGGACGAGGGCAATACGGCGCGGTTCTAAACGCGCTTCCATGCGTATTGGCTCCGGTACCACAGTCATGATCCGAGTGTAACCACGGCGCACGCCGTTGTCGCACGTTTGCGTCAAGGGTTAGTGCGCTGAACGTTTACGGAAAACGGCGCCGGGTGTCTTGAAGAGAATGTAGAGATCGAGTGCTGGTGACCAATGCTCGATATACCAGGAATCGAGGCGTACTTCATCATCAAAAGAAAGATCAGAACGTCCAGAGATTTGGGCCATTCCAGTGACACCTGGTTTGATCGCAAGCACGCGACGTTGATGTGGCTGATATTTCTTCACCTCTTCAGGTAAGTGGGGACGTGGACCGACAAGGCTCATTTTACCCAAGAGAACGGAGAAGAATTCCGGGAATTCATCGATAGACCATTTGCGGATAAATTTACCGACACGCGTGATACGCGGATCGTCTTTGATTTTTACGAGCGGTCCTTCGCGCACGTCTAGATGCTTCAATTCCTTGTAGCGCATCCCGTGGGTATGCGGATGCATGGAGCGGAATTTAAAATAGCGGAATAGCTTGCCGCGCTCGCCGACACGTTGTGGGGGCGTGTCATCGTCGAGGCGGTAAAAGATTGGACCGCGTGAATCTAGGGCGATGGCAATTGTCGTGATCAACATGATGGGCGAGAACAGGATGATGAAGATCAGGGAGGCGACGATATCAAATACACGTTTGAAGATGCGTCCCCAGCCATCGAGGGGAGTTCGTTTTACTTCCAGAATCGGGATGCCGCCTGTGGTATCCATCTCGACATTCGTAAAGGTGGCAGAAAAAAGATCGGCGAGATATCGGAAATCTAGGTTATTTTCTTCCGTTAACGTGATGAGGTCGAGCGCGTCGTCACGATTTAGTTCTGGATCTGCCAAAAGAACGGTATCAATTTTTCCTCGTCGCGCGAGACTTCCGAGATCTTTGCGCGCTTGTTCATCCCAGTTACGAAAGATTTTTGCGACCGTTAGTCCAAGTTCTGGATTCTCTTTATACATCGCCACAATTTTGAGTGCGGCTTCTGAAGATCCGACGACACCGATCTGGCGATGTCCGATGCGGGCGCGCAAAAGTGCACGACGTAACCAGCGGAGAAATAATCGACCTAAACTGACATTAAAAATAGCGAGACCCCAAACGGCGGCGATGACAAAACGCGAGGTGTCTAGAGCGCGAGTAAAAAAGACACTGGCGATGACGACCATGATTCCAGCGGTCGATGCGAGTAAGACTCGGCCTAACATGGACCAAGCTCTGCGTGGACGGAGCGTGTAAAGTCCAGCGAGTGCAAAGAGTAGCATCCAGATCGCCGTAAAAGCCGCGGCGGAAGCAAGGTAATCAGGGAGCGGGACGCTTGTAATGATCGGACGTACCTCAATAAAGTATCGCGAAAAACGCAGGGCGTAGGCCATGCCAGCGGCTGCCATTAACGCAAGAAAATCGAGCGGTAATAGGAGTGCGGCAAAGGTGAGGTCCAGTCGGCGCATTATCTGTAGTATATCATGTGTTTTTGCGTGGAATGCGAAACCCCTCCACCCAAGATTGGGGGAGGGGTTACTCGTCAGAGTCGACAGCCTTGAATTTGCGAGCGAAACACGAGCAAGCGTGGCTTTCTGTGCCCATCAGGATGGAAGCTGATTTCCTCACCGCCTCCAAAGAAGTCCAGCGTGTCATCGATATCTTCCGAGTACTGAAGGGTACCGGTTATCCCGTTTTTTGTGGCGGGTGCCCGTTCTTTGTAGGCCGGGATGTGGAAGAGACTGTAGCTCTTGTCTTCTCGGATTGCGGCCTCGGTGAGAGTGAAGCCGTTTTTACGAGAGTTCTGCAGAACCCGTTGAACGTCGAGGAAGTTCAGATGAGACTCGGCGACGTTCGTCATGAGGATCTGGGAGACGATGTTCATGCCAAAGATCGGCTCCCTGCTTTCTTCTGAGTACACATAGACATCAACACGCGAGAGTATGTTTGTCCCTGTGATGATCTCTAGGTATTTGAGGCCGTCTTTTTTCAGACCACGTTGGACTGTGCCCGGAATCATGTGCAGGTCCGTTGCCTTGATTGTTCTCTCGAACATCTCGGTCATGCATCCCATGAGAAAGAGCGTGAGGGTCTTGTCGTCGACGTTCATCTCAATACCTCATGTCTTTTTTGGCACGGAATGTACGTTTTGTCAATGGTTTTGCGACGCTTGAGCAATCGTGGCACAATTCCGGACATGGCCTCTCTTTCCTCGCATCTGCGAACGTACCTTGAGCATCTTGAAATTGAGAAAGGTCGCTCGCCGCTCACGATTCGTAATTACGATTTTTATTTGCGTCGATTTATTGATTGGGGAAAAGATCCGGATACCGATGCGGTGAATCAAGATCTTATTCATGAATATCGATTATTTTTGAATCGCGCAGAAGGACGAGCTGGAGCGAGCATGCGCAAGAGTACGCAAAATTATCATTTGATTGCGTTGCGATCTTTTCTGAAGTTTTTGAACAAGCGAGATATCCAAACGTTGTCTGCAGAAAAGATTGATCTGGCAAAACAGGGGAGTCGGGATGTTTCTTATTTGGATGCGAGTGATTTACCACGCTTGTTAGAAGCTCCAGAAAAAACGGATGCACAACCGATTGTAAAAGCACGCGACAAAGCGATTTTGGAATTGTTTTTCTCCACGGGTATGCGTGTCTCGGAACTTGCGACGCTGAAAATTAGTCAGATTAATCTTGATCGCGACGAGTTTACGGTGCGTGGAAAGGGCGATAAGAATCGCATTGTGTTTTTATCTCAGCAGGCGAGACATGCGCTGAAACAGTATTTGGGTTTGAGAAAAGATGAAGCGCCGTATTTGTTTGTAAGACATGATCGCGCTAAGTCTGGTGTAAAAGAGATCGGTTCATTAACGCCAAGATCGATTGAGAGACTTGTGCATCATTATTCCGTGGTCGCTGGAATTCCAAAGCATGTTTCACCACATACATTGCGACACTCGTTTGCGACGGACTTGCTGATGAATGGGGCTGACTTAAGAAGTGTGCAGACCATGCTAGGTCACTCGTCGATTACGACTACGCAGATTTATACGCATATTACCAACCAACAATTGAAGGATGTGCATAAGGCTTTTCATGGGAAAACTCGGGATGATGAGGAGGTTGAAAAATAAGGGAATACCTGTTAGGTTTTGTCAGAAATACTGCCCTGGTAGCTCAACGGATAGAGCGCCGGACTTCTAAGCCGTGATATGTTGGTTCGATTCCAACCCGGGGCACCATTACGAAAAGCCGCCCAAAGGCGGCTTTTGTGATTTATTTGATGAAGTGAGATAGGAAGGCTTTATGGTCAAGCATCGAATTTATACCATGAGCTTTGCGAGTGTTTATCCTCTTTATCAGAGGTCGATGAAATTATTTGTTGGTTGAGACTTTTTTTGCGGAAGCTCCCAAGATGAATCCGATGAGATCTTTGGTTAAAGGCGTGGTTTGTGGTGTCCGAGTCGAGGATATTAAAGAACCGACGATGCGGGAAATTCGTTATCTGGATAAAATGATTGATGAGTTGGCAAAAGGAAAGACCATGGAGAAGATTTTGCGAAAAGGATGAGTCATCTTTGACAGGTTTGTACATTCTGAGATTCCTGCTAGTCTTTGGCTATATGCGTTATCTCCTCTCTTTTTCCTTCCTGTTTTGGCCAATCTTGATTTTACTCTTGGTAAGTGTTCGTCAGGTGAACCAATATGAACGCGGCGTAAAGTTCATGTTTGGTAAGTTTTATAAGATGGTCGATCCGGGTTGGCGTATTATCTTGCCGGTTGTTCAGTCGATGACTAAGGTCGATATTCGTACCAAAGCCGTTGAAGTTCCTTATCAGGATGCGATTACTAAGGACAACGTTTCTTGTAAGATCAACGCGGTTATTTATTATCGTATCGTTGATGTCAGTAAATCGATTATCGAAGTTGAGAATGTGTGGAATGCCGCATCGCAACTTGCGCAGACGACGATGCGTAACGTGGCTGGTGAACTTACGCTCGATGAACTCTTGAGTGAGCGCGATCAAGCGTCGGAACGTATTCGAGAATTGGTTAGCTCGCATTCCGGTGCATGGGGTGTAGAGGTGCAGGGCGTGGAGCTAAAAGATATTCAACTTCCGGAAGACATGCAGCGCACGATTGCCAAACAGGCTGAGGCGGAACGTGAGCGCCGTGCGGTCATTATTAATTCTGAAGGTGAGGTTGCTGCTGCCGAGAACCTTAAGAAAGCCGCAGAAATCTTGATGGTGAATCCAGCTGCGCTTCACTTGCGTACACTGAATACGATTAATGACGTATCCAGCGACCAGAGCAATACCATTATCTTTGCGATGCCGATTGAAGTATTAAAAGCTTTTGAATCGTTTTCAAAGAAATAGGAACTAAAAAAAACATCCCCCAATTTTGGGGGATGTTTTTTATTCTCCGGAGTTTTGTGTTTCTGCTAATGGGTTGTAGTCGCTTGTGAAACGGATGTCGTCTCCAAAAGTATAGTTGTTATAAAATGTATCTGAGATGTCATCGATTTTTTTGTTCCATTCATTTCCGTAATAGGCGCTAGCAAGCTCTTCTGAGGTTATCCAGCGCAATATGCCGCCACGAGCAACCGCATACACTTTTGGATCGGTGATGAACTTTACCATCTTTATACCAGCGCGATACTGGACATTGGTGCCGAGCGTGTATTCGGCTAGCTTTTCAATCGATACTTCTTGTACGCCGTCAAAGCCACCATACCAAGTAAAGAACACGCGACTATTTGGAAAAGCGTGGCGATTCCCATCTTTACCGATGTAATAAATCGCGTGACATGGGTGATCCACAGCCGCATCAGAAGGACAAAATGCTTTGAGTAATTTACCAGCGTCTGGAGATACGGGTTGCTCAATCATCACGGGTTCGACTGGGTTTTCTGGTAGTGGAATTGGATTTGGTACAGGAACTGGATTTTCTGGTACAGGCAAAGGTGCAGGTGTTGAGAGCGGGGGAGAGACTTGGGTTGCGCCGCTTACATTGATGGCTGTTGTGGCACCTGCCGCCATGCCACCGCTTGTATCACGACAAAACACAAAGGCGATGCGTGAGCCGCCACTTGGAAATGTGTAGACGCGAGTCGCTTTTCCGTCGCTTACGACCATATCACCGATTTCGGCCAAATCTACCCAGAGTGAGCAACGTTGAATTGAGATGCTAGAGCTTACGGTTGCGCTTAAATTAACCGGTGTTCCGGCGGCGGTCGTTATCGGAGTAACGGGACCAATAATCGGTTTAGCGTAGGCCGCGAATGGGCTTAAGAGTCCGATGACGGCTGAAAGTGCAATAAGTCGTTTCATATCTACTCCCCATTGTAGCAATTTTTTTTATTATCAAAAACAAAACCGGTCCGACATGATGTCGGACCGGTTTTGATTGAACAACGGCTTATTAGGCGCGCTGGACGTTGACGGCGCGAGGACCCTTGTCCGAGGCTTCCGTGTCAAAAGACACAGCGTCGCCTTCACGGAGTTCGTCGAACATAACGTTGACGAGAGCATCTTTGTGGAAGAATACGTCCTTGTCACCACCGTCTGGTGTGATAAAGCCGAACATCTTCTCGCTCTTAAGGGTCTTGATCTTGCCTTGCATATGGGTTGCTTACCAATGAGAAATGATAGGGATTATAGACGAACCATCATTGGCTTACCTAGCATTATACGCTAAATCGTGTAAAATTGCAAGTTTTGACCTATTAAGCTCTTGTCAAAGCCAAAAATGTGCGGTATAACTCCTTCGCTTTATCAGGTTCCCTTTGTGGGGATTGAGGCAAAAATGGTGGCTATGGTGAAGAGGTTATCACAGCGGGTTGTGGTCCCGTTATCGAGGGTTCAATTCCCTCTAGCCACCCCATCAAAAATCCGACCTAGAATTAGGTCGGATTTTTGTTTGTTTGCAACACCGTTTCGTTGCACAGGAAAGCGTTCTAGAGGTGCTCGCATCAAAACCGTTTTTCATCTACTCTAATTACAGATGAAACGGTTATTTCTTCCATTAGCTGCACTTGTCTTGTTTGGAGCAGGCTGTGATGCAACGAGACTGGTCGTACCTTCTAGGCCAACTCCAGGCCCCGTTGCTTGTACGGAGGAGGCGAAGCAATGTCCGGATGGAAGCTATGTCGGTCGTTCCGGTCCAAATTGTGAATTCTCATCTTGTCCGTCTACTCCTACGCCAACTCCGAACCCGGGATCCGAGGGACGAGCTTGTGCCGGACCTAGTGATGTAAGTTGCGGTCGCGGATATGAGTGTGTGCAGGAATGTGGTCCACCAGTAGTACGAGAAGACAGTCCTATTCCTGGTTATTCTTGCCACGCAGCCGGAAAGCCTCGTATGTGTCCAATTTGTTTGGCGTCGAATACGATGATTTCAACGCCTGATGGCAATGTAAACGTGAAAGATCTGCAGGTGGGTCAAATGGTATGGACGCAGAATGCCCTAGGGGGAAAAGTAGCCACTCCGTTGATCAAGGTATCTCATACGGCTGTCCCAAAAACACATCAAGTGGTTGACCTCGCCTTGAAGGATGGTCGCGAAGCTTGGATCTCACCTCAGCATCCAACGAATGACGGGCGCATCATTGGAGAACTCAAGCCAGGTGATACTTTTGATGATTCCGTTGTCCTTCATGCTGATCTGGTCGCTTATTGGGATGCGGCAACGTATGATCTTTTACCCTCTGGTGAAACGGGAAGTTATTGGGCGAATGGGATATTGGTATCCAGTACGTTGAGATAATTGCTTTATTTATTTTTCGAAGTTTATTCTATCTATACAAAGGCAGCGTAAAAGTAATTGTTTTTTGACACCCCTTAAATCAAAGAGCAGATTTTGGATACGTTAATTTCCCCTTGCGAACGCGAAGAAATGCTGTTCGTTTATGCAGTTTTGTTGATTTACGACTTTGAATCTCGAGCACACGCCAGCCAGCAACAGTCATCGCATCGGCAACCATTGAGCGGTGGCATCGCCAAGGATTTCCTTCGGCACACATGATGGCAACGGGTTGTTTGCCAGCGTCTTTCTCCAATCTTTGTAGACCTTTTTGGAAATCATCGGTCTGCATATAGTCGGCGTACCCGCGAAAAGAAGCATTGAGCCAAGCATCATTCTTGGAATCTGCATGCGTGTGACGTAAGCCGCCAAGCTTTTTAACATGCGCGTATCGAATATGAGCCTGTTTTAATGAGGCTCGAAGATCGGCTTCATTGTATTGAGGATTGTGTCGTGATTTTGGGATCGTACGGATATCGATCATTTTCTTTATGCCGTGAGCTTCTAGGAGTGATAAAAATTCTTTTATCGTCCGCGTTGAGTGTCCGATGGTGTACAGAACCAACTTTTTCATGTCGTTGATCATAGTATGAGCGAGGGCGGGTTTCGGGTAACTCGTATTTCCTAGTTGCCAACTAGGAAATTCTAGTTTACACTAGCTATATATGAACGGTACCGTACTCGAAAGAACCAAAACCCTTTATAAAATTGGCGATATCGTGCCAGAACATGGGATGTATATGTGCGTGCCTTGTGGGTATGTACAGGAGTTCTTGAAAGGCGATCAGTTCACCACGTGTGAACTTTGTTTTGCGGGAACGATAGATGGCCCGGAGGAGTACACAGATTCTGAATCCGAATTTTGGGAACTTTTGGGTTAGAAAAAGCGAATTGACATCTTCAAGCGGAAACAGTTCGACGGTTGCTTTTTAAGCTCTATGATGTGGTATATTTCACCTATGCCGAATAATAATGATATCGCGATCGAGCCATTTCGTTTTGAAGGACTGACGCTCACGGTTGCAAACGTGGAGCGGTCAATCGATTTTTATGGCAACAAGCTCGGCCTTAAAATCGAGTTAAACGCCGCTCCTGCCTTCGCCATGATTCGTGTTGGGCAGGGACAATAGGTTTGCTTTCTTTGGAAGAAGCACAAAAAGAAGGAGCGGTTGAGACAACTCCTGAACAGAAAAGGGCCATCCACGTAGAATTCAGCACGGAGGATCTAGACGCACTCTGCCAAGAATTAAAAGCTAAAGGAGTTGAGTTTCACCAGCCACCGCATGATGAGCCCTGGGAAAGATCGATGACGGCTTTTGATCCAGATGGTTATTCTGTTGAATTTGCGCAGGGACTTCGAGGGAATAACCAGACGAAGAGTTAGTTTGGAAGACAGCATAAAAGTAATTATTTTTTTGACTAATCAAAAATCCCTCGAGTGATCGAGGGATTTTTGTATAATTTTATTGGGTCTTCATCCCCAAGTAGGAATCACACTTTGCTTCTGACGTTTTTATTTCGTTACCGCACTTCGCACACTCACATGTGTTTCCTTCACATTTCATCGAAACCTTCATGTTCTGCTTATCGCGCATCGAGCAGTGTGGTTGACCATCTTTTAACTCAGCGCTGCATGTTGCGCATTTCATCATATTCATACGTGGTGGGTGCAGCTTGCTTATCGCAAGCGAAGACAGGAGTTAATTTGTGGGTGTTATAGAACCGATCAGCATAAATAGCCAATCTTCTTCTTTCCCATTTCGGACGCAAACTTTTTTCGCATCCCTACCAGTAGCATGAGGACTTCGTCTCGTAAGAGGTCGGATTTTGGTTTAATCTTATGCGATGGAATACGCCGAACACCACTATCGTAAGAATATTCATCCTGGGCTACATGTTGCGATTGTACAGAAAGAGCATCAAAAAACCGGAGAGGTTACGTATGGTGTTGTTCAGACACTGTTAACGAGTGCGCCCATGCATACACGTGGTATTAAAGTACGGCTTGAAACAGGTGAAGTGGGGCGTGTGCAATATATTGAAGCTTGATGCTTCCGCACCGTATAAAAACACGACCCTTAGAGGGTCGTGTTTTGTTTTATTCTACCGCGAGTTGGACAGGAGCCGTTTGCACGATCGCGAGTGGTTTGTTCCAAAATTGAGTCGCGTAACGCTTGACCTTACGTACATAGCCATTGTTTGCATTACAGCCATTATGGCACTGGATGGCATAGTTCACGTATTTTGGATAGTGGTTTCCTTCTAGATATGTCAGTGTCCAGTTGGCAGAACAAATGAGATCTTCAGCACAATCCGTGGTGATTTTGTGGAGCTTGTAATGGATTTGGAAGTACCCACGAGCCTTGCCGGAATCACCAATGATAGTGGATCTGTTGGAAGATTCAGTCCAGAGCATACCTAAAAGCATTTTGGCACAATCCTCATCGTAGCCACGTTCCTCACAAACATGGAGTAGGGTCTTCTGAACCGTTGGGGGAGTTATGGTAGGCGGAGTTATGTCTGCGAGAATGATTACGGGCATAACCTGCGTATCCTGCTCCAGTGTTTCCGTTGAAATCGGCTTCGCAAACACAGGCTGGCTCATGGCGAGCGAAATAAGTATGGATGCGCCAAGCACCTTCTTTATAAGGAAGATGTTGGAAGCGATTTTGGTGGAGAAATTGATCATATATTCAAACGACCGCGTTTGCGGTCGGTGAAAAATATTACCATTTTATGAGAATCCTGTCAATGCTCTATGCCTAATTTTATTGCTAATATTAGCTAAAATGGCTAAAAATATACCCTCCGTAGTTTAGCCAAAAAATACCTATATTGACGATTGTTTCTAAAGGATTTAATAGAAACTACTATTTCAAAGTGTTGTGATAGAACATGTATTTTTTACTCTTAATACAATAGTCTATGGATATTTTTTCTGTCTTAAAGGAAGAGCATGAGAAGCTTAGAGGGATCTTTGACAAGATCGATGATACGACCGAGCGTGCAGAAAAGACACGCGCGCACCTTTACAGGGAGCTTTATCGAGAGCTGCATTCGCATGCCGTGATGGAAGAGCAGGTGCTGTACACGCGGCTTGAACAGGAGGAAAGCATGAAATATTTATTAGCTGAAGCAAAAGAGGAGCATGTTCAAGGTGAAAACATGCTTCAGGAGTTAGCAAAGATGGATGACACAACGATTGAGTGGACAGGGAAAGTTACCGTGCTTAAAGAAAATACCGAGCATCATCTCCGTGAAGAGGAAGAAGAAATGTTTGTCCAAGCAAAAAAGATCTTGAAAGACGGAGAAGCTGAAAAAATGGCGATAGCGTTTATCGAGGGAAAGAAGGAGCTACTTGCTAAGATAGCTAAGTGATTTTCTCCAGCGGTTTCGTCGCTGGACCGTTCAGGACTGCACCGTCTTTTTTGAAGCGGCTGCCATGGCAGGGGCAGTCCCAGCTTTTGTCGGCAGAATTCCATTGGACTGTGCAGCCAAGATGTGTGCAAGTAGCCGAGCATTTTGTCATTGTTCCGTTGGTTGATTTGTAGACGGCGACTTTTTTGCCGGACAGCTCTACCACGGCTCCTTCATTTGGTTTGATATCTTTCAGGATGGATGTTGGCTTGCCTAGCTTGCCTTTGATCATCATCGCCACAAAGTTGTAACCGCGTTCTATATAATTCCAAAATCCTTTGAGGCGTTTGGTATTGTAGAGTTTTGTGAGTTCCGTCGTCTTTCCTAGAACGAGGTCGCGATTAATCATGGCGCTTAAAACGCCAAAGGTCATACCATTCCCGTTGAAGCCGGTGGCCATCAATTGACGTTTATGAAAGAGGGATTTACCGATGTACGGTAGCCCGTCGATGGTTTCTAATACTTCACCGCTCCATTTATTAGTGATGGTGTAGTTTGTGCCTGGTAAAAGCTTTTTCAAGAAAGTTTCGAGATGAAAAAAGTGCATTTTTGTATCTTTACCCTTGCCTGTTTCATGATCTTCTCCTCCGACGATCAATTGATCGTGGTCAGAGAATTGATCGATGCGGAAATAGTGATAAGGTTTTTCTGTGTCCCAGAAAATAGCTTCTGGCAAAATATTTTTGGGAATTTTTGCTTCTAGGACATACGTTTGATACGCCGTGATCCGGCTAGAGATGTCGTCGGGATCGCCAAAGGGGATATGGGTTGCGAGGACGACTAGCTCTGCGTGAACCTCGCCTTGCGTCGTTTTCAGAATGTTATCCGATAGGCTTGTGACGCAAGTATTTTCATATACTTGAACGCCCAATTTTGCGGCACGTTCCGCGAGCGATGATACGAATTTTACCGCATGGAATTTTGCCTGATTCGGTACATCCATATGTCCTAGCGCCTCAAATCCGAGTGAGGTTTTTTTCAATTGAACCGGAAATCCCAAGGATTTGGCTAACTCGTACTCTTCATGCAGTTTTTGAAGATCGTCGGTAGTAGGTGCGTAGATGTGGGCGGGGCAGCGCATGAAATCGCAGTCGATTTTTTCTGCTTTGATAATACGCTCGAGTTCATTGATCGCGAGCTTGCCCGATTCCCAGGCAAGATTAGCTCGTTTAGCACCAAAGGTGCGTTTTAAATTGGAAAGTGGGGCATCTGTGACATAGGTGGCAAAAGCCGTGGTCCAATTTGTGGCACCGCTCGCGATCTCGTCTTTTTCTAGTAAAGCAACTTTCTTACCAGCTTTCGCTAAAAGATAAGCGGTCACAACACCGGCGATACCGCCTCCGACTACGGCGACATCGACTTTGATCGAGGTTTTTAACACGGGGAAGTTGGATGTCATAGTTTTAAGCTTCATGCTTGCGATAGTTCAAAGGTGCAAGAATATTTCTCATATAACATAAGGATATAATAGATATTGATCGAGGTCGATCCTTGACATTGGCCGCGCTTCATGGAACGGAGTATAAGAGATGCTATGCGAAACCTACTGAAACAGTATTTTGGCTTTGAGACTTTCCGACCGCTACAAGAAGAGGTGATTGAATATATCGCGTCCGGACGGGATGCGCTCGTTGTGATGCCGACGGGTAGCGGTAAGTCTTTATGCTATCAGCTTCCGGCTCTGAGTTTTCCTGGACTCACGGTTGTTGTCTCGCCACTGATTGCACTCATGAAAGATCAGGTAGATTCGTTACGAGGAAATGGGATCGCGGCGGCTTTTTTGAATAGCACGCTTTCTTTTGCGGAGGTTGCGAATGTCGAGGCAATGGCAAGAGATGGAAGGCTCAAGCTTTTGTATTTAGCGCCAGAGCGTATGGCGATGCCGACGGTTCGCGCATTTTTGAAAACACTTGATATTAGTTTGTTTGCGGTGGATGAGGCTCATTGTATTTCCGAATGGGGTCATGATTTCCGTCCCGACTATCGCAACCTGGATTTATTGCATCATTATTTTCCTGGCATTCCGATTGTCGCGCTTACAGCGACGGCGAGCGGACGTGTTCGTGATGATATCGTGAGTCATTTGAAGCTCGATGGCGGTCGCGTGTTTCAGTCGAGTTTTAATCGCGATAACTTACATTATCGTGTTTTGCCAAAGAAGCGAGCCCTTGATCGACTTGTGGCAGAGATGAAGCAGCTCAAAGGTGAATCAGCGATCGTGTACTGTTTCTCAAGAAAAGGTACGGAAAAAGTCGCGGCTGATCTCAAGGCGAATGGAATTCCGGCTGCGGCTTATCACGCTGGATTGTCCGTTACCGAGCGTAATCGAGTTCAAGATCGATTTATTCGTGACGAAATTCCTGTCATTACAGCGACCATTGCTTTTGGCATGGGTATTGATAAGCCGGATGTTAGGCTCGTTGTGCACATGGATTTACCCAAGTCTGTGGAAGGCTATTATCAGGAGACCGGTCGTGCGGGGCGTGATGGGTTGCCGAGTGATTGTTTATTTTTCTATTCCGCCGGAGACAAGGTTAAGCACGAGTTTTTTATTCGACAGATGGAAGATCCGGTGGAAAAGCAACGGACACGCGCCCAGCTTCAAGAAATGGTGCGATACGGAGAGCTGCAAACGTGTCGTCGAGCTTTTTTGCTGAATTATTTTGGTGAGGCCTGGCCGCAAGAAAATTGTGGTGCTTGCGATATTTGTAAGCCTTCGCTGGTGCTTGATTCGGGCAAGGATGACGTCGCCGAGTTTGATGAAGAGCTCTTTGAGCAGCTTCGCGCATTACGAAGAAGTCTTGCCGAGTCCGCCCGTGTGCCTCCGTATATGATTTTTGGCGACAAAACGTTACAGGAAATGTCTCGTTGTTTTCCGCAGAGTATGGAACGTATGGGAACAGTCTTCGGTGTTGGAAAATCCAAGCTTACGAAATACGGGGCACGGTTTCTTGAAGTGATTCGAGCATATGCTCTGGAGCATGGGATTCCAGAGAAGAGCGATACGGGAGTTGTGATCGCTAAAAAATCGCGTGTTGTGCGAGCGCCATCAGAAACCGTTCTGACATCGATCCGTATGTTTGAAAAAGGGGAGTCGTTAGAGAGTATCGCTGAAGAACGTGATTTGGGAATCGGAACCGTGCTTCAACATCTTGAAAGTGCGAGTGAGTTTGGCATCAAGCTTGATGCATCGCATATTGTTTTTTCTTCTGAAGAGCGCCTTGCTTTTATTGAAAACGCTTTTAAAAAAGCTGATACGGATTTACTTGGTCCTGTGCGTGCAATTCTTGGAGACGCTTATTCATATGAAGAATTACGTCTGGCAAGATTTCTGATGAAGACGAAGTAATGTACGGACTCGCAAATAGTTAGATTTTCTATTACGCTAGTAGTCTATGAGATACTTATTTTCATTTGTTGGTATTCTTGCTCTTTTATCCGGTCTTGTGCCCCATGCGGCGCTCGCTGGAGGTTGTTACGTCGATCCAGTATCGCAGTATTCTGGAAACGGAACGCTCAAATCCGCAGCTTATCTACGTAGCGAGGCTTGTACGTCGGGTACGGTTGTTTTGAGGACGTTGAGCGCCGGAACAAGTGTTCAAGTGGTTGGATTCACTGATGGTTGGTATGAAGTTATCTCCGGCGGAAAGCGTGGATGGATTGGCGTGCAATTTCTTCAGAATAACGCGAGTCCAACGGGCGAGGTCTTTCAGAGTTATGAAGCCTACCGTATCGCTTCATCAGGGAACCCGTCTGTGCAGCCAGTTATAGCAACTCCCGCCGCACCATCGGTGACAGAGCAGGCTTATACGGGAGAACTCGGTTCACACGGTTTGATTAAGCTTGTCTGCCCTTCAGTCGCGCCTGTCGATCATCCTTGTAAAGCTGTTTATTATATCGGTACGGACGCCAAACGCCATGCATTTCCAAATGGTCGAGTGTTTGCCACTTGGTATGCCAACTTTGATGATGTGAAGAGTGTGACTGTAGAACGTTTGGGGCAGTACGCACTAGGTGCAAATATTACGTATCGACCAGGAGCGCGCATGGTGAAATTCACAACCGATCCTAAAGTGTATGCGGTTGGCCGTGGTGGAGTCCTTCGTTGGGTGAAAACGGAAGCCGCCGCCATTGCGCTCTATGGAAACGATTGGAATAAGAAGATTGATGACATCGCGGATGCGTTTTATGCTAATTATAATTTTGGCACAGACGTGGAGACGACGACGGACTTTAATCCCGTCACGGAAATGACCACTTCAGTCACCTTTGACTAAAATGGAGCCCGGCCTCGCAAGAGTCCGGGTTTTCGTTTAGGCTATGTTTATTCTATGGCTACTTTTTCTTGGTCGTATATCTTTAAGCCGCGTGAAGCACAGTGGTGGATTGGTATCATTTTTAGTCTCGTTGGAATCACTTTAGCTTTGCTCTTGCCGATGGTATTTGTAGGCGAGGATGCACAGATAGCGATCTGGGCGTTGCGTATATTGGGGGTGTCTTTTTTACTATTGGTTTTGTCGTCTTATTGCTTACGGTGCTTAAATTTCCCGATTATTTGGTGCATACGATTGGTGGCGTAATAGGGGCTTTGTCATTTGGTATCCCAGCCTCGATTGCATTACCGGCCTTGTTGATCGCTCATCAGAATCGACCGAATGCCTTGTTTGCCGCCGATGCAGTTCTCGGCGGAGATACTTGGATGATCGGTGGAATATTCACCGCATTAGGCGTTCTGACAACTTTAGGGACTATTGCCTTGGCGCGTTATCAAATAAAGAATCAGTCATTTGGATGGAGCTGGTCCTATGACAGTGAGGATCACAAGAAAAGAGAAGAAGAAAAAATCGGCCATTAGGCCGATTTTTTTATCTTAGATTGTTTTGGCCGCACCCTTCATTTTCTCTATCAACATCTCTTCTGTCATACCTTCTGCCATCATTTTTCCTAACTCTTCCTGGTGCATTTCCATGCCGTGGTTCTTGAGTGCCATCATAGCGGCTTCCATGGATTCACCTTCCGCGATAAAAGGGCAGGCGAGACTGCTTACATCCTGACAGGCAATACTGTGCATAGTTTTTAACTAAAAATTAACTGAATCCGTGTGATTATTGTACACGATCCTTCCGGAATAATCTGGAAGAATTGGCAAGTGGTAGAAAGTCTGTAACAAAGTTGTAGGCGGCTGCGAGAGCTGGTCCAAAAATTCCGGTTAATACAAAGGCAAAGCCAATGAGGTTGGAAATTGCCCAGATCCAGACATTGCCTTGAATAATTGATTCTGTTTTACGAGCTAGTATGACGAGTTCCGGTAAACGATCGAGTTGGTCGGCAAGAAGAATGATATCGGCAGCTTCAATCGCTACAGCTGTGCCGGTCATTCCCATTGAGATGCCAACGGTTGAACGGGCCAGCGCTGGTGCATCATTAATACCGTCACCAACCATTGCGACGTTTCCATGCAAGGCTAATTGTCCTATTTCACGCTCTTTATCCTCGGGAGTCATGGTTGGATGATAGGAATCGATGCCGACGGATTTAGCGACTGCGGCTGCGGTACGTAGCTGATCACCGGTGAACATGATGATATTTTTAATGCCAAGCTCTTTGAGTTTTTCAATGCTTTGTTTAGCGGCAGGTCTTGGAATATCGGCAATACGAACACGGCCAATACAGCGTCCATCAACAGCAACGTAGAAATCACTAGTCAGTCCAGGGTCGAACTCGTGCTCGTCACGAGACGCCCAGCCTTCTGGGATGGTTATCCCGGAATCTGTAAGGAGCGTCGGTGTCCCGACGAGGATATCGTGACCTTTGGCATGTACCCAGATTCCACGACCGCGATAGACTTGGAAACGTTCTGGATCGCCGACGGCGCCGATACGTTTTACCGCTTCACGAAAGACAGCGCGTCCTATGACATGCTCGGAGTATTTTTCTGCGATCGCCAAGCATTCCCAGATAAAAAATTCTGTGACGGATGGGTCGTGGTCCAAACGCTCTACGCGCAAATCGCCGTAGGTGAGTGTGCCGGTCTTATCGAGTACGAGTGTGTCGATTGATGCGAGAGCGAGTAAACGTGCGCCGCCTTTAACGATAACGCCACGTTTTGCGGCTCGTCCTAGGGCAGCGGTAATGGCTAGTGGAATGGCAACGGCGATATCATCGGCACAGGCTACAAGAAAAAAAGCGGCCACCATTTGCGCGTTATTTGTCAGGTAATAGAGAACGACTCCAGCGATACCGACGATTGGCAAAAAGTAGCCAGCAAATTTGTCGGCGATTTTTTCCGCCTTGGACTTGTGACGTGAGGCGTCGCGGATGAGCGCGGCCATTCTTTCTAGCGTTGAGTCTTTTCCAACGAGCGTTGCTCGGATTTTAATCGCGCCAGCAGAAATGATCGTGGAAGCGAGCACACGATCGCCAATGAGTTTTTCTTTTGGTAGGGATTCTCCGGTTACAGAAGCTTCGTTAATGAGAGCGGTTCCATGGACGATGAGGCCATCGGCAGGGATGCGCTCTCCCGTGCCAATAAGGAGAATGTCTCCCATGCGAATGTCTTGCGTATCAACCTCATCGACTCGGCCTCGTGACTCGCGTCTGGCTGTAAGTGGTTTTAGGGCGAGAAGTTCTTCTACGGCGCGATGTGAACGTGCCTCGGTACGTTCCTCCAGAAGTCTTGCGCTGGCTAACATAAGCGCAATGAAAGCGGCTGACGGGAATTCTTGCAGGGCGAGCGCGATGACGAGCGCAAGAATATTGTAGAGATCGATGGTGAGTCGGAATCGAGCGAGGCCCTTGGCGGCACCAACGAGGGTGGGCCAAGCGGAGATCGCTACTAAAAGAATGCTCACGATGGCTACTTGCGGGATAAATGTAATCAGTAATGCGACTACGGGCAGCGTAATCGTGGCGACCTCGACTCGTGAAACAGACATAGCGTCTATTATAAGGCAGGATGCGTAGTCATGCTATGCTTTGCTTATATGGCACGAATGCATTTTCTCCCCGACTGGAAAGGTATTTGGCGATTTTTGAAAGATGGAAAGAGCGATTGGAAACCAAAAGCGATCGCTATTATTGCGATCGCTTATTTGCTTTGGCCTATCGATTTGATTCCTGATTTGGTCCCGTTGCTTGGCTGGCTTGATGATTTGGGATTTATCGGACTTGCGAGCTGGTACTTGCTGCGTGCGAGTTCTGAGTATTCTAAGCGAATCGGAGGGAAAGACTAGCCTTTCCTTACGCCCATCATCCAGCGGGTTACGCCTGCATCTTTATCGCCGCCATGATCGGACCAGACGGCTTCAAAGCCTTCGATAGGCATGATGCGAATTCCTGATTCCGTGATTGGGTCCATCATGAAGATTTTCATCTTGCCAACATCGTAGACGACGGAATAGTGGTCTTTGCCTTCAAGTTGCCAGCCAACAATGACTGGGACATCTTCATCTACAAAGTGGCGGATATCATTAATGGTGGCCTTTTCAAGGTCTGTAACCTTGAGTTTAGCGGCCTGTGCTCCGGAGATCATTTTGGCATGCGACGCATGTTCATCTGGTGTCACTTCACAGAGCTTCGCGATCTCGTCATGCGTATACTCTTTTTTGTAATAGGTCAGTACGACTTTCAAAGCGGCTGGACCACAGAGACCGGGGAGCATTCGGACGGGTGTCATTGGTTGCATACAGAAAAGGGAAATGTCGTTTTATGTTTTATGCTCCGCGCTTTGTGACTTAGGACGGTCTGGCATTTGGAATTCCTGAACGGCTTCATCAAGCTGTTCACGTCTCTCTATTTCTGAGAGTTCAAGGATCGACTTACTCACATTGGTCGGATTTGGTATTTGCTCAAAGATGAATCGTGTTTTTTCTCCAGCGGTTTGGATTTCTACCTCGCCAAAATTAAACAATGTTTCTGCGACGCCTTTCACGGTACTGGTTACGTCCTGAACACGATAGAGCCGGAGTTCTGAAACGGTGCGTGCAAATAAACCTGTTTGCTCGATGTTAAGGACGCGTTTTGTGGTCACGATCCAGACATCCAAGTAGTAGTCCATGAAGTTCTGGAAGAGGAATAGCCAAGCAAACAGAAAAAAGGCAGATGCTCCGAGTACGACAAGCGGCATGAGCGCTGGGTCTGTGACAAGTTCCGATTGATAGAGCGGGAGATACCAGGCTAGAAGGGGGACCGAGCCG
The DNA here is from genome assembly GCA_964482085.1 of uncultured Gammaproteobacteria bacterium. Lineage (GTDB taxonomy): Bacteria > Patescibacteriota > Patescibacteriia > 2-12-FULL-60-25 > 2-12-FULL-60-25 > CAIXDN01. The sequence continues at coordinate 36,199 of CAYZVS010000010.1, forward strand.
AGTAAGAGGGCGTAACCGAGAGCAAGCCAGAAGATCGTAAATGGATGGCGATGCAGAACATGCACGATTTTTTCATCGGGCACGGCATTGGGCAGGTGATGGAGATCCAGCATGTGATTATGGAGTAATTCCTGGGAGTGTCGTTGGAATCAGGGAGATGGTTTGAGTCCAATCGACTCCGAGTAGATACCATCCTGTCGCCGCCAAAACGAATACCGCAACCAAGATAAAAGCCGAGTTACTGGCCGTTGTCATGTATCCAGAGACACCAAAACGGATACTCATGGCGCTGGTGATTAGAGCCAACAAGCCAAAGCCCAGAATCAGAATGGCCCAGATGGCAAGGAAGAGGATTAACGGAACCATATTATGGCAGGATTATACCTTGGCGTTCCGGTGGCGTGAAGCCGAGATGGCTATAAGCAAGGTCGGTGGCCATGCGTCCGCGTAGCGTGCGATCAAGTAGGCCTTGCTGTAACAAGAAAGGCTCTATAACTTCTTCTAGTGTCTCCATTTCTTCCGCGGTTGCTGCTGCGAGCGTGGAGAGTCCGACCGGGCCGCCTTGGAATTTTTCGACGAGTGCTTTTAGTACACGTCGATCTGCTTCATCGAGTCCAAGTGTGTCGATTTCAAGGGCGGTTAGGGCTTTGTCGACAACCTGATGATCAAGGATGCCGCCAGCCATGACTTGCGCGTAATCGCGGACACGTTTGAGTAAGCGGTTGCCGATGCGTGGTGTGCGGCGGCTGCGATTGGCGATCAACTCAAGAGGTGCGCCTTCCATGCTGAGGCCAAGTAATCCGGAGCTGCGACGCAAGATTTCACGCATTTCATCCGGACCATAAAAATCGAGGTGGAAATGCATGCCAAAACGATCGCGCAGTGGCGCTGAAAGCATGGAGAGACGCGTGGTGGCACCGATGATCGTGAAGCGCTTGAGATCAAGACGTAATGCGCGGGCGGTAGGACCTTTTCCAATAACGAGGTCGAGCGCAAAGTCTTCCATTGCTGGATAGAGGACTTCTTCAATGGAGCGGTTCATGCGATGGATTTCATCGATGAAGAGGATGTCACCTTCTTCCAAGTTGGTCAGAATGGCTGCTAAATCACCGACGCGCTCCAAAGCTGGTCCGCTCGTTACCCGGATATTTGCCCCCATCTCATTGGCGATGACATGAGCCAGCGTTGTTTTGCCAAGACCCGGTGGCCCATAGAGTAAAACGTGATCACAGGCTTCTTTACGGCCTTTGGCTGCTTCTAAAAATATGCGGAGATTCTCTTTTACAACGGCTTGGCCGATAAAATCGCCCAAGGTTTTAGGGCGTAGGGCTGCATCGAACCCGGCTTCTTTAGGCTCGAGTTCCGGAGCGACGAGGCGCTGTTCGTCGGTTTGTTCCATATCTGTTCGCGTCGATCCTAGCGCGAATGTTCGCACAAGACAAAGTCTCTCGATTCTGTCAGCATGGACGCCATGATGAAGGTAATCGAATTCTTTCTCCATCTTGATAAGCACCTTTCTTCCCTTATCGCGATGACGGGCCATTGGTCGTACGCCGTCATTTTTTTGATTATTTTTTGTGAGACCGGTTTGGTTGTTACGCCGTTTTTGCCCGGTGACTCTTTGCTGTTTGCTGCAGGATCACTTGCCGCAATTGGCTCTTTTAATATTTGGGTATTGCTTGTCGTGTTGCTCGTGGCGGCGATTGTCGGAGATGCTGTTAATTATTGGATTGGTCGAGAAGCTGGATTGAAATTGCTTGAAGGGCCGTTATTTCGATTTGTTGATAAAAAACATTTGGAGATGGCAAATCGTTTTTATGAAAAACATGGTGCCAAGGCGATTGTGTTTGCGCGTTTTGTCCCGATCATGAGAACGATTGCGCCTTTTACGGCGGGGATTGCACGGATGGATTATCCAAGATTCTTTCATTACAATGTCGTCGGTGCGTTGATCTGGGTTGTGTTGTTTACGTTTGGTGGATATTTGTTTGGGAATATCCCAGTCGTTAAAGACAATTTTAGTCTTGTGATTCTTGGTGTGCTTGTGGTTTCTGTCTTGCCAGTTCTATTTGAATGGTTGCGAGCGCATCGTACTCATAAGCTAGCTGACAAAATCCCGGAGGCGTGATAGAACAGCGCCGCGCCCGGGTGGCGGAATTGGTATACGCGGAGGACTTAAAATCCTTAACCCGTAAGGGTGTGCGGGTTCGACTCCCGCCCTGGGCACCAGAACAGAACTTAACGGCTTTTTCAAAGCCAGAAGGTGGGACGCACGAAGTGCGTCCCAATGGTTCCCCCTCATTTTTCCAAACGAATTCGGATTCCCGCCTTCGGCGGGACGGACTGTTTTTTCGCCAAGAAACAGGTGCGAGCCAAAGATTTCTTTGGCACAGACCTTT
>CAYZVS010000011.1:0-24811 GCA_964482085.1 uncultured Gammaproteobacteria bacterium
GATCGTTCCACGGCGGAGCTTGGACTTTGAGTCGCGAATACGGCGGTCGGCGATGCGCTCGACGGCGGCGTGGAGTTTTAAGGGATCGGCAAGAAGCGCCGCGGCTTTGGGCGGATCTTCATGCAAAGCGGCGCGGAGGATGTTCAGAGAAATCGCCCAAGGCTTTACCGTCGAGAGGAACTTACTCGACAAACGATGCATTAAGACGGCGCGAACGCGCTTTTCCGTCTCGACCATCGTGAGCGCCATTTCCGTCGGCGAGTCGGTCCAAACTTCCGGCTTCATCCATTCCGCTTGAAAGGCCCGTACGAGTTTGAAACCGACCATTTCATCGTCGGCTTTCTCAAGCAAGCGTTGGCAGGCGACGTACACCTGAAGACGGCGGTCGGTGTCGTCGAGTACGTTATCGCGGATTGTGATGCGCTCGCAGAGCTGTTCAAATAAAAAGTTTACGAAGGCTTTTGATCCTGAATGATCGTCGAGCAATTCCTCAAGCTCGGCGGAAATAATGCCGAGCAGCCATTCCGCATACGCCTCGGAGCCGGCATTTACACGGCGGCAGGCAAGATATTTTTTGATGACGATACCGACCTTCTCCCCCATCTCCTCGTGCACCTGACCATTGGGCAGATAGCGCGCGGCGATGAGTTCGCGAACCAAATGACCACCGATGACGGTCGGATCGCTTTCAAGGGCGAGCTGGCGTTTGAGGATACGGTTGATCGCGGCCTTGCGTAGCAAGTGATCATCCTTGTAGTCGACGGCGTTGCGGATACGCTCGTATAAAACGGAAAAACGGCTGACTGCCGCATGCACGCTCACGCGAGAAGACTCCGGGACTTCCGGAGGAATAATCGGTTGTACGGCTTTGGCCAAAACCGAGGTTTTGGCGGGGGCGTATTCAGCCATATAAAGCGTTGCTCAACATACCTTAAAATACCATTTTTGTCGAGACTTGAGCGCAAAAAAACCGCCTTTTGAGCGGTTTTTAATTATAATAAACGCTTTTAGAATCTTGATAGTCCCGTCCATATAATAGATCCAGTAAGTAAAGCATATGCGAAAGCAAGCGCGAGGTAGGCCTTTACATCTATTGGTCGAATGTCTTTTTTGGACCAGAAAGCAACTTGACCCCACGTAAAGCAGACCAACGGAATGACAACTAAAGCGAATGACCAAAAAGTAACCCCCGTGACCAGCAGAGCTGATCCCGCGATATTTGAGCCATTAAGAATCGGCAGCTTACCAATCAGTGCACCTAGCTCCTCTTGCAAAAATGAATTACTCGTAATCAATGGCAGAGGCAAAAATAAAAAACTGATTAAAAAGAAATTTACATGTCGGTAATTAAACAAACTTTGATTGCTTGTATTGGTGAGTGTCTGCATATAATGGATTTTCGTTCCTTAATTAACGCATTAATTGAAACGGACTCTCGACACAAGTCGAGAGTCCGAGAAAGTAAGTGATCTCCTCAACGCCAGACGCGTATCTCGCTGGACGAGGGCGTAACGGCACCACAGAAGAAGACACTCCAGTATCCGATGCAGGCGCGAATGTCGTTGTCACTGTAGACACGTGCGGCCGTAGGGTTACCAAGATAGCACCAGCTGAAAGCGTTCGTACCATAGATACGTAGACTGCTCATGTTGGAGTAGGGCCCCACTCACGTTGTCGAACTCGGCTACGTAGTCAGCTTGCCACGTACCGCAGTCTGAGCCACACATGCACGTACTCGAGCTATCGACGAAGATGGATACAGGCTGGTATCCGCCGGTACTCGACTGGTACTCGATAGGCTCCACGGTGTATGTCCCGGTGATCTCTCCCGTGCTGACGGCTACCGAAGAAACATCCTCACTATCCTCCGTACCGCATCCGATGTCGCGATTCTCGATCAATCGCACGACATCTTCTGGAGCCACCGACTCCCAGACCAGCGAACGAAAGATCTCGGCCTCTGAAGTGGGCAGCGCTTGTAACGCTTCCATACAGCGGCAAGACATTCCTTCACTGGTGAAAAGCTCGAATGCGCTCTGCGCGTCAGTCGCGAACTCGGTATCATCATGCGTACTCGCACAAGCGATGAAGAGGTTCGCGACCAACGCAACCACGAAACCAAAAGAACGATTTACCATCGTAGCTCCTCTGCTGTTACTTCACCGCGAGATGAAGAGAGTCACGTTTGTGAGCTCCACCATCCCTAGTTTTTTTCTAAAGACGATGGATACCGCAACAGTGATCCGGAGAAAGCAATCGAGAAGCTGCCGCGCATTCCTAATCGTGTCAAAAATATTAAACTATTCATAAAGATTTAGAATGTTTTTATCTTTGTTACGGACCTTCCCTTCATTAAGATCGTGTCTCTGTGGAGAGGCCGACAATTTTATCGAAATAAAAACATCGAAAAAAAGACCATTTCGTGGTCATTTTTTTCCTGGTGGACGCCGAGGGATTCGAACCCCCGACCCTCTCGGTGTAAACGAGATGCTCTAACCAACTGAGCTAGGCGTCCCGATATACTTCAGAACACATGGTGCGGCGAGAGAGATTTGAACTCTCATAACCTTGCGGTTGCTACCACCTCAAGGTAGTGCGTCTACCAATTTCGCCATCGCCGCCCCATGTGCCCTCAAATCTATGCGCGGGCAAGGTTATCAAACGTTTCCTGATCCTGCAAGCGTTTACCTGCCTCGCCTTCCGGTGATAATTTTCAAGGCACTGGGCTTCAAGCTCAGATCCCAGCGCTCCCCCTCTAGCGGCGACCCATCGACCGTGCAGGAGCCAGCAATAGAACGTTGTAATTTAGCTGATTTGAATCGTAAATGTGTTTTTATATTTCCAGAATCGCGCTTCCATCCAAACCGACTTCTCTCTTCTGGAGGCAAGATAAATACATCAAGCAAACCATCATGCGCATCGCTTTCCGGACCAAGGTTGCGAATACGTATTGATCCACCAGGCGGAGGCTCTAGTTTAAATTGATTGTCGATGTGGAGTGAAAGCCCTGGGCCATCCACAACGATTTCCGATAAGAATGCGCGATCGCCGACTAGTCCAAGGTCGAGTGTTTCGATGAAGCGAGCTGCGAGCGTATCAACAGAGGCGAGTCCTTTTGGGAGTCCCAGTTCTTTTGCAACCATCCCCTGTCCGAGCAAAGGAATGAATGCCAGCGTGGGTGAGAATGATCCTAATGCTCCAATCACGGTAAAAAGCGTTTCATCATCACCGACAACCGTGAGCGTTTGGGCACCAGAACGCATTAAGTCCGCAACGATATCGCGCGCATGCCGAAAAAGCGCAAATTTTCCAACGCGTCCATTTAATCCACGCCGCGAAATTTCTGCTTCGAGCCGCGAAATCTCCCGGTCGTATTTCCGGTCATTGAGCCGTTCATCGTAGAGATAGGCGTATCCGGACAACACAGGCAATTAGTTTTTAACCGACTGACCAACCGTCGTTTTCCCATTGATCTTTGCGCCGGCCTCAACCGTGAGCGCTTCCGAAGTGATGTCGCCGGAGAGCTTGGCTGTAGACTTCAGATCAACACGACGCTCGACAATCACATTTCCTTGTACCGTTCCCGCAATCACCGCGTCTCCTGCTTTTACTTCTGCGTGGATGATGGCTTCTGGGCCAACGGTTAATCGACCCTTGGTGGCGAGCGAGCCTTTTACTTCACCCTCGATCTGCACATCACCGTCACTTGCAAAATCACCCTCGACTTTTACGCCTTTGGCGATAATGGTCGCGGTGGGACGGGCCTGCGGTGAAATAGGCTCCTTAGGCTCAACCGAAAGAATCGGCTTAAGTTCTGGGGCTTGTGAGGATCCAAAAATCGACATAGCTACATCTCATCAGGCACGGGCATTCCAAGCAAGCCCATGCCAAGAATAAGCGTCTCACGCGCAACGGCGGCGAGACGGAGACGGCCTTCACGCAATTCCCCTTCTGACTCGAGCACGGGAACATCGCGATAAAAGCCATTGATCGTTTGTGCGGCATCCAAGCACCACTGCGCGATGATGGAAGGTCGGAGTTCTGTGGAAGCTTGAACGACTTTGGCTGGGAAGGATGCAAGTACAAGTGCGAGGGCTTTTTCTGAGTCGTGATCAAATGCGTCGGTTAGTGTTCCATCGAATGGATTTTGTGGACCGGCTTTGCGGAGAATCGATCCGAGACGTGCTGCAGCATACAAACAATATGGACCAGTGTCGCCATCAAATGAAAGCGCTTGCTCCAGATCAAACGTAAAAATCTTGTCATTGTCTTGTTTGAGCATGCCAAACTTCATTCCTGCCATCGCAATGCACCAAGCTGTGTAAACAACTTTACCTTCATTCCAGTCGTCGTGGCGCTTGAGTACTTCTTCTGTCGCGTATCGGACAACCTCATCGCGGAAAGACTGATACGTGACGATATTTCCCTCACGTGAAGAGATAGCGCCGCTCTTCAAGGTGACAAACTCGTAGCCGATAAACTCATGTGGGGTCTTTATTCCCATGCGTTTCAGCGTTTCAAATAGTTGCTTGAAATAAAATTGCTGACGATTGTCGACAAGCAAAAGCGAGCGCAAAGCGGTTGGATAGTCCTCTGCTTTCTTTTCTGCCAAAGCGATATCTTTTGTGGCATACAGAGAAGTCCCGTCGGATTTCCGGATAAGAAAAGCTCCGAGCTTCACATCTTCAAGATCGACAATAATGGCGCCTTGCGACTCTTTTGCGATTCCTTGTTTGATCAGATGGTCGACCATTTCTTGTCCGCGATCAACCACTTCCGATTCAAGATATTGCCGTACAACGCGTACACCGAGCTCATCAAAAATCTTGGCCATTTCATCCAGAGACCAGCGGCGCGTCTCCAACCACAATGATTCCAACTCTGGGTCATGAGCCTCAAGTTTACGCTGGACGTCGGAGACTTCGTCTTTATACTCGGGATGCGCTTCAAGTTCTTTTGAAGCTTCGGTGTACATTTGTCCGAGGAATTCTCCGGTTGGTTGAATCGTCTTTCCGCTTTTCTTGATCCACCACAAGCATTTGGCAACATGCGCGCCAACATCGCCGTGATAACTTACGGGAAATGTTTTCCAGCCACCATGCGTCAAAATAGCATTGAGAGACACTCCTAGAACCAGGTTGCGTAAATGGCCGACATGAATCTCTTTATGCGTATTTGGCTGCGCGTATTCCAAAACCAAATGTCTTGTATCTGAAGGACGCTCATACAATCCGATAACGCCGTACTCTTTTCCTTTGACTTCAATATCGCGGACGACACGGTGAACGGCAAAACCTGTCGAGAGAAGAAAATTTACATATGGACCAGCAGCACTAACCGATGCAATGTCTGTATTTTTTATGTCGAATTTTTCTGCGAGATCCTTGGCGATTTCTGCTGGGCTCTTTCCCATCGCTTTGGCGAGCTTAAAACAACCAAAAGCCAAATCACCAAGTTTGGAATCTGGAGGGACGACAAGATCGCTCGGCTCGACAGCCGTTTCTGTTAGCGCGGAAAGTCGTTTGGCGATTTCCGATGTCCAAAAACTCCAAGCGGTTGTCATAGCGTTACGTTCACAAAGTGTCGCTTACCTTTCTGAATCAGCAACGGTGATGCATCGAGGTTGAGCGTGGCTTTTACGTCGTCGATGAGTTTGTCAGCGACCCTGATCCCCTTTTGCTCAATTTGGCGACGAGCATCTGATCTGGAGGCACAGAGACCTGACTCAACAAGTGCGTCGATAAGCGGAATTTCTTTTTTACCGAGTGAGACGGTCTCGATCACATCAGGCTTCTCACCTTTCTGGTGAACCGATGAGAATTGAGTTGCTGCACGCTCGCCGGCTTCCGATCCTGCAAGCCAAGTTACGATTGAGAGCGCGAGATCTTTCTTGAACTTCATCGGATTCTCGCCTTCTTTGACTGCCGTTTTGATGTCATGAATTTCTGCCGATGTTAAATCGGTGCACAGCTCAAATGCTGGGACAATCATGTCATCAGACCAGCTCATAAGCTTGCCGTACATGTCCTCTGGAGAATCGGTCATGGCGATCATGTTGCCTTCCGTTTTTCCCATCTTTTTGCCGGACGGATCGACCAACAGCTTGTTGGTGATAACAAACTTGTCTTTGTGTTTTATTTCTTTTAGCAACGTACGGCCGGCCAACATATTGAACGTTTGGTCATTGCCGCCGATTTCTCCATCGACATCCATCGCAACGGAGTCATAGCCCTGCATGAGCGGGTATAAAAATTCGTGGAGATGCACGGGCTTCCCTTCTTTGATGCGATTGGCGAACATGTCGCGTTCCGCCATTTGTTGCACGGTGAAATGCGAGGCGAGCGTTACAACGTCAGCAAACATCATTTTGCCGAGCCAGTCATTGTTGAATTTGATTTCGACAGGATTTGCGCCAGTGAAATCGAGAACACGTGAAGCCTGCTCTTTGTAGCGCTTACAATTCTCCAACACTTCCTCGCGCGTGAGTTGCTTGCGTACGGCGGATTTATCGGTCGGGTCGCCGATCATGGCCGTGAAATCGCCGATCAGTAAAATCACCTTGTGACCAAGTTCTTGTAACTCCGAGAGTTTGCGCATCGTGATCAAATGACCAAGATGAAGCGACGGACCGGTTGGATCGATACCGTAATAGACGGTGAGCGCTTCACCCTTAATCAAACGCTCGCGAACCGCTTCTTTGTCTGGATAGACATTCTCTACGGCATGGTTGAGCAACCAGTCGATTTTTTTCTGGTCGGTGGAGACCTTGGACATAATTGCTGGATTTTACAGGCGCGCCTTGATCACGGCAACTTTTTCCTTTGCTTCAGCGAGTTTATCGGACATGTTTCTTACAACTTGTTCTGGAGCTTTGCTGGAAAACTCGGCGTCGGCGAGCTTGGCTTCCGTGTTATTGATATAGACTTCCAAGCCTTTTAGCTCTTTCTCGAGGCGAGTGCGCTCTGCTTCAAGGTCGATAGCACCTGCCTTATCAAGGCCGATAGATGATGTTCCGGAAGTGGCAACGGCCCAATCAGATGGAAACGCTTCCATCGAGTCGATAGATGAGGCATTAGTGAGACGCTTGATCCACTCGACGTTATCGCCGACGAGGGCGTTCATCTCTTCATCGGCGACAAAACCGAGGGTGATTTTCTTGGCAGCCTCAACTCCCTGCTCCGCTCGGAGGCGACGCATGTCGGTTACGAGGAGGCGAAGTTTCTCAAAATCAGCCGCTCGACCCATTGAACTATTTACGTACTCAGGCCATTCCGCGACGATTAAATTGCCACTCATGCCTGCGAGCTTCCAAACATGCTCGGTGACAAAGGGCATGAAGGGATGCCACAGGCGAAGCATCGCATTCAAAAGTGTTTTCAAGATGTCTGTTTTACCGCCTTCAACTTTTGCAATCTCCAAATACCAGTCTGCAAGATCTCCCCAAGTGAAATCACGAAGCTCTTCACCAGCTGCGGAGAATTGAAATTGTTCCAACTTTGTTGTGACGGAAGCGGTGACGTCGGCGAGACGAGAAAGGATCCAGTCGTCGGCTAATGTTTTCTTGGACTGGTCCCCCGCCTCCGCGGGGGTGACAGCGCCGTCATTCCCGTGAAGACGGGAATCCAGATCCGATTGAATGGTCGAAAGAATATATCTACTAATATTCCAGAGCTTGTTGGTGAAGTTGCGGAAGGCTTCGATTTTTTGTTCTGAAAGCTTTCCGTCTTGTCCTGGCGTCATGCCGAGCACGAGCGATAAGCGTACGGCGTCTGTGCCGTATTTTGGAATAAGCTCGAGTGGATCGAGGATATTTCCAAGAGACTTGGACATCTTGCGACCTTGCTCGTCTGTCACGAGACCGCTCAAGTACACGCTCTTAAATGGAATTTCTCCGATGGCGTAGGTCGACATCAGAATCATGCGAGCAACCCAGAAAAATAAAATGTCGCGTCCGGTTTCAAGAACCGACGTTGGATGAAAGTCGCGATGCGCTTCCCATTCTTTTTTGTCTGGCCAACCGAGTGCGGAGAAAGTCCATGAGCCGGATGAAAACCATGTGTCGAGTGTGTCTGGATCGCGCGACCAATCGGAACCGGGAGACTCGACGGAGAATTTTGTTTCTTGGTCCTGGTCCCCCGCGACAGAGCGATACCAAACAGGGATTTGATGACCAAACCAGATCTGACGCGAGATGCACCAGTCGCGAAGATTGTTAATCCAGTGGAAATAAATTTTGTCGAAGCGTTCTGGGATGAGCTTAATTTGTCCGGACTCAACCGAGTACAGCATGAGTTCTTTAAGCGTTACCTCGTCTCCAGCCTTCCATTTGCCGAGTGTATCTTGGCGTAACTTGAATTTACGATTCACGCGGACAAACCATTGCTTACTTGGGAGCTGTTCCACGACCGCTCCCCCGCGTTGTGCAACGGGGAGAGCTTGCTGAACCTCTTCTGCGGAAACTAGTAATCCGGAGTCGGAAAGCGCTTGCTCCACTTTGGCACGAGCCTCGATCATTGTGAGCCCGGCAAAGTCAGGGCCACAGTCCGCCATCATTCTCCCCTGCTGGTCGATGACTTGAATCGTTGGTAATCCGTGGCGATCTGCAATTTCTGCATCGATCATTGAGTGAGCGGGGGTGACGCCGAGGGCGCCGGTACCAAAAGCAGCATCAACCGCTGCATCGGCGATGATCTTGATTGTGAGCTTTTTGCCGCAGAATTCTGGCTCAAGCGTCTCTCCGATGTATTGCTTGTAGCGAATGTCATCTGGGTGAACAGCAACGGCTGTATCGCCAAATTTAGTCTCTGGACGGGTTGAGGAGATGGCGATTGGGAAATCCTTGGAGTACTTGAATGTCAGCAAACGGGCGGTTACTTGTTTAGACTCAACTTCATCATCGGAAAGGGTTGTTTGGAATTGCGGGTCCCAGTTTACGACGCGAAAACCGCGTTCGATGAGCTTATCCTCAAACATCATGCCGAAAATCGTGTTTACGGCGAGATTGCGTTCATTATCAAAGGTGTAGCGCTCACGCGACCAATCGCATGAAGAACCCATCTTGCGAGCTTGATTAACGATCGTGTCACGGGATTTGTCGGCAAAATCGACAACGCGCTTCAAGAACTCTTCACGACCGAGTTCTTTGCGTGGATCTTTATATCCTTCCTTGATGAGGATTTGCTCGACTTTTACTTGTGTTGCGATAGCGGCGTGGTCAGTTCCAGGGACCCAAAGAGTCTTTTTGCCGCGCATGCGTTCAAAACGGATCATCAAATCTTGCGTAGTCATGCGCTGGGCATGACCCATGTGAAGCGTGCCCGTACGATTGGGTGGCGGCATCATTATACAAAAGGGCTCGCCTTTCTGGTTACGATCTGGCAGTCGATCTGGATTGAAAACTCCGGAGGATTCCCAAGATGCGTAGATCGCATCTTCTACGGATGAGGCGTCATAAGTCTTTGGCAACTCAAGCAAATCGGGCATAGATAATGCGCGTAGATTAACCGAATATCGAGTATTGGTCGAGAGGCATATTTTGTCAGGAATCATTGACATTTATATCTTGTCAGAGCCTTGACAGAAGGCCAAAATCTTCATAAGATAGCCTATTATTCAAATCACATGGCATTACAACCAGAACAACAGGCCATCGAGCTGATTGGCCGTAGCAAGAACGTTCTTGTAACGACACGTGAACACGCGTCGACGGATTCTGTTGCGGCTGTTTTGGCACTTGGCCTTGTTCTGAAGAAGCTCAACAAGACATTTGATTTGGTTGTTCCGGGATTTGATGCCAAGGATCTCCCCTCTTTTTTACCTACGGGTGTTGAGATTCGACCAACTATCGGCGCGATGCGGGCTTTTCATGTGTCACTCGATGTGAGCAAGACGCCGCTGTCTGAGCTCATGTATGACGTGAAAGATGGCAAGCTTGATATCACGATTGTCCCAAAGCAGGGTGAGTGGAGTGACGCCGACGTGAAGATGCGCCCAGGAAGTGATCGCTATGATTTGGTGGTGGCTATCGATGCTCCGGATATGGCCTCGCTTGGTGCGATGTTCCGCGATAAGGCCGACTTTTTGTATCGCACTTCAATCATCAATATCGATTGCAATGCGGCTAATGAGTCTTGGGGTCAGGTGAATTTGATCGATTTGAATACGGTATCGACGACAGAAGTGTTGTACGGATTTTTGTCGCGCTGGAATAAACAACATATTGATGCGGATGTTGCTACCGCGATTTTGACGGGCATGATTGCTCGCACGCGCAGTTTCCGCTCGTCGAACGTGACACCAAAAACACTGCGTCTTTCGTCCGAGCTGGTGACGATTGGTGCTCGCCGTGGCGATATTGTGCAGGGTTTATGGCGCAATCAGTCTATTCCGACATTGAAACTTTGGGGTCGCATTCTTTCTCGACTTGAACAGGATCGCGAGAGCGGTTTGGTCTCAGCTATTATTTCTGACACAGACTTTATCGAGTCAGGTGCGCGTCATGAAGCGTTGGAAGGCGTTGTCGATGAATTGATCGCCTATGCGCCAGAGGCTAAAGTTGTAGTTTTGCTGGAGCAGTCGCGCGAGGGACTGCTCGTTCATGTACATGCCCAGTCTCCCCTGTCTGCGGCGGAATTAGTACGTCCGTTTGGCGGGACTGGATCGCGTGATCGTGCGCATTTCAAGTACAGCGAAGCAAAGGATATACAGGAGGCAAAGACGAAAATTATTGAGAAGCTAGGGTTGACATTGAAGGCAAAGAATGCCTAAAGTTTGTATCTGAGATGACTTAGCAACCACTGTCGCAAGACTAGTGAAAGACTTTCGCTGGGCACGGACTGAAGGAGCAGTGTCGAAAGACTTCTGAAGATTGTCCGTGCCAACCTATTCTCAAAAGCGACTGCGTACCGGGTGTCGAAAGACGATAGTCGGGACTCCTATCCTGTACCTCACCCTGGCCCTCTCCTTCGTAAGGAGAGGGAAGGTGGTGGGAGGTGGAATAGGGGGTTGGGGACTCTGCTCGACCTGTCGAAAAACTGTAAGCGACATGTTCCTTCCCCGCAATTTGTGGCGTGACTACAGGTACCGTGTCAGAAGACTATACGCGCTTTGTCACGCCGCATTGAACCTCACTTCTTCTTGCGCACCGCTTTGGACTTGTTCCGAAGCGGTGTTTTCTTTTCCCGTTGTCGGAACGCCTCATAAAGCAACAACGCCGCGGCAACAGAAACATTAAAGCTCTGAATAAATCCCGTCATCGGAATCTTGAGATTGATTGTTGCTTTCTTTGCTAACGCATCGCTGACGCCATCCTTTTCATTTCCAATAACGATGGCTACAGGTTTTTTAAGATCGACATTAGCTGGATCGACACTCTCATCTGATAAGCGCGTGACGGCGATCGCCATCTTTTTCTTTTTGAGATAATTGGTGAGTTTTGTGACGGAATCCCATTTGGTAATTTTTAACCACTTTGCCGCAGAAGCCGCTGACCTGGATTTAAGATCGCGATTCCTCGGTGGTTTGTTGATCGTGTAAAGCAAATGTACTTCTCCGACGCCAAAGGCATCGCATGATCGGAGAATGGCGCCGACATTGTGGACATCATCGACGTTTTCCAAAACCACCGCCAATGTTGATTGGCGGCGGGAAAGGACGGTGTCAATTTTTTTCTTGCGTTCTGGCGTCATGCATCAAAGGTAAAGCCTTTGCGGCGAAAGGCCTCTTTGGTATTGTCGAGCTCGAACAAAATCTTGAGCGTTTCGTCCTTTAATTTCAACAAATGTTCCTTAAAATGTTTGTAAGCTGGCTCTGATTCCCGCGGATCAAGTATGTTCTCAAGATCAATATCATTCTTTTTGGCGACATCCAGAATATCAGCCCATTGCAATAACGCCTCTTGCTCCCGCTGTTCCAACTGCTCGGCGGCAAGTTCATTTTCACTCTTCGGTTTTTCTGACGGTACGGAAAACATTGGACGTTCCATCATCGTAGCCATATTAGTTGGACTGAAGTTGATTGTAGATCCAATCGATTCTTGATTGACCTTGTCCTGGAGCTTTTTCCGACAAATCTTTAATGCGTTTGACCTCGATTTTAAGGTGCTCGATACGAGCCGTAACATCATGCGCTTTCTGACTGATGGCAGAGAGCGTACTCGTGCGATGCGTTTGTGGCGTCGACGAGAGTTGTCTAGCAACTTTGTTGGACTTAGCGAGCATAACCGAACGTATGGTAACGTAGGCGTATGTCCATGTCCATTGATGTCAATAGTTCATACCTTGCGGCGATACGCGATAGCGTTGGTAGCAAGATGTTTAGGCACTTGTATGCGATAGACGAGCATGGTAACCGCTCGGATATCTTGAAAAATGGAAGATTATCTTGCGCGTATTACGTTGCGTTTATTTTGTATCACTTCAAACTCATCGGTGACGGACATGCAACCGTTACATCGACGATAAAAGACATGGAAAAATCCGGTTGGACGGTTGTTAATACTCCAGAACCTGGTGACGTGCTTGTTTGGGAAACATCAACGGAACATGTTGAGGATGAATCGCATGAACATATCGGTTTTTATCTTGGCGATGGACGCGCAACCAGCAACAGCTCAAAACTTTTTGAGATCGTTGAGCATGATTGGGTTTTTGGTGTCGATACTGAGGGAAATCCGAAGAGAAGGGTTACAAATATTTTGCGAAAACCGTAACCCCTCTAAATCTCCCCTTCTGCGAAGGGAGACTTTCCGATTCAGAACCCCTCCTTCGTAGAAGGGAGGGCAGGGGTGGGTTATGAGCGAGCGTCTTTTACTTCCTTTAATTCGTTCCAAACAGGTGTATCCCCGATTTCATTAAAAGAGAGACGCAATAAAAAAGGTCCTTTGGCCTCAACCATAAATTTACGGCGATCAGGATCGAGGGTGTCGGAGGATTTGAGATTGTCGGTGAGGTCGGCGGCTTTGATGGCCCAGGCTTCTTTGTCTTTTGCATCGACAAGTCCTGCCATCATTTTTATCCAACGCGCATCCCCTCCCTCGACCATATCGTCATGCGTACAGAGATTTACGAGATCGATAATGCGCTCGGAAAAACCGAGAGACCGTAAGTCCTGGAGCGATGTCTCTCCATCTTCTACAATGTCATGCAGCATTCCGGCGATAATCACTTCCTCTGAATAGCCAAAACGAGCGAGAGAAGCGCTCACGCGTGTCGAGTGAATATAAGCGGGTTCATCGGAGCCTTTGCGTGTTCCGGGAATGCGTTCTTCAACGAGTTGTTTGGCTTTTTCGAGGAGGGACGACATTACGGTTTTGGGACTATGGACGGGGCAGGTGGAGGCGTTGGAACAGATTCCATCGCAGGGTCAACTTGGCCTTTCAAATACATGATTGGACCGCCTTGATTGATTTGGAATTCTGAATCGGCGACGAGCGGAACAACCGTGCGATACACCTCCGGTTCTGGCTGATTATTTCCGCGATTGACCGTACCTTCTGCGATCAAAGCCGGCAAAAAGTAGGTTTTCATGGTGTTGTTTTCCCTTGAGTCATGCCACATCCAGCCGAGTTTTACGCTCGAAATGGTTACATTCACCTCTTTCTGTCCGGAACCATCATACCAACCGTATATTGGATTGTTTCCGCCAGCCATCAAACGCTTCATCGCATCCTCGGATGAGATGAGTGGATAGGAGGATGCGTCTTCATTTGTTTGAAGCATCACATTTCCACCGACCACTTCATTGTTGGAGACATCGATTTGGATATTTGCTTTACGCGAGATCCAGCCGCCCGTATCGACCGTGGACATGCCGTCGCGCATGTCTGGATAGTAAACCGTTACTTGTGTCGGATAGCCGCAAGGAGAGGGATAGATCATGAGTTTTGCATCTTCTGGACTCATCGCAGGGACCGCCGGGGCCGCACCTTCCATCGCACATGGCATCGCTTCACCGCGTAACAAGGGCATGATCATCGGCATTTCTTCTAAGACACCTTGACCGGCAAATTGTGGAAAGCCGTGATTACGCAAGAAGTTATCGGCGACGGACTTGATTGCTTCTGCATCGATCTTGGATGGATTGTTACGATTCTCTTGTGGCTTGGAATAATCGACAAACTTGTACCAGTTGAGATTACGGCCTGGCATGTCAGCGTTCCAGATTAAGCCGGAAGCATCGCGCCAAGAAACGCTTGCGCTTTGGATTTCTTGAATGCCGCTTGATACCTGGGTAGGTACGCCGATCGCCGTACTGACTGAGCGTGCGATTGAAGTGTTTATCGCAGGAATTTGCACACGATAAACGTTGCCTTCAGCTCCCCACTCGGGAAGAGATGCCTGTATGTCGTAATTTACTTTTGCTTGTCCTTCTGGTGGATAGGGCGCGCGGATAGCGACAGCCGTACCTCCGCCTGTCACAACCATAGCATCCGAGGCTGCGGGCATAGGTGCAACAAGTGGTGAGATATTGGAAACTGCCGTGATGCTCCCTGCGGAATGACCGAGGCTAAAATTAGATGAGACCTCCATGCCAGGTTGCCCGGAAACCGCCTGAAGTGATGGAAGTTTTCCAAAGCCCTGCTTTGCCGCTGGACGCTCCGACGTAGGAGCTGGAGTTGGATTTTGATCAACATCTTGTTTAGCTACCGGATTGCAACCGGCGCCCAAAACGACGGTGGCGAGCAAAATCGCCGACAATGCATGACGTTTGTTCATAGTATATCGCTTGCTGCTCTCGCTTCATCTGTTGCGCGGATTTCTCGTAAGGCTGGAATCGCGTTGCGTAATTTTTTTACGTAGTCGATGGTTTCTGCTTGTAAACGTGAGCGTTTGTTGATTTCTTTTGGCTTGAGAACGCCGTTAATTTGATGGTCCCAAATTTGGATAGCGTTTTTTACACGTCCGTATCCCCCGTTGTAACCAGCGGCGATGTATTCAAATGTTTTGAAGTCGGAAGAAGCGGCGCGCACTTCCGCTGGATACTGAGCCAGAATAATATCCATGTAGATTGCGGCGGCGCGCATGGCGTTGTGATGGTCGCGCATCCCATCTTCAAAGTTTGCTTTCAAGCCGTATTGCGGCTGTTTAGCAAGCGAGACGTAGGTCGATGGGATGAACTGGAACAAGCCAAGCGCTCCAGCGGATGAACGCGAGTAGTTATAAGCCGATTCTGGATTCAAGCCGATCGTTGCGTAAATACGCTCGATGACTGCCTTGGAGTTGCTGCGTAATGCGCCGGAGTCTGCATGCTCGATGACTGCAATCGAAGTAAGTAGATCGGGATTTACAACGTCGGCGAGCAGCTTGTCTGGCTGGGCACGAGACTTGATGCCGCGTGAACGGAGATCACTGAGAGCACTCTCTACTAATTCATCAACAACCTTCTTGCCGCGCGCGACAACTTCTGGCTGATGCAGCGTAGTGGAATATGGTGTGTAGACGGCTTGTTCTGTGTCATAGGCCGTAACCTTTTTACCTGATTTCACCTCGTTGTAGATCGGGTAACGAACCGCGACGACCAAATGCGTTGGATCGACGCTCTGATAGTCAGAGTTAATCCAGTTGGAGCTCTTCACGTTAATCTTGGAAGGGCTTGGCGAGGTGAGCGTTAGTTTGGTTCCTTGTTTGATTCCTTTTACCAAATCGATATTACCTGTCTCTTTATCCCAAACAGCCAAAGTCACCATTCTTGGTGAGTCTTGTCCGATAACTGGGCCGCGTACACGTCCGTCTAAACCTTCCATCTTAATCTGATCTTTCAGCATCGTCTGCCCTTTCTCGATCGCTGCGATGAGTGGTGGCAATACTGGCTCTGGAACGGTGGGGATAAGTGGCTCGTTCTCTATCACGGTTGCTGAAGCTGAAGAAGCGCCTAACATCTGAAGCAAAGCTTCGCGAGTAGGCGCTATTTTTCCGCTGTTAGGGTTATAGAAGGAGCCGTCATTCATCTGTAAAATCAGCACATTCTGTGCAGAGGCGACGCCGGCTAAGCCGGTAAAAATGGAGACGCTTATAAATAGCGATGCAAGTTTTATACGCATAAAGAACAGGATAGCATCTTTGTCTCGATCAGGTAATGATTCTCGGTTTGCGGCTCTTGAATGGTGCTGGATTTTGGGGAGATTGCGGTGGGCGTGGAGTTTGAGGGCGGAAATTCCTTGCCTTCCGTTCTTCATGCGAGATGATACGGAGTGCTTTGGATAAAAGACGGTCGAGGTTGCGATAACCGTTGGTATCAAAAACTTGATAGGCGCGGACCCATCTCCCTTCCCAGATTCCTCCCTCTCCTGTCAGCTTCTCTGTCGCCGTAGCGGGAGCTTCAAACAAGAAAAATAATACCGAACGATCAATCACAACACCGTTACGACGAAAACTAAATTTACTTTGACCAACCGGACCAATCACACGCAATCCTTCAAGACCGGATTCTTCTTTGACTTCACGGATCGCAGTTTGGGTCAGATTCTCACCAGCCTCGCGGCGTCCTTTAGGAAAGGTCCAGCGTTGATACGGATCCTTGATAAAGAAAATCTCAACCTGTCCAGCGCGTTTACGATAGATGATTCCGCCAGCAGCAAGCGCGGCGTGGTAGTGGCGACTACCGGTTTGTGGACGTTGGGACCCCGGTCGTCGTTCCGGTCGCGGTTCCGTTGAGGATGCCGACGGCGCGGTCGAGTTGGGGGTCGAGGGATTTTTCATAATCTTCAGGTGTACGGTCGACCACGATATCTGGGTCGAGACCAGTTTTATTGATGGTGCGTTCTTGCGGGGTAAGCCACTCGGCGATGGTGATTTTAATTGCCGATCCGTCTTTCAAGTTGGTGTAGTCCTGAACCGAGCCTTTGCCAAACGTTTTCATGCCCACGATGGTTGCCACATGATAGTCCTGCAATGCACCTGAAACGATTTCCGATGCGCTCGCAGAACCTTGGTTTACAAGGACGATGGTTGGGATGCCATTCAACCGATTTTTTCCCGTGCCGTGTAATTGCTCAACGATTTGGCCCTGTCTGCGCTCTTTGACCACGACCTTGTCTCCAACCCACTCCCCTGCCATATACGCAGCCGTATCGAGGAAACCGCCTGGGTTATTGCGCAAGTCGAGCACGATAGCTTTAACGTCTTTGCTAATCATCTCATCGATCGCTGTATTCAAACCATCGATGGTGTCTGTATTGAAGTTTGTCACTTCCAAGAGCGCGACATTGTTTTCAAGCCACTTCAGGCGCACGCTCTTTACCTGAATTTCATCGCGAGTGATGGTGACATCAAACGGTTCGGTCTTCTTTTTATCATTGGTTCGGACCAGGGTCAGCACGACCTGGGTTCCTTTATCGCCACGGATAAGACTTACCGCCTGCTCAACGGAAAAACCCGTTGTTTCTTTTCCATCGATCTTGACGATAAAGTCACCCGCTTTGACACCTGCACGTTCTGCTGGCGTTTCCGGAAGTGGCGCTACAACGGTGATGATGCCTTCACGCAAACCGATCTCAGCGCCGATGCCGGAGAATTTTCCGGATAAGGCTTGTTGAAATGCTTCTGCGCCTTTTGGTTCAAAGTAGGTAGTGTAGGGATCGCCGACGGAATCAGTCATTCCTTTCATCGCACCGTAAAATAATTGTTTGTCCTTGATTTCTGAGCCTTGGTAATATTTATCTTTTAATAACTGCCACACATCCCAAAACATGCGGAACTCTACGTCCTGATTACTGATGTCAGCCGGAGGGTTTTGGCCCATGCCGAGCACAAAGCCACTCGTAGAGGTAGCGGAAGCCATCGAGCGCGGTGACTCAGCCTTGGTCCATCCTCGACCAATCAGAACGCCGATCACAATACCGGCAACCAAAAAGACGAGTACGGCGCGTTGGTTTTTTTCTACAGGACGATTATTCATGTCCATATTAATCATTGATACGTTCAATATCGGCGCCTAATTCACGCAGACGACCATCAAGATCTTCATAGCCGCGATACACCATCTCCGCATCATGGATGACGGTCTCCCCTTGCGCCACGAGGCCGGCGAGCACCATGGTGGCGCCTGCGCGTAAATCGAGCGATCGGATTTCCGTGCCGCGGAGTGGCGTTGGGCCTGTGACGATGGCGCGATGTGGATCGGCAATGATGGCATTGGCGCCCATTTTTGTCAGTTCATTAATATAACCCATGCGTGACTCAAACATCGGATCATGCAAAAGGGTTGTGCCGTGGCACTGAGTTGCGAGGAGGCCAAAGATTGCCTGTAAATCTGTCGGAAAGCCTGGATAAATCATTGTCTGCAATTTGAACGAGTCCATACGGCCGACGCCTTGGACACGGAATGTATCGCCCACGATTTCATGACGAACGCCGACACGCGTAAGAGCATTACGAATGGCGTCGAGATGCTCTGGAACAACAGGTGACATTTCAATATCTCCCTTGGTGAGTGCGGCGGCGACAGCAAATGTTCCGATCTCGAGCATGTCTGGAACAACGGACCATGCTGTTTTTGGAGCTTTCAGCGATTTTACGCCATCGATTTCTACTTCATGCGTACCGATGCCTTTAATTTTTGCGCCACATTTTACGAGGAAGCGACAAAGATCCTGCACATGCGGTTCTGCGGCGGCAAGACGAATCGATGTATGACCCTGCGCCATCACTGCGGCCATGATGAGGTTTTCTGTTGCGGTAACTGAGAATTCCGGAAGCGCGATGTAGGCGCCATGCAATTCTTTAGCTTGCATGTACAGCATGCCGTCGACGTCGTCGGTTTCAATTTTTGCGCCGAGCGATGAAAGCGCAAACAAATGTGTGTCGATAGGACGATTGCCAATGGAACAACCTCCTGGTTCATTCACGGTAATTTTTTTGAAACGAGAAAGCATCGGGCCGAGGAGCAAGATGGAGAAGCGCATGCGCTTCATTTTCTTTTTATCGAGCTTAGCTGGATCGATATGTGTAGTATCGATCTGGAGCTCATGCTCGCCTGTCCACTCGACTTTAGCGCCCATGTCGCGGATGATCTCGAGCAATTGCAAAAGATCTGTGAGCTTTGGCACGTTCTTAAAACCGACTTTTCCTTTGACGAGCAAGCTCGCGGCCACAAGTGGACCGATCGCGTTCTTGGCGCCCAAGATATGGATACGGCCCGTCAAACGACGTCCGCCCTGGATATGCATCTTCATAATAGTGGTTGAGGAAGCCGTCCCCTAACTAGCTTCCGATACGGAGCGAGTGTATCCTGTAGTTCAACGCATGCCAAGATCTATCTATAAGCCTCCTTTCCACAGGCGCATTATCCCCTGGATTTTTATCGCTGTTTTTCTTGTTAGTGCGCCGGTGTTGGTGTTTTACACATCCGGGTATCGATTTAATCCAAACAAGTACGCGATTGAGCGTAATGGAACCTTGATTGTGGACACGACTCCGCGGGGAGCGACGGTTTTTCTAAATCAAGTGGATGCAAAAGATGCGACTCCATCGACATTACAAAACTTGGCTCCAGGGCCTTACTCTGTGATGGTGACGCGTAATGGCTACTTACCTTGGTCCAAAAATCTTGAGATCCGTCCAGAGCAAGTGACTTTTGCTAACACGATTAGACTTTGGCTTAGCGGTGAAGCCAGCATGTTGCGACTCGGCTCATATGAACAGATCGCCGCTAATCCTGAGGGCGATACGATCGCCGCATTGGATACCAGTTCTACGGAGATGGTTTTTTTTACATCTAATAACTTAGCGCTTTCTCGTGTTCGTGCGCCTGAGTTTATACAAGATGAACAATCAACAATTCGATGGAATCCAAATGGCACGGCACTTGTGATGGGAGGCGGACGCGAGGGCGAGCAAGCTTGGTGGACAGCTCCGGATGCGACATCGCGTGAAGCAGGTGTTTTGCCAGATGGACAATATTTTTGGCATGGGAGTGATTTAACCGGCTATGATGGGGAGCGCGAATACGTGCTCGACCCCCGCTTGCGGACACTGACGAGTGAGCGTACGGCTGTGGGAAAACTCGGATCGCTTGAAGGATTAACGTTGGAGGTAAATACCTCGACTGGACTTTTATTACTGCGCTCTAGCTCAATTCTGCATCAAGCATTTCAACTTCCACGTGGTAATTGGCAATTTGCAGACCAACAAGGACAATACACGCTTTTAAAAGATGGTGATCGATGGTTGGCGGCGCGTGTCAGAGTCGATGGAAATACGGCGGAAGAAGTGGTTGGCGATTGGCCACGTTGGCTCCCCCGCTCAAAAATTCCAACGGCATTATTTTTAAATCAAAATGAAATTTGGATTTGGGAGCTTGGATCAACTCCGACACTTATTGCACGTCAAAGCGAACCGTTTGTGCAAGTCGTTTGGCATCCGGACGGACAAACGATTTTTGTCGCCACAAAGAATGAGGTGTATGCGCTAGAACTTGATGAGAGAAATGGACGTCAAAGAACGAGTCTGGCCACTTTGGACAAGATTTACGACATGACCTACGCGGATGGCGCATTATTGATTAGCGGAGAATCAAACGGTGTCAGGGGGATTTATCGGAGGATTGTTGAGTAATAATCCTTCAGTTACGTAACCCTCTAAATCTCCCCTTCTGCGAAAGGAGACTTTCCGATTCAGAACCCCTCCTTCGTAGAAGGGAGGGGCAGGGGTGGGTTATTTGGGAGGAATTGCTTTCAATGGACGCAGTCGCGCGATGCGGCCAAGGAATCGATACCATTTATTGCTTGATTGTTTGTCGTAACGAGTGGCACAGCCTTTGCAGGCTTGCATGACTCCTTCTCTACGAAACTTTTCACAGCAGACCTGTTTTACGGTTTGAATGCGGAGCAAAACAAGTAAATTATAAAACCAGCGATGCGGACGGTCGCGGAAGTCGGCGGGGAGATCGTTATACATCTTGATTAGAAGTTTCTTGAATCGTAGGCCCAGTGGAGAAGCGCTTGTCGTTGTCGCGCGTGGCATATCCAGTCTCCAACACGACAATTCTTTTTTATTTGCATGATGTGGCGCCTCATGGCTTTCCAGCGTTTGATTTGACGACGATCCTCTTCTGGAAGACGTCGGCCTATGTAGTATCGACAGTACCATTGAAACCAACCGCGCGGATCATGCTGTTCATTAATCCAACCGTTCTTGCGCCAAATAGCAAGCGATTGGGATGCGTCCTTGCGAAAGAAGTTGAGATTTTTGTCATGTTGCTCAGATAGCTTGGCTTTCGTAAACCATGTTTTTGGAAACTCCTTGCGACAATCCGTCATGTATCGACCGCCAAAAACGCCGAGCTCAAGCATGAGCTGCGGCGTTAATGTTGGCTTGAATTCCGGATCAAAGTTCTTTCCTTCCGGTTCAACAAGTTGATACCGATACCCTGTTTGCATTTTATCGTTCACGAGAACGGTTTTTGGGTTTCGGCGAGGCATGGATCTATCTTACTACAACTGCAACTTATTCCGACTTAACTCCAAAAGCGAGTTTAAGATCGGCGCGGGCTTTTTCCATCGTCGCTTTAAAGGTGGCGAGGGCTTTGGCGTGGGCGTCGTTGCGCGTCTTGGCTAAGGCGCGGACTTGGTCGCCGTTGCTATCAATCCCCTGTCTGTCAGCTTGGAGCTTGCGACGGGCGGCTTGTACCGAGGCGTTAAAGTCGGCGCGGAAGGTTGCGTTTTCTACTCCGGCGGCGCAGTCGGCTTTGGCTTTTTCTAAGGCAGCGTTCATGGAAGTGCGGAATGCGGATACGGCGTTATCGACAATTGTTTTACGCGATACGACGACTGTATCAACTCCCTCGCGAAAAGTGTCGTTGGCGGCTTTATAGGCGGCGACACGAGCATCAACAGCGGCTTTGACGGATGTCTGATACTCCGTGACGGCGGCTTTCTTGGCATCGGTATCTGCGCGGGCCATGAGCTTGGCTTGTGCATCGACACGGAGCTCCAAAGCAGAATCACGATGCTTATCGACTTTTCCATCGCGTTCATCGCGACGTTCTACGAGCTTGCCTTGTCTTTCATCACGACGTTCCATCACGTTTCCGCGTACTTTATCGACAGAAGCTTGAAGACGCGCAACTTGTGTACCGATATTGGCACAAGCTTCCACGCGGACATCGGCTTTGATTACAGGTCGGATCGATACGCGTGTTTGAGCGGATGCGATGGACGGAATTACCATCGAGAACAAGGCGGCACCGGCGGTTGCATTATGGACAATTTTACGGAAGGTCATATTGCATTTCATTTAAAGAATTTAATTCCGGTTTGTCGCTTTCCACGACGTCGACGTCAGAACTTGCTTTGCTTTCTTCTGTATCGATATCCGCTGCGGCATTGATCTCTGCGTCGATAGCGGCATCGATCGCGTCAGCGTCTGAGGCGCTGTCTGATGGCATGGTGTTTTGCCCAACACAACCTGCGCCTATAAGAGCGACGGCGCCTGCGAGAATCAGTAGATATGTAGCGTTTTTGCGCATAAGAATAAAGGATCGCCAGGGCCCCAAATTTGGGCCTCTTGCGATCCATTATACTGGTCTTATACAGACTGTCATCCTCGCGTATGCGGGGATCCAGCTGAGCGTATTGGATAAATGTTCGGATTTACTGGTACTGGATACCCGCCTTCGCGGGTATGACAGTTAGCAGTTAGCGCACGACACTTCCAACGTTGATGAATGGTGTGGCGCCGGAACCCATGACCGTTGGGAGTTTGCCATCCCACTTTTCCAAAGCACGCAATTCAAGAATTTGTGGCGATGATTGAAGGGCGGCGGACTCGATGCGGAGTGCTTCTGCTTTACCGCGAGCCTCGGCGATTTGCTGGTCGGCTTCAAATTTAATTTGTTCGAGCTTGTTCTTGGCAGCGAGGGCGGATTGTTCTGCTGTCACCTTGAGTTCAATGGCGGCATTGAAGGATTCGGAGAATTGGAAGTCGACGATGTTGAAATCATCGATGAGAATTCCACGTGGCTGAAGTTTCTCGACGAGATGTAAACGGATCGCATCACGGACTTCCTCGCGGCGCGTGATCAATTCTTCTGCCGTGTATTTAGCTGTTGTCGATTTAACGGATTCTTGAAGTGCTGGGTCAATCAAACGGATATTGTAGCTCGTGCCAATTTCCTGATAGATGTTGGCAACGCGAGTCGGATCAATGTGATAGTTGAGTGCGACTTTGGAATTGACGGTTTGCAAGTCCTTGGAAGCGGCGGTTGAGATGACTTCTTCTTTTTGGATTCTGACGTCCATGATTTCTATGCGGTCGGCGAATGGGATGCGGACATACAAACCCTCGTTAAAGACTTTACCGGAGACAGCGCCCCAACGGAGGAGAATACCGCGCTCGCCGGCGCCGACGGTGCCAAAAGGCCAGGCGATGAAGAGGAGAATGAGGCCTATAACGACAGCTACGATGAGGCCGATTGATAGGTTTTTCATATGGAGGGGAGGTTAGAGCAAAACGGCGGAGGGGGCAAGGATCAGGTTTCTTCAAAAAAGTCCTCGTCTACTTGCTTGACTTCATACACATTCTTTATTTGTACTCCGATATTGAACTCATGCATCAACTGAACTAAGCGGCTTCCGTCGATAAGGATGATTGTATGGCTGGCTTTTTTAGCTTTGTTTATCGCTGCATCAGCGAACGATGATGTCGTCACAAAAATCCCCTTCTCCGTATCACTGCTCATCGCACCGATAAAGTCTCGAATTTCTTTTTCATTTACTCTATTATCTGTATAACGTTTTGATTGCACATAAATTCTGTCCAGACCGAGTTGGTCCTGATTTATTATTCCGTCTATACCCCCATCACCTGACTTTGCAGTTCCAATGAAGTTACCGTATCCCATCTTCTTTAGAAGTTTTAAAATTACTCTTTCAAAATAATATGGATCAACACCTTTAAGTTTCTCCAATAGTTCGGTTCTAACATCATTCTCTATTGCGCGTACACCAGATTCTATTAAATCCTCAGGAGTAGCTTCATTCGTTGCTACATCAGTAGACTCTTCGGACGATTCACTCTCCCTGAGTGCCACGTGCGCTTTGTAATCCAAATCATTTTTTAAGTCCTGAAAAGAATATCCATCGGAGTCGAGGATCTTTTTACCTTTCTCTGTTATCTGTACAAACGCGCGTTCAGGCTGTTGGACAAGTCTTGCAGTCTTAAGATACGCCTTGCCCCAGCCTATACGATTTAAGAGCATCGAATCTCCACTTTTTGTCTTTATATCCGATACCTCTTTTGGCAGATCTGAATAAAAGCGGTCCCGTACTTGATTCAAGTAAATCATTGTAACCTATAGCGTTCCCATCTTTTAGAACTGTCAGTATCGGGATAAACGTTTCGTGAAACTTTGGCAGTCTGTCTAATTTTATATTTGGCATATAACGTAATGGTTTTTTATGCTTATTTTTTAGTGGAAAGGATTAACTCCTACTGTTTCAAACGCTCTCGCATCTCGATAATTTTCGTAAATAAAATTATAAACTTCAAGTCCTTTATTTTCACAATCTCGTTCTGAATAAACCCGCATTGGTAGTTCTGGAAACAGGATATCGGAGATGGTGGTTTTTACACCGGCTCGGAGTGATTCAAAGTCGCGCCAATTTGGTACAAGCTTTTCCTTAAGTTTTACCAACAATTCTTTGGCGACAACACGAACTTTTTTGGTATCTTCTGGATTTAATTCTTCTTTTTGTAGCAAATCAAATATCGCCAACTCATCCTCTGTAAGCCCTTCTTTGACTGCACGCTTTTCTTCTTTGTCCAAATCTTTTGCCAAGTCCACCAAGTCATTGAGAAGCTGGTCAATATCGTGC
>CAYZVS010000012.1:0-1546 GCA_964482085.1 uncultured Gammaproteobacteria bacterium
GGCGTCGCGACGCCACCATTCTCAGCCAACACCTTGCCACCTATCGCAGAAAATACAGCTAGCCAGGATAAGGTTATCTCCGTGAGCCGTGAACGATACGCTGAACCGCGCCCGATTATCGAGGAAAAAGTACTCAAATGGGCTGGTATGGAAACGGTTCCAGCCGGCGGTACTCTTACGGCGGGAGTCTTACCTATGGCCGAGGTTACGGACATGGGTCCTTTGGGAACAGCACCAACGATTGAATATCCAAAGATCATGACCGAGGAAGAGCAGGCAGCTGAAGCTGAAGATATTCCACCCGTAGCGCTTGCGGCACCTACCACAGCTCCCTTGCTACAAACAAGACAAGAAAGCGCTGAACTTGAGCAATCTGCGGATTCAACAGAGTACCTCACGATTCGGCCGGAGCGTCTGGCTGCAATTCAGGCGGCTATGCCCGCCGATCGTAAAAAACGACCGGCCTTTGCGCACACCTGTGATCGATGTGCAAAGAAATTTGAGCTCGCGATTCAGCTCGATACTTCACGTCCAGTTTATTGTGCAGAATGTCGGCCAATCATTGCGGAAGAACGCAAAAACAAATCAAGTGGTTTTAAAACAGCTAAACGAGAGACGCCTCCTCCAGAAAGCTTGGTAGAAGCGGACAGTAATGAATCAAGCTTTGCTCCGCAGAGCGTTGCTCCTAATCGCCCACGTGTCGTTCCAGAAACAGCTACTGTGCCCGCCAGAATTCAGGTAGTCTCATCGTCGCAAGATGAAGATGAAGATCTTTTGTCAGAAATCCTCAAGTCCAAAGGTGGAAGTGTCGATATGCATAAGCAGTCACTAGAGAAAAAAGCCGGAACCATTCCACAGCGACCAATGTCGACAGTCGCGCCTGTATCTTCTGATCCAGAGAAAAAGAAACGTCGTCGTAGGCACAGTAAAGGCACAGGAGGAAATGAAGGAATCGCCAGCATGAATACAGCGATGCCAACGCCGAAGCCTTCACCGTCTCGAACAATTGCCCCAGGAGAACGTATCTCATTTGATGCGTAGTTTTCTGCTCCTATGAATATTGCTTTTGATATTTTACGTGGATTCGTGCTCGGTGCCGTGCAGGGTCTCGCGGAATTTTTTCCTGTCTCTTCAAGCGGTCATTTGATTTTGGTGCCTGTACTTTTACACTGGCCTGACCAAGGCTTAGCGTTTGATACCGTATTGCATCTTGGAACTCTGGTAGCCTTGCTATGGTTTTTTCGCCAAGATATTTTAGGACTTATTCAGCGTAAGTCCTGGAGTTTTTTGATCAAAGTCGCCGTTGCGACACTACCGGCCCTCTTGATCGCTTATTTTGCAAACGATTGGGTTGAGGCAAATGTACGTCAAGGTTGGATTGTGGCTTTTGATCTAGCGCTTTTTGGCCTAGTCCTTTTTGGTGCGGATCGATGGAGCGAGAAACAAAAGGGTCGCCTTGATGCCTATGAATCTGTATCGTGGAAACAGGCGCTCATCGTGGGATTTGCTCAACCGTTGGCTCTGTTCCCTGGAACGAGCCGTTCTG
>CAYZVS010000012.1:1556-24658 GCA_964482085.1 uncultured Gammaproteobacteria bacterium
ACTTCTTTCTGGCCTCACGCGACAAGCGGCTGCTCGCTTCTCATTTTTTCTCTCGATTCCGATCACCGCTCTCGCTGGTCTGCATGGTTTGCTCAAAGTTTCTTCACAAGGAGTTGCCTCCGATCAGGCGCTTGCGCTCGCAGTCGGTTTTCTCTCGGCTCTCGGTTTTGGTATCTTTGCCATCCGTTTCCTTTTATCCTATGTCGCCAAGCATCGCTATGACGGGTTTGTCATCTACCGTTTGGTCCTAGCACTCGTGGTTTTGGCCCTCGCTTAGCCTTTTTGAAAAATAAATTTTCATAAAACTGAAAACACATGTTATTGTAGAAAAGTAATGAACATCAAACGCCTTCTCGCGATTTCCGCGTTAATCACCCTGTCTAGTTTGGGAGGATCTATCGCGCTTGCCGCAGGACCATACGTTCCAAAAGCCAATGAATTTGCCTCGGCTGTTGTTATGCGTCCTGATGGAAAGGTTTTGTATGGCTACAAACAAGAAGCGCCTCATACGGCAGCGAGCTTGAGTAAGCTTGTGATGGCGCTTGTCATGCTTGATCGCAATTGGAATTGGGGAACGATCGTCAAAATGGCGGCAGCCGATGAGGTGGGAGGAGGTCGATTGCGTGTTGCAGTAGGAGCAAAGATTGTTTTAGCTGACCTGTGGCAATCGGCTATCGGTTCAAGCGCCAATAATGCAGCGATGGCAATGGCTCGACTCGCAGGACCAGGCGTACCAGCCTTTGTCCAAAAAATGAATACAAAAGTAAAGTCGATCGGTGCCAAGTCTTCTCTGTTTTACGACCCTGCAGGGATGAATGCAAAAAATACAACGACGGCTTACGACATGGCGCTCATTGCTCGAGCGGCCTTCAAGCAATCCAAGGTTATTAGCGCATCCCAGAGCGGTACATACACGTTCACGCTAGCTGGAACCACGCTTACACATACGATTAAAAATACCAACGCACGCTTACTAGCTGATCCGGACGTGTATCTTACTGGAGGAAAAACCGGTTACTTGCCGGAATCGATGTTCAATTACGCCGCGCAAATGAGTCCACTTTTGGAAGATGGGAAAAGTGGCGAGAAGAAAAAAGACGTAGTCGTAGTTGTTCTCGGATCAAACAGCACCCAAGGTGCCATGGACTCAGCCAAGCGTCTGGCAGAATGGGCATGGTCTGACGACGACAACTTTAAGTCGAGTAACTATCCGATCCCAACAAAGTCTCTTTACTACGGAATAACAAATGATGAAGTCCGCTGGGTGCAAGAAGCGCTTGATGTTGAGCCAAAAAGTGGCTTCTTTGGTCCACTGACAAGGTTAGCTGTTCAGAGGTTTCAGGTAGCCCAAGGTATTGCCAAATCTGGAAATTCGGGGTATGGAGTGGTCGGACCGGCAACGCGCGCCAAGTTACTCGAGCTTGCGCCCTAGCCAAAGGCATTATGGATATCAAAGCTTTGAAAGCGCTACTCGCGGAACGCGGGGAGCCAGACTATCGCTTGGCCCAGGCCAAGCGTGCCTTTTTTATTGATCTTGGCGATGATTGGGACTCTGTCTCGACCTACGGTAAACCTTTGCGTGATGCCTGCCGTGAAGCGGTACCCTGGAATGTTCTAAAGGAGGTAAAAACGATCGTTTCCCCAAAAGGGGAAACTATTAAGACCTTGTTTGAATGTGCCGACGGTCAAAAGATCGAGGCCGTGCTCATGAAGCATGACGACGGTCGCAATACCGTTTGCGCCTCTTCCCAGGTTGGTTGCGCCATGGCCTGCGCCTTTTGTGCCACCGGCACTATGGGTCTCAAGCGCAATCTTTCGATTGCAGAAATCACAGAGCAAGTTATTTATTTCTCGCGTTGGCTTAAACCAAAAGGGGAGTATGTCACCAACTTGGTGATGATGGGCATGGGCGAACCATTTCATAATTACGAAAATGTGATCGGAGCGCTCAAACAGCTGAATGATAAGGACGGGCTGGGTCTCGGAGCACGACACATGAGTATCTCAACCTGCGGTATCGTGCCCGGAATTCTCAAACTTGCTGACGAGCCATTGCAAGTAAATCTCGCGATCTCCATCCACGCCGGCACCGATGAAGTACGCGATAAATTCATGCCCGTAAACAAGGCATACCCGCTCGCCAAATTGATGGATGCGGTACATATCTACATGGCCAAGACCAATCGAAAAGTAATGTTTGAATACCTGCTCCTTAAAGGAATCAACGATCGCAAACAGGATGCAAATGCACTCGCACGTCTTCTTGCGCATGATCACCGTCTCTCGCATGTAAATGTCATCAAGTACCATCCAACAGAGGCCTTTGATGCTACCTCTCGCGAATATCGCGTAGCTTTTGTAGAATGGCTGGAAGAACGCGGTATCTCGGCAACGCATCGTGTGACCTTTGGAGAAGACATTGATGCGGCTTGTGGACAGTTGGCGGTTCAGGAAGAAAACGGTCTGATCAAGCAAGGTCTCGAGGCTGTACGCGCCAAACGCGTCCGCCAAGCATGAAACGAACACTCCTTGTCATTCTAAGCATGGTAGCGGCCGTGGGGGCTGGTTTTTTCTGCATGCACATGGTCTATGCCGCTTATGAGACCCCTATCTTTGATGGCTGGGTCTTAAAGCTGAGTCCGGACAGTACCCTGGAAGAGTATATTAATGTTCCACAACGTGAAGAGATAGAGATCCCATCTCGCGCAAAACGTGCAGACGGTTCTGTCGTCGTTCCGATACTCATGTATCACCATGTCCGAGTCATACAGCCATGGCACAACGGAAAAGAACGGCTCTACACGGTGACACCCGATGTATTTGAACAACAGATGGAAGCGATTGCTGATGCCGGTTACGACACAATCACTCCCGATGATTTGGCTAAAGCTCTAGAGAATCCGGATTATCCGCTCCCTCCCAAACCAATCCTTCTTACATTCGATGACGGGCATCGGGAGCATTACACGATTGTGTACCCGATACTCAAACACCTCAACTTAAAAGCGACGTATTTTATTATCACATTGTCCAATAAGCTGAAAGGATACATGAATGATGAAATGATCCGTGAAGTATCGGATTCCGGACTGATCACCATTGGTTCGCATACGCGTCGTCATGCGGCGCTTACGCGTCTTGGTGCTGAAGCTCGTAAAGATGAGATCGGAGGATCCAAGCAGGATTTGGAGTCGTTGCTAGGAAAGGCTATAACGAGCATCGCCTATCCCTACGGATATCAAAATGCTGCCATTCAAAAAGAAGCAGAATCCATGGGATATTTACTCGGTTTAGGTATTGGACCGGGCTCCGTACACGCAAAAGATAATCGATATAATCTTCGCCGTATTCAAATCAATCAAACGACCAACGTTGTCAAAGCCATTGAAAAGTTCTCGAATGCTAAATAATCCATTTGCACAAGTAAAGAAAGGGAAAATCCTCGTTGGTATGTCCGGCGGGGTAGATTCTAGTGTGGCAGCCGCGCTCCTTGTCGAGCAGGGTTATGACGTAACGGGCGGCTTTATCAAGAACTGGTCCGACTCTAAAGACCTATGGACAGGGGAGTGTGAATGGCGCGGTGAGCGTAGGGATGCATTACGTGTCGCGGCCCGTCTGGGTATCCCGCTCCTAACCTTTGATTTTGAAGAAGAATATCGTAAGCGCGTTCTTGACCGCATGTTTGCTGAGTATCGAGAAGGCGTAACGCCAAATCCAGACGTCTTGTGTAATGAAGAAATCAAATTTGGTTTATTTTTTGAAACAGCGATTAAGCTCGGATTCGACGGGATCGCCACCGGCCACTATGCGCGCGTTCGTCACGACGGCGATAAACATCAGCTTCTTGTTGCCGCAGATCTCGCCAAAGATCAATCCTATTTCCTACATCGCATCTCGCGTGAATCATTATCGCGCAGCTATTTTCCGATTGGGGATTTTCTTAAAAAAGATGTTCGACGCATGGCGGAAGATCATGATCTTCCCGTAGCCTCCAAACCAGACTCCCAAGGCATTTGTTTTGTAGGGAAGCTCGATTTTCACGAGTTTCTTCGATTGCGGAATGCGCCCATGCCGGGTGAAATCGTGACGCAGGATGGAAAGGTGGTCGGCGCGCATGACGGTCTCGACGGTTACACGATTGGCCAACGTCACGGCATCCATGTCTCCAAAGATGGAAAAGCTTGGTATGTCGCTGATAAGAATCGTGAAAAAAACCAACTCATCATTGTTCCGGATCGCGAGGACCCGTTACTGTATTCCAAATCGGCCCGTGTTGAAAATGTTCACTGGCTGAATCAAGCGCCGCAAGACGGCCGTCTCGATGTTGTTATCCGGTATCACTCGGATCGTGTACCCAGCAAACTCGTGGGTGAACGGCTTGAGTTTGAAAAACCCGTCTGGGCGATGGCGCCAGGCCAGTCCGCAGTCTTCTACCGAGGTGAAGAATGCCTTGGAGGTGGATTTCTTGCCGAGGACAAGCTAGACTCGGTCGAATGAAAAAAGCGCCAAAATTGGAGTGGATCTCTCTTGTTTACCTGCTCTTTTTTGTTCTGGCTGTCTTGTCTCCATCGATTCATACGAAAGATCGATTTGGACTTTCGGAAGAACGCTTGGAAGAATTTTCGATTTTTGCTTTTGGTATCGCCGGCCTTGCGACATTTGCCGCATATGAACGCATCATGGAGCGTCGCGAGAAAGAGCGCGAGGCCGTAGAAACCAGTTATGCCAGGGCCAAGCAAGAATTGATCGAGTCGTATGCGTATATCGGATCGGTAAATCGCAAAATTGAGTTATTAAAAAAAGTCGCGAACGAAACCTCACTTACCGTGGACCCGTCATCTAAGATGTCTAAGGAGTTGTATACGGCAATCGCGATGAATGCCTGTGCCTCTGCTGGTGCTCTATCGGCAATGTTGCGTGTACTTTCCGTATCTAAGATGCGGACAGAAGGAGAGTATGTCCATCACACAGGCAAAGAGCTTGTTTTCAAGATTCCAAATAAAGATTTAAGAGATTTGCATGAACATAAAAGCCTCCATGCCTTTATCCGCTCGGAAGACGGTAAAGAGATTCTCGTCGTACCCGCCGAGCATGGTGACGACATAAAAGCTTTTCTACTTCTTCATCTTGAAGAAGGCGATGAAAAGATCCAGGAAGTCGATATCTCGCTACTCAAGGTATTTGTGAACCAAGCCCAGATGTTAGCCCGCCAGTTTGCCAAAAACGCCGCTTAAAGGCAGTCTAGTCGCTATGACGACCAATCAAATCCGCCAGAAATTCCTGGATTTTTTCCGCGAGAAGGGCCATGTCATTATTCCTTCCGCTTCTGTCGTTCCAGAAAATGACCCGACTGTTCTATTTACAACGGCCGGCATGCATCCACTCGTCCCATATCTTCAGGGTCAACCACATCCAGGCGGCAAACGTCTTGCCGACTCGCAAAAGTGTGTACGTACGGATGATATCGAGGAAGTTGGCGACAATCGCCACCTCACCTTTTTTGAAATGCTTGGCAATTGGTCGCTTGGGGATTATTTCAAACAAGAAGCCATTGCGTGGTCTTTCGAGTTCTTGACCGATAAAAACTGGCTTGGCATCGATCCTAAAAAGATCTTCGTCACCGTATTTGAAGGTGATACAGATGCTCCTCGTGATGATGAGTCGATTAGTATTTGGCAGTCGCTTTTTGAAACGGTCGGTATTGCGGCAGAGCTAGGTGATCGAATTCGGGCTTATCCCAAAAAGAAAAACTGGTGGGGTCCAGCTGGACAAACTGGTCCTTGTGGCCCAGACACAGAAATTTTTTACGACACGGGCAAAGCGCATGACATGGCTTTTGGCGAAACCTGCCACCAGAATTGTGATTGTGGAAAGTTTGTAGAAATCTGGAACAACGTTTTCATGCAGTTCGATAAACAAGTAGACGGCACATTCGCCCCACTTACCCAGAAGAACGTCGATACCGGCATGGGTCTCGAGCGTATTGTCGCCGTTATGCAGAATGTCGAGACGGTTTTTGAGACGGATGCATTCACGCCTGCGCTCGATAAAATCGCATCACTATCTGGGAAAACCTATTCCGGAAACGAGCGCGCATTTCGCATCATCGCCGACCATGTCCGCGCCGCAACGTTTATCATTGGCGATGAACGCGGCGTCGTTCCATCCAACGTGGGTCAGGGATATATCGTCCGTCGTCTGCTCCGCCGCGCGATCCGTGAAGGCCGTCGTCTCGGTATTCTGGATGCCTTCACATACCTCATCGCAGAAGTTTATGTTGGAGAATACGGCGGCCACTACACTGAACTGACGCAAAACCTTCCAAAAATTATCGATGAGCTAAAGAAAGAAGAGGAGAAGTTCGGAAAAACACTTGAAAAGGGAATGAAAGAGTTGGAAAAGATGCTCACTAAGGGCTCGATTAGTGGTGAGGACGCATTTCTTCTGTTCTCATCGTATGGGTTTCCGCTCGAGCTCACAGAAGAGATTCTGCGTGAAAAAGGCCAATCCGTAGACCGAGACGTTTTTCAAGCTGAATTTAAAAAGCATCAAGAGCTTTCCCGCACCGCCTCCGCCGGAACCTTCAAAGGCGGCCTGGCCGATCATTCAGTGGAAACAACTCGTCTTCACACGGCAACGCACTTGCTTCATCAAGCTTTGCGCGCCGTTCTTGGCGACCATGTCGAACAAAAAGGTTCCAACATCACCGCCGAGCGCCTCCGCTTCGATTTTTCCCACGGACAAAAGGTGACGCCGGAAGAAATCAAAAAAGTAGAGGATTTGGTAAATGAAGCGATTCAAAAAGATTATCCCGTGCATTGTGAGCAGCTATCTGTCGACGACGCTAAAAAGAGGGGAGCTATCGGCTTATTTGAAGACAAGTACGCCCAGATGGGTGGCAAGATTAACGTGTACTTTGTCGGTAATGACGAGAAAGGGTTTTTCTCCAAAGAGATCTGCGGCGGACCTCATGTCGAGCATACGGGTGAGTTGGGAGCATTCAAGATCCAAAAAGAGGAGGCAGTTTCAGCCGGAGTTCGTCGCATCAAGGCAACGATCACGGGTTGACCCAATTTTTTGGCTTTGTTATGATGCGGTCATCATGACAACAACAAACTATGGCAGCGAGTAACTCATCTCCCAGCAAGGATTTCCTCGTGATGAAGGGGACGATCGAGGAAAACCTGCCGTCCGCTACCTTTAAGGTAAAGTTGGAGAATGGACAGATAATTTTGTGCTATATTGGGGGAAAAATGCGTATGAACCGCATCCGCTTGACCCCAGGTGATGACGTCCAGGTCGAGGTGAGTCCTTACGATTTGACAAAGGGTCGAATAACTTATAGGTTGTAGCCCACTAAACGTATTGGTTTTTTGCGAACACTTGCTATGAAAGTACGATCCTCTGTAAAGGCCATGTGCCGAAATTGCCAAGTCCTTCGTCGAAAGGGCCACGTTGTGGTTATCTGCAAGACCACACCAAAGCATAAACAGCGCCAAGGTTAATTTTCTATCATCTCTATGGCACGCATCGCCGGTGTAACCCTCCCAGCAAACAAGCGCGTTGATATCGCGCTTACCTACATTTTTGGCATCGGTCGCTCGACCGCTCTTGCGATCATCGCCAAGACTGGCGTTGCTCCGGAAACGCGCGTAAAAGATCTCGCAGAAGCTGATACCAACAAGCTTCGTGACGCGGTTGAAAAAGAATACAAGGTTGAAGGTGACCTTCGTCGTGAAGTCCTGACCAACATTAAGCGCTTGAAGGAAATTGGTTGCTATCGTGGTTTGCGCCACATCAAGTCGTTGCCGGTTCGTGGTCAGCGCACCAAGACAAACTCCCGCACGATCCGTGGAAACGTCCGTAAGACGATGGGCTCGGGTAAGCGTAAACTTGAAAAGACATAATCCAAGACTATGGCTGAAGAAAAAAAACAACAGGCAGGAGCAGAGGCAGCCGCCAAACCGGCAGTCAAAGCTAAGCCTAAGAAAAACAAGAAGGCCCGCACACAAGTGCCGGTTGGTAATGCGCATATTCAAGCGACGTACAACAACACTATTGTGTCGTTGACCGATCTGAATGGAAACGTTCTCTCTTGGTCCAGCGCCGGAGTAAATGGTTTCAAGGGCCCTAAAAAAGCCACCCCTTACGCCGCCTCGCTCATCGTAAAAGACGCTGTCGAGAAAGCAGCGGACACAGGTTTGAAAGAAGTGAACGTGTTCATTTCCGGTGTCGGTCAGGGTCGCGAAGGTGCTCTCCGCGCTTTCAACGCCAACGGTCTCAACATTCTGACGATTAAAGACGTAACGCCGATCCCGCATAACGGCTGCCGTCCGCCTCGTCCGCGCCGCGTCTAACATCGCCATTCTACACAGGCTGAATTGTCCCATCGTATGAAGAAACTCCAAGTAACCGCTAAACAGTCCCGCCGCGAGGGTATCCCCCTTACGGATGCCGCGAAGCACGCCCGTGCGCTCGCGCGTCGTCCATTTCCACCGGGTGCACACGGCCCGGAATCCCGTACTCGCTTAACCGACTATGGTAAGCAGTTGCGTGAAAAGCAAAAGGCTAAGCGCCTGTACGGTTTGAATGAACGCCAGTTTGAAAATCTCTTCGTTGAGGTTTCCAAGCGTAAAGGCAACACAGGAGAAATGCTTGTGCAAGAACTAGAAGCGCGTCTCGACAACGTCGTGTACCGCGCCGGTTTTGCCAAGACTCGCCCGGCGGCACGCCAGGCTGTTTCTCATGCTCACTTCATGGTCAACGGCAAAAAGTTGAACATCCCTTCTTACCGCGTTCGCTCCGGCGATGTCGTAACTGTTCGCGAGAACAAAAAGAATAAGGGCAACCTCAAGGAAGCTGAAGATGTGCTTTCCAAGAAGGAAAATCTTTCCTGGTTGGCTATCGACTCAAAAACGCTCTCCGCCAAGGTGACCGGCAAGCCGGCCGGTGTTGAGCTCCAGCAGCCTTTCGACGCAAAGATGGTCGTCGAATTCTACTCTCGTTAATCCGTTCCTTTTTATCCATATCAAATCCGTATGGAACCAATACTCCTCCCAAACAAGATTAAATTTACACGCGGCGAACGCCCTAACGAGGGTGTCTTGACCGTGGAACCTTGCGCCCAGGGTTACGGCACGACGCTTGGCAATGCTATACGCCGCGTCTTGCTCTCCTCGCTTCCGGGCGCTGCCGTTACGGCCGTCCGTATCAAGGGTGCAGAACACGAGTTTTCAACGATGCCAAACGTAAAGGAGGATGCATTGGAAATCATTCTTGCGCTCAAAGCTTTGCGTGTGAAGCTCTTCTCGGAAGAGCCGGTTAAAATCACGTTAGCTGTCAAAGGCGAGAAAACTGTGACCGCTAAAGATTTCAATAAAGATGCTCAGGTTGAGATCGTGAACCCGGATTTGCACATCGCTACTCTGACGGATCCGTCCGCCAGTTTTGAGATGGAAGTCACCGTATCCCCAGGCCGCGGATATCGCTCTACAGAGGAGCGTAACAAGGAAAAGACAGAGCTTGGCACAATCGCTCTTGATGCGCTTTATAGCCCAGTTTTGAACGTCTCCTACAAGGTAGAAATGACTCGCGTTGGCGAGAAAATCGACTTTGACAAGCTCATCTTGCGCGTTGAAACCGACGGTACGCTCGATCCGCTCGAGGCCGTAAACCAGTCTATTACTATCTTGATGGATAACGTCTCGGTCTTGAAGGACTTGACCTATTCAGAAGAAAACGCTTAAATCTCGATCTTATGAAACACCGCCGCGTAGGAAAAACCCTGGATCGCAACGCGAGTGCCCGCAAGGCGCTTCTGCGCGGTTTGGCGACCTCGATAGTGCTCTACGAGAACGTCAACACAACTTTGGCTAAGGCTAAGGCTGTGCGTCCGTTTGTCGAGCGCTTGATCACCAAGGGCAAGGCCAAAAGCCTTGTCGCCCGTCGTCAGTTGAACGCCGTTCTCCTTTCCGAGTCGGCTGTGAACAAGGTGCTGGAAGAACTTGGTCCGCGCTACGCCACTCGTCCGGGTGGTTACACGCGCATCGTGAAGCTTGGTACGCGTAAAGGAGATGGTGCGGAGATCGCCCAGATCCAACTTGTAAAATAATATATGACCCGGAAAAACAAGCGCGGCATGCCCGCCATCAAGCGAGAGACAGTCACCATCGACGCATCCGGTAAGGTTGTCGGTCGTTTGGCGACACACATCGCAAAGATCTTGATCGGAAAAGATAAGCCGACCTATGTTCCGCATATCGATGCCGGAGCAATCGTCAAAGTTTTGAATGCGGACAAAATCGTCCTCACGGGAAAGAAGATGGAACAAAAAGTTCACTTCCGTTCCTCGAACCGCCCAAGTGGTGTGAAGTCGACTCCGATGAACCGTCTTATTGTGGACAACCCAGGAGAGATCTTGATCCACGCCGTTAAGTACATGCTTCCCAAGAACCGCACGCAAAACGAGCGGATGAAGCGCCTCATTATTGCGTAATATTTTATGGCTACGGAAACCAAGGAAGTAAAGAAGAAGGCGCCTGCCAAGAAGGCTCCCGCCAAGAAAAAGGAAGTTGCCGCAGAAGTTGCGGAAACTCCGGTTCTTGCTGGCGGTTCCTATATTTACGCGCTCGGTCGTCGCAAGACGGCAATTGCCAAGGTGTACCTCATCAAGAACGGCAAGGGAAACATCACCA
This sequence comes from uncultured Gammaproteobacteria bacterium, assembly GCA_964482085.1. Lineage (GTDB taxonomy): Bacteria > Patescibacteriota > Patescibacteriia > 2-12-FULL-60-25 > 2-12-FULL-60-25 > CAIXDN01. The sequence goes on from CAYZVS010000012.1 coordinate 12,251, forward strand.
TCAACGGCAAACCGATGGAAGAATATTTCACCACATTTGAATCGCGCGACATGGTAGTCTCGCCAATCAAAACAGCTGGTTTGGAAGGTGCTGTCGACGTAAGCGCTCAAGCTCATGGCGGAGGACTTCTCGGCCAAGCCGACGCCGTCCGTCTCGGTATCTCGCGCGCACTGTGCGAGCTCAACCCAACCTACCGCAAGACCCTCAAGAAACTTGGTTTCCTCAAGCGCGACCCACGTGCCAAGGAACGTAAGAAGTTCGGTCTCAAAGGCGCACGTCGTGCACCACAGTGGTCCAAGCGTTAATTCGCTCGGCCATCACAAAACCCCTCCGATTGGAGGGGTTTTGTTTTTCCGCTACACTATTGTCATCTATGGGCCATCTTGTCCTTGTCCGTCACGGTGAATCACGCTGGAACAAATGCAACCGTTTCACCGGTTGGGTTGATGTTCCGCTCAGTGGAGAAGGGATCAGAGAGGCCGGTCTGTGCGCCAAACACTGCCAGGAGTTCGACTTCTCTGCCGCCTTCACCTCTAAGCTTGAGCGTGCTCACTCGACCTTAAATATTATTCTCGCTCGTCAAAACCGCACAGGCATTGTTCAACACGAACACGATCAGAAATTCTATAAATGGCAAAAGTATTCCAACGGATGTGGAACCGATGATATTCCTGTTGTTGAAAGCACAGATTTAAACGAGCGCTATTACGGGAGTCTGCAAGGCATGGAAAAAGGCGAAGCGGAAAAAAAGTACGGCGTGCAACGCGTTCTGGAATGGCGTCGAGGATATGAAGCTAGGCCTCCGGGAGGAGGAGAGAGCCTAAAAGAAACATTTGCTCGTGTGCACCCGTTTTTTATAAAAAATATCTTGCCGCGAGTACGTCGTAGCGAGGATGTTTTGGTCGTGGCGCACGGAAACACATTACGAGCTATGATTAAGCATTTGGAAGGTATTTCAGAAGTCGACATCGCCTTTGTCGACTTACCGAAGGCAAAGCCGATTGTTTACAAATTCCATGCCGGAAAATTTGTTCGTAGAGCCGGAGAATATCATTTCAATCGACCATTACGTTAAACGACAAGCCCCGCCACTCCAGATTGGAATGACGGGGGAGTACTATCGATCAGATATCCCAGTACGGCAGATCGAGCAGATCCGTCTGGCTGTAGCTTTTGGGTCGATGCGCAGAGCGCTTCACGACAACGTCATCGATCGCACGCTTTCCGTTGGTGCAGAGACGTACGTGAATCTCGAGTCGGAAACCGGGCCACCCGTACTTGATGCGCTCGAGTGTGTACGGCGCGCCGTCGAGACTTGCAGTCTTGACCGTAGTGGGCGTGATTTCGATATCCAGGGGCAAATCTCTTGGCATGTCGAGGATTATCTTACAGAGGATCCGATGGGCTTCACGAACATTCTTGGGAATCCGGAGGCTCAACTTTTGCATGGAACCACCTCTCGTGGGGGAAAAGTCCGATATGTATCGGACCGAGCATCACGCCCTCGTTGTTATCGCCTGGGTTTGGAACCTTAATTTAAGAAAAGGACGACGCCTTTAATACGATTATTTGGCTAAATTGTCAATAATTGTGTAGGATACTGCCATGTCTCATGCCAAAAAAATCGCTGAAAATGCGGCTTGGCTCGTGATAGCAAACACGGCTCAAAAGGCCGTTTCTTTTATTGCGTTTACCCTGATCGCCAGAATGGTTGGTGTAGAGATCACCGGCGTCTACTTTTTTGCCGTTTCTATCACATCAATCTTCGTCGTCTTTGCGGACCTCGGCTTAACCCCCGTCATTATCCGCGAGATGGCAGCCGATGAAGCTCGTGGTCGTGCCGCACTTGGTCAGGCATTACGTCTCAAGTTTTTATTGATCCCGCTTACCGTCGTCGCAACGCTCGCGTATGCATTTTTCACAGGAATCACAGGAACAACATTTCTCGCTGTCGCGATGGCCTGTTATGTCATGTCTGCCGACTCGGTACATTTGATTTGGTACGGAGCGCTTCGTGGTAAGCGTGAGTTGCGTTATGAGGCTGCCGGAATGTTTGTAGGGCAAGTTTTGACGGCAATTATCGGCATCAGCGCGGCGTATTTTGGTTACGGTGTTCTCGGACTCGTCTTTTCACTCATGATCGGTAGTACTTGGCATGTGATTTGGAGCATGTCGCGTGCCTTCAAGCTCGGCCTGTATCCAAAAGAAGGTTCAGCGTCTCTATCGATACTGTTGCGCGCCGCTGTTCCATTTGGCCTCGCTGGTATCTTCGTTAAAGTCTACTCGTATGTCGACTCAATCATGCTCCAGCAAATCCACGGCAATGCCGATGTTGGGGAGTATGCCGTTGCCTACAAGCTAACCTACGCACTCCAGTTTTTACCGCTCGCTTTTGTTGCGGCACTGTATCCAGGCATGAGTAATGCGGCACAAAATGACCGCAAATCTTTACCGGGATTGTTGAAGGGTTCACTGCGCTTAATGATGATCGCTTCCGTTCCACTTGCCGCACTTCTTTCATCGCTCGCTTATATTATTATTCCAGTCGTTTACGGAGCGCCGTTTGCAGGAGCGATCGCTCCTCTGATGGTATTGCCTTGGGTATTGATTCCGATTTTCCTCGATTTCCCAATCGGCTCACTACTCAATGCAACACATCGCGCAGGACTAAAAACAACAGCCATGGGAATCACGATGGTTGTGAATGTGATTGCTAATATGATGCTCATCCCATCAATGGGTCCGACCGGTGCAGCTTGGGCTGGTGTGATCAGCTTTGTGGTATTGTTCTTCCTCGGATGGTGGTTTGCACGGAGTGACATCGATTCCAAATGGCTGGCGATGTTGCTTGCGCGAGGAATATTCGCGGCAGGCATCACTTGGATTTCTGTTTATTTTTTGACGCCAATCATGACACCGATCTTTGCCGTATTATTTGCCGTAGCCGCAGCCGTTGTTTCTCTGTTCTTATTCCGTTTGCTTTCTGTCTCTGACGTACTGACGGCAATGGGTTGGTTACGTCGACGCGTTTCACCTCCACCACTTGAAGACGAGGAATTACATGACAAACCATAGCGTATGAAAGCAGCTTTGATTACACTTGATTATCCGCCGGAACGTGGGGGAGTCGCATGCTATCTCGGAAATTTAGTTGCAGGGAGTGAAGGATTGGTCAACGTATTTGTGAATCTTGCGCATCCATCTGAAGGACCAGGTCATGTTGAGCGGGTAAAATTATTGTCGCGTGGTCCATTTGCTTGGCGTCCCATGATCGGTTTCATGCGAGGTTTAAAGAGAAAAGGTTACGATCAATTAATCGTCAGTCACTTGCTTCCGGTTGGCACTGCGGCATGTATTGCAAAGAAGCTCGGAGGCTTGCCGTATTCTGTTATCGTACACGGTCTTGATTTACGTCTGGCTCAAAGCACGAGTCGCAAGGCATGGCTCGCACGTCACGTCTTAAAAAATGCGACGAATGTTATTTCTAATTCCCGTGCGATCGCCGCAGAAATTAATGCATTTGAACCGAGCGTCTTTCCAAAAGTAATTACACCAGGCGCAGAACCAATGCAGTTGCCAGAACGCGCAGATGCACGGCGTGTGATCGGCTTATCGGAGAACGCATTTGTATTGCTTGCTGTTGCCCGTCATGTTCAACGTAAAGGATTAGATCGATTAGTAGAGACAATGGGCTTTTTACCAAAAGAAGTGAACCTTGTGATTATTGGCGATGGACCAGATCGTTCTAGAATTGAAACCCTTGCATGGCGTTTCCGTGATCGTGTTCGATTGCTGACTGCCGCAACGGATCTTGAACGCAATCTTTGGTACGCTGCCGCCGATGTGTTTATCTTGCCGGCGCGTGAAGAGCTTGCAGATGTCGAGGGATTTGGAATCGTTTTCCTCGAGGCCGCCATGGCTGGCTTGCCAGTTATTGCAGGAAAAAGTGGAGGAATCCCAGAAGCGGTGGTCGATGGGGTAACGGGTTTGCTCGTTGATCCTCATAACCCGCGTGAAATCGCTGAGGCCGTCAAAGCACTTTTTGATCGCCCTGACATTGGCAGGCAGTTTGGTGAAGCCGGAAAGCTTCGTGCATTTCGTGATTTTCGCTGGGAAGATCGTGCGACGCGCTTCCGCCAAATTCTGGAAGGGATCGATGAATAGTATGTCAAAAATTTCCGTAATTATTCCGGTCTATAATCACGGTGACGAGCTCACGGCTTGTTTAGCATCTCTCAAAAAACAAACCGAGCAGGATTTTGAAATAATCATCGTCGACGACGGATCATCTCAACCCGTTGCCATTCCCGCGGAGTCGGGAGTCCAGTCCATCAGATTTGAAAAGAATCGTGGAGCACCAGCAGCCCGCAACGCCGGCTTTGCAAAATCGACAGGGGAGTACGTCATCTTTCTCGATGCCGATGCCGAGTTAATTCCAGATGCCCTTGCTAAGCTCCGTTCCGCGCTCGACGAACATCCAGAATTTGCATTCGCATATTCTTCTTTTAAATTTGGTCGTACAGTATTTGCTGGTAAACCATTTAATTTCGATGAATTAAAGAAGAGCAACTACATTCACACAAGCGCGCTCATCCGACGCCAGGACTTTCCGGGATTTGATGAATCGATCAAGAAGTTCCAAGACTGGGATCTCTTTTTGACGATGGCCGAGCAAGGGAAACAGGGCTACTTTGTCGTTGAAATATTGTTCTCGCTCAAACCGCGCAAGACAGGCATGAGCCAGTGGCTACCTGCATTTACGTATGCTTTGCCATGGGAATATATCGGTTGGATGCCAAAGCTCGTGAAGAAGTACAAAGATGCAGAAAAGATCATTCGCGCAAAACACCACCTCGTCATCCACGCGGAGGCGGGGATCCAGAACCGTTTATTAGGGTTATTCAGCCTGCTCGCTTTGATCGAGCTTCTCTCAATTCCTGCCGCTTGGAATCCAGAGCTTAACTCAGCATTGGCGTTGATCGCAGGCATCGGAATGCTCCTGATCGCGGTTCGTGATCCTGTCTCAGCCTTTAGTCTGCTTGTGCTTGAGTTTTTGATCGGCTCTAAAGGTCGATTGCTTGTTCTCGGAGCCGACGCGGCAAATGACGGCGGAATCTCGTTGCGCATCATTCTTTTTGGAGCATTCTTACTTGGATGGCTCATCGCACGCCGTAAAGAAATCCGTTTGAATGTCCCAGGGACTTTTATCGCTCTTGCTGGACTTGCCCTCTATGCGACATGGCTTGGTCTTGCGATGCATCAGCCCTTTGTTTTTGCCGATGCAAACGCTTGGGTAGCATTACTCTTGATCTTGCCGGCCATGGATCTCGCAAAAGCCTATCCGGGTCGATTTTGGAAAACGCTTAAGACGGTCGCCATGGTCGGTGTCGCGTGGATCACGTTAAAATCTATCGCACTTTTTTTTCTGTTCTCACACTCTTTTGATCCAATTTTTCTTGAATCAGTGCATCGCTGGATTCGTCGCACGGGAGTAGGGGAGATTACGCTTCTTGGCGATGGTGGTGTCGCTCGTGTTTTTATCCAGTCGCAAATCTATGCTTTGCTCGGGGCCGTTTGGCTTGCGGTTGAAGCGGCGCGGAAAACGGTCGGAAGACAACACTGGTCTGCTCTCGCACTGTGTTTACTCACGGTTCTCATTTCATTCTCGCGCAGTTTCTGGATTGCGCTCGCACTCGGTTTTTCTTTTTGTTTCATCGTCGTTTTACGACGCAAGTCTTGGGGTTGGATGAAGGGGATGCTTATAGCCGGAACGTTGGCCTTGCTCGCGCTCATTGGCATCGCATGGTTTCCGCTACCATCATCGACAGCTGGAAATCCCATCGCTTGGTTCACCGCAAGGGTCGATGCAGGGGAGAGTGCCGCTACAAGCCGTTGGGAGCTTTTACCAATTCTGTTTGATAAGGCGATGGAGTCGCCACTCATCGGTCATGGGTTTGGCGCAACCGTGACATATCAAAGCGCTGATCCTCGCGTCGTTACTACAACAGGCGGTTCATACACCACCTACGCATTTGAATGGGGCTGGATGGATCTTTGGATCAAGTTTGGTCTTCTTGGTCCTTTGGTGATGATTTGGCTACTTGTCTCGCTCATAAAAAAGAGACCGGAACTAGCTCCAGTCATTATTACGCTCGCTGTTGTGCATGTATTTACGCCGTATTTAAACCATCCTCTTGGTTTACTGGTACTCATTTTAGCCGCCTGATACACTCCTCCCATATGAAAAATCTACAACGTTTCTTAGCGAGCGCATCCTTGATCGCTCTTTTGGGCGCAGGTTGCGGCGCGCCTTCAGCTCCTAGCCCAACGGATGATTCACCAGCCATGCCTGGATCAGGTTCCGTACGCGGCGGTTCAGCTTGTGGTAGCGAGTACTATCCATTGAAAGAGGGGTCGTCCATTACCTATATGACGCGTAATGGAGGTTCTGATATTCCTTTCAAGATCAGCGTCTTGCAACACGATGCGACCAATATCAAACTTCAGTACGATATTACGGTTCGTGACACGGTCGCACATATCAACCAAGAACTTGTGTGTGACGCAAATGGCGCTATCCGCGGCAAAGGCTACTTTGACTTTGCTCAGGCCTTCTTAGGTCTCGATATTAAGTACGAGGTCCTTGAAAGCACAGGTGAGATTTTTCCTTCCGATTTCCGTGTAGGAAAAGAGTGGAATACCGGCTTCAAAGTGAAGATCACTTCAGCAGATACAAGCCCTATTGCTCGTATGATGAATGGCCAGGTTGTTACCACGTCAGTCAATAGCAAGGTTATCGCTGAAGAGTCTGTAACAGTTCCTGCAGGCACATTTACGGCCATGAAAGTGGCTCAAACAACCACAATCGACCAATCGATCGGTGGACGAGCCGTACATACCGTTACCAATAACAATGTTTGGTATGTAAAAGGTGTTGGTCTCGTGAAGACGGAAAGCACCAGCGCCGGATCAACCTTTACAATGGAGGCTCAAACCATCCAGAACTAGCTCCAGCCACGCGCGCCACGCAAGAAAGCCGCTCCCTCAAGGGGCGGTTTTCCTTCTGGTTGAACCGTGGTCAAAACAAGTCCAACGCCATCACCGCAAGCGATCGCTGGCATTCCATCAACTTGATAACGCATTCCAGGCTGTAAATCCGTTGCTCCATCAACCTCACTTGTCAGAATCTTTAAGCGTTCACCCTCAACCTCGATAAACGTTCCAGGCCAAGGATCATTGGCGCGCACGAGTCGTTCTAACTCTTCAGCGCTCTTATTCAAGGTATCCAGACGACCATCCTCACGTTTGAGGAGTTTTACGATTGTAGCTTGGGAATGATCCTGCTCAACCGGAACAATTTTGCCGGCCAAGTAGTCCGGAAGGGTATGGGCCAATAAATCTGCACCGAGTTCAGCTAGCTTGGTCGTAAGAGTCCCTGTCGTGTCTGTCTGTTCAATCATGGTCGACCACGTATCCAACACAGGTCCATGGTCCATCTTGGCATCGATAAGCATGATTGAGACACCAGTCTCTTTATCGCCATTGGCGATAGCGGCTTGAATTGGTGAGGCGCCTCGATATTTTGGGAGTAGGGAAGAGTGAACATTCACCATTCCGTATTTGTACAAATCTAGTACTCGTTGCGGAATGATCTGACCAAAGCTTGCCACGACCGCTACATCCGCTTTTAAGGCTTTCAGCTTTTCAAAAGCTTCATCGGATTTCACTTGTTCAAATTGTAAAACAGGAAGTCCAAAATGTTCCGCGGCAAGTTTTACCGGAGGCTTTTGTCGTTTGGCATGTCGTCCTACCGGTCGATCAGGTTGTGTGACAACAGAAACTATCTTATAGGGACTTCCAGCACCGAGTGTATTCTCAAGTTCTCCCAAAATAGCTTTGAGTGAGGGAACCGCGAATTCAGAGGTTCCAAAAAAAACGACAGTAATCATGTTAAATATGTTTTCCGTTTGAAAGCTTCACAATGTTCTTGGCTTTGTCGATGAAGAGCACGCCATCAAGGTGATCGATTTCATGCTGGAAGATAATCGCTGGAAAAGCCTTGGCCTCGAACTCGATTCTACGGCCATGACGATTTAACGCACGTAATGTGACTTTTTTGTGACGCTGTACGACACCGTATTTTTCCGGAACAGACAAACAGCCTTCATCGCTATCAACCATCGTCTCGGACTTCTTGGTGATTTCTGGATTCATGAAGCATTCTGGTCCAGTTGGCAGATTTACCACGATGGCTCGGATATTATTTCCGACCTGTGGTGAGGCAATACCAACGCCATCCTCAACAAGCATGGTGCGTGTGAGTTTATCGAGGAAGTTCTGGAATTCTGGTGTCTGAATTTGGGATACCTCAACCTCCTGCGATCGCTCGCGCAGGCTTGGTGTTGGTTCTTTCACGACGGAAAAGGTATCCATATCGAAGGCTTATATTAGCGTAAAAAGGCGATTGGGTCAAGATCTATTAGGGCCTGTTTAGATAGTATCGTTAACGCGTCGAGTAATTCACGGCTTACCGTATTCGTTTTAGGTAAGATATGCCAAATATACCTGCTTTTACGGGATTTGGCTCGATAAGGGATGGGATAAGGGCCGCGTATCTCGGCAAGCTGTTTGATGGGATTTAAGAGTTTTTCATCTTCGGTCTCTACGATCACTTTGATCAAACGCTTTGCGGGCGGATAACCAAAGGTAAGCCGTGTAGCGCGTTCCCGCTCTCTAAAAGCTTTGAAGCCGTCCGTGGTAAGAATGCTGACCCAAAAGCCTGCCTGATGTTCTTCCGTTTGAACGATGAGTAAGCCCTTCGCCTCGTGGACGTCACGCGCTAAACGACGAAACGTTACGGCGAGTTTTTCCATCCGTCTGACATCTTCAGCACCTCCTCCAATGAGTGAAGCATCCGTAAGTAAAACGCATGCATTTTCTGGTAGAGCTTTTTCAAAATCAGCATTGGAGACACTACGCCACTCAACATCCACCTCATCTTCATATTTCTTCCAGGCGCTTTTCAGCCGATCGATTCCAGGAAGTGATTTTCCAAGATCATAACCTCCACAAGAACTGCATTGAAGTGATAGATCGCCCTTGTAACCACATCGCCGACACACGGCGCGATCTTTATCCGCAGAAAGTGTGAAATCGCAGTTAGGGCAAATAACCGTTTTACCGCAGTCGCGACAAGTGAGTCTTGCGATGTCTCCCTTGATTGGATGGACAATAATACGTGGACCTTCATGATCACGAAGTGTGTTCAATGCCTCTCCTTGCACCATGGGTATAGATCCGCGACCTTGAGGATGCCTGAAAACCACCAGAAGATCGACCTCAATCTCCGGAGCATCCTCGTCGGAGTGCAGAGGCGGAGTTAGGCCATGAGCTTCTACGATGGTTCCGGCATGCTCGGCGCTCCAAATAGCAATTTTGCGAGCATCATAGCGCGGAGCAAGCTCGTCTTGCTTATAGTCGTCATTTTCAGGCTCATCGAGCAAGACCAGATCGGCAAGTGGTGAAAGCCAGCCTCCAAGTCGTGTCGATACCAAAAGCTTTGTTTCTCCTCGATAAAATCCGCTCCAAGCGCGGAAGGCATCGCCGTCATTCAAATCAGAAGAGTAGGGAAGTCCTTGCCCGATCGCACTCAGTAAACGCTCGATACGAGCTTTCCAAGGCGTAAGCACGAGCACGCGTTCTCCTTTAGCGAGCGCAAGCTTTGCTCTTTCAACCAGCTTAGCTTCATGATCGAGTGCCCAAAAAGCCGTCACTGACGGTTTGCTCTTCTTTACGGTCTTTCGAGATGAGTGCTCTGACGCTTCAGGTAATCGCTTTGGAAGATTGCGTAGCCAGGCTTTAATCACGGCTGGCTTACTTGTAAACGTTGTTGAGGCAACGTACGAGAGCATTTCTACGATCGACAGTGGAAAACGAATATCGCCATAGCGGGAAATAACGTCTTGCGCTTTTGAGGCAAAAGGCGAGTTCTGCATTGTTGAGAGAACAAGCGCCGGCATCGGATTTTTACGGAAAGGAACCACGATCAAATCACCGCTGGAAATCTCCAGATCTTTTGGAATGCGATAATCAAACACCTCGACACCAGGTGGCGTTCTGGTGAGCGGAACCACCCGACAATACATATCAAGCTAAATCAAAACGGATCGTTGTCATCCCAACTCCAAAAGGCGCTTCGTAGCAAAGTTCTTTTGTCTGAACGTTCATATCTTTCAAACAGCCCATAAGCGTGACAATCGGTTTATGTGCCGACTGCTTAGCCTTCTCAAGCGTGTTGGCGTCGATAGCAAGCAGTCCGGCAGCATCCAGCGTAAGCACTTTCTCACGCACAATTTTATCAAAAGCTTCTCCCTCAGGTGTTACACCTTCTGGCGAGTTGCTGTTGGATGTATGGGACAAGTCTGTCGAAGCGATGATCACCACACGCCCACTCTCTGCATGAATCACATTTTTCAATTGCTCGCCAAACTCGTAATGAGCTTGAGCATCGAGTCCAGACATACCGATCGGAACAAGTTTTATATTAGGAAGATTTTTTCCAAGGAACATAAGCGGAATGGTTGTTCCATAGTCGAGATCTTCTGAGCTAGTCATGGTGAAGGGGACGTTATGGTCACGCATGTAGCGGTGAATGCGGTCGAGCAAAAGGAAATCGGCCTTCACAGGAATCTCAGTTCCATGATCGCCAAATTCTTTTAACGTTCCTTTAAATTTTGGTGCGATATTTCCACTAAAAGAATCCGGATACATCGGCGCGTGCGGAGAGAGCATGACAATCGTATCCGGCTTTGCCAAATACAATGACTGAGCAAGCTCGTCATACGCTTTCAACGTATCGGCAAGTTTCTCGCGATGCTCCTTACCAATCGTGGGCGCGAGCAAGGGAGAGTGGGGAACGATGGCGGCGAGTACGATCATATTTCAGAAGCAACTTCATGAATTTCTGTAACCGCTGGACCCGTCTGTAATTCAACCGTCGCACCAACTTCGTAGGAGGTAATTAGCGCATCCGGAACATTGATCACATTGCGCCATTGCCAACCAAGCTGTTCAAACACGTCTCCAGAACTGATCGGGCGCAGTACAGTGTTCTCCACCACATAAACCGTTGTACCTTTCTCTCCCTTCACAAGCTCACCGTCGCGCAAACGGTACGGTTCTATCGTTTTAAACGTTGCGAGTTGTTTATCGGTTAATGTTTTGGCCTTCAGACCTTTGAAATAGAGGTTGAGAATAGCAACGTGTTGGATCTCGCGTTTGATGCCGTCTTCCGCATACCAGAGTTTTCCATCTGGTCCTTTTGCGAGCTGTCCGGTTGGAAATTGAGATGCGCTCGTCAAATCGCGTCCGTCCGTATAATCGGCGAGCTCCTCGTCTTCTGCTTCGATAATGTCGTCCTGAACAAAGCCCAAGCGACGGAAGGCCGCTGCATTCATGATCAAGCGTTTACTGCTTCCATCGAGGAGATATTGTTTACCGCTGGTTGTTTCAATGATCGAGTAATTAGGAAAGGCGATCGCTTTGCCGTCCGGGTAGGCAGTTAGCTGGCTATCCTCGACCTGCACAACTTTAGATAAGTCGACCATACTCGCCGCCGCAAGCTTGCTCTTAAACAAACGCTTTTGACCAAAACGAATCAAATAGATTTCTTGAGAACTTTTACCTTGTGCGATGGTGCCATCCGGGAAATTTAACGAGAACCAGCGACGCCAAATACGCCAGAGATTCAAGTTGCCATGAATATGCGGTGTATAGGTATAAAGCATGGCCGTCGCATTGTTGGCGGGACGAATCGGATGACCATCAACGACAGTTAGCTTGCCCGGAGCATATCCAGAAATGGTCGTTCCATTACGAAGCAACTGGAATAAGTAGCGTTCTCGATGTTGTTTGGCGGCGTACTCGATCTGATTAGCAAAACCTTTGTAGGCTTGAATGCGTGGATCATCCTTGGCACAGCTATCGCACACACCAAATCCCGTTGCCCAATCCAATTGCCTTTGTGAAGGACTTTCATCGACCACGAGGCTTTGTTCTTTTTGCAAAAGCACGAGCAGATACTTTGGATTCATTTTGTAGCTCGTCGAAACGCGCCAGATAATATCAGCTGGAGATTTTTCAATCCCGTCGATATCCATAATCTGGATGCGACCAAGTGCACCGTGTTGATTTAGGAAGACCCGCAATCCCGCGAGATCCATTGAGCCGAGTTCAAAGATATCGCGATCATCCAAAATAGCATTTGGATTAAAGCCGTTAGCAGTATCTTCTGCCGGAATAAGATCGGTAGAAGTTGTTTGGGCAAAGACAACCAAGGGTTGGCTTATCATGGCCAGTAAGCCTAGGCTTACTGCCAGCGTGGAAGAAAAGCGTTTCATCAGGTAAGGT
>CAYZVS010000013.1:0-24033 GCA_964482085.1 uncultured Gammaproteobacteria bacterium
TAGCTTTTATCCGTTGAGCTTCCGCCGTCCGATTTCGTACGGTCGGATCACTATGTCCTACTTTCGTATCTGCTCGACTTGTTGGTCTTGCAGTTAAGCAAGCTTATCCCATTGCGGAACCAGCGCGATTTCCATCCGCGCCTAGCTTACCTTTGTGAACGCCTCCGTTACCATTTGGGAGGCAACCGCCCCAGTTAAACTACCCATCAGCTACTGTTTCACAATCCGGGTATACGGATCATGATAAGAATATCGATAGTCCAAGGGTGGTGTCTCATCGTCGCCCGAAGGCTCCCACCTACACTGAACATGAAAGATCGATACCCAATAGCAAATTGTAGTAAAGCTTCACGGGGTCTTTTCGTCTGACTGCGCGTACAGGGCATCTTCACCCCACTTGCAATTTCGCCGAGTACCAGGTTGAGACAGTCGCTCTCTCGTTATGCCATTCGTGCGGGACGGAACTCACCCGTCAAGGAATTTCGCTCAGTTGTTACTCGTCTTGCGACGGGTGCGAACATTTCTGTCGCACTCTGTATGTCACCATACAGGTCGGACTATATCTTCTCTGTCCTTGTGACAGAGTCTTGGCGTGTAGTCTCTACGGCTCCCCCAACCAAGTGTTGAGGTTGCCTCGGTATTGTCCGCGTTTGCGGGTGTTCACCGATATAGCCAGATTTTCACATCTACATCTCCCGTGGCAACGGAAGTTCGATTGGAGGGCTTTCACCTCACTAAGGCAACGAATTGTTTCACCTTAGGACGATTATAGTTATCGCCGGCGTTCATCAGCGCTTCGGCTCAAGGCTGCCGATCTTGCGATCATGACCTCTCCCCTTAACGTTCTGACACTGGCCAGGCATCACTTCCTATACGTCACCTTGCGGTTTAGCAGGAAGCTGTGTTTTTGGTAAACAGTCGGAAAGCGTCTTTAGCTGCGGCCAGCTTGCGCTGGCAGGCCTTATCCCTAGGTTACGGCCGTTGTATTGCCGAGTTCCTAAACCTGGTTTCTCTCGTACACCTTGGCACACTTATGCCCACTCACCTGTGTCGGTTTCCGGTACGGTTTCCACAATATTAGCCCTAGAAGCTTTTCTCGGCACCCCAGTCCCGACCCTTGCCTATCTTTCGATAGGCTTACGATCACCCCGAGGCTTATGACTGGCGGATTTGCCTACCAGTCACCCCTGAGTGCCCGAAGATTCATTCCGGGAATCTCGGTCAGTTGAAGGATGCGTCCCTCCATCGGAATATTGCGGAAGTGCAGGAATATTAACCTGCTGTCCATCGACTACGCCTTTCGGCCTCGCCTTAGGACCGACTAACCCAGGGACGATTTGCGTTGCCCTGGAAACCTTGAGTTTACGGTGGACGGGGTTTTCACCCGTCTTTTTGCTACTTATGCCGACATTCTCTCTTCCGAACGCTCCACGGTGCCTCACGGCTTCCGCTTCGGCGCAGATCGGAATGCTCCCTTACCAATATGATGATCCGAAGATCATCGATAGTCCGCGACTTCGGTATTGTACTTGAGCCCCGATAAGTTTTCGGCGCCGAACAACTTGACCAGTGAGCTGTTACGCTTTCTTTAAAGGATGGCTGCTTCTAAGCCAACCTCCTGGTTGTATAAGTCGTCCGACCACCTTTCACACTGAGTACAAATTTAGGGACCTTAGTCTGCGGTCAGGGCTGTTTCCCTCTTGTCCTGTGGAGCTTAGCCCCCACGGACTGACTGCTGGGAACACTTAACGGCATTCGGAGTTTGGTTGGAAACTGTAAGCTTGCGCCCCAGGTCCCATTCAGTGCTCTACCTCCGTTAAGCTATTAATCAGCGCTAGACCAAAATCTATTTCAGGGAGAACCAGCTATCACCCAGCTCGATTGGAATTTCACCCCTAGCCACAGTTCATCTCCGAGTGTTGCACGGCTCGTGAGTTCGGACCTCCACTTCGATTTCTCGAAGCTTCATCCTGACCATGGCTAGCTCGCCGGGTTTCGGGTCATGCATACGCCACCAACGCCCTATTCAGGCTCGCTTTCACTGCGGCTTCGTCCCCGCAGGGACTTAACCAAGCGACGTACGGCATACTCGTCGGCTCATTCTTCAATAGGAACGGTGTGACGGACTTGCGCCCGCTCCACCTCCTTGTAAGCATACGGTTTCAGATACTATTTCATCGCCCTCCCGGGCTGCTTTTCAACGTTCCATCACTGTACTGGTTCACTATCGGTCAGGAAGAGTATTTAGTCTTGGCACATCGTCGTGCCTGCTTCCGACTAGGTTTCTCGGGCCTCGTCGTACTTTGGATCTGGACCGGATGTGCTGATGAATTTCATTTACCGGACTATCACCGTCTTTGGTTCCACTTTCCAGTGGATTCAATTATTCATCAGTACTACCCGTGTATCTCGTGGGAGAATACGTGTCCGTCCCGCAACCCTCTCATATCGATGACCCACGTCCGCCACCCTGCCCGCGGCACTACTTGCGTAATACTCGGTGCAAAATTTGAATATGAAAGTTTGGACTGTTCCCATTTCGCTCGCCACTACTTAGGGAATCCTTTATTTAGTTTCTTTTCCTCTGGGTATTGAGATGTTTCACTTCCCCAGGTGCCCTTCTGCCACCTATGTATTCAGTGGTTCAGATCATCATGCTTCACATGACGGGGTTTCCCCATTCAGAGATCTCCGGATCAAAGGTTGCTTGCCACCTCCCCGAAGCTTATCGCAGGCTGCTACGTCTTTCGTCGGCTCTTCACTGCCAAGTCATCCACCGTATGCCCTTATGTGCTTCAACCATCCGGATGTCCAAACGTTTTGGGTCCCGTAATGGCTTCGCAACTATGCTTAATTTACTCTATGCATTGCTTGCAAGTGTTGTTTCTATGCCTTGCACGTATCACGTTTGAATCGTTATACGTACCTATCTCGTGTTGTTAAAAGGCATATCCGCGTCCTCCGCCAAAGCGGGGCGACACGGACAGGAATGGGACCCAATCACTGATGGGATACCGTTCCTGTCCGACTCGAGCGAAAGTAGATAGAACGAAAGCGAGCTTGACCATGGGCCAAGCTCGCGAAACCTGGAGAGGTTCCTAAGAAGCTTTGGCCGTAACGCGAATTGAGTTCGCATAGGTTGAGTAGCTCGTGAGAAATCTCCAGAGGTCCCCGTAATCTTCCGTAATTCTGGGGGACATGGCTTTTTGAAGTGCCGCTACTTTATAGAAACCAATAACCCTTGTCAAGGGCTTTGATTCAGCGGAAAATAAGCATTATGAAAAGCTTCCACATCCGTGCTGTCGGCTCCCCCACAGAAGCTTGGCAAACCGATGCCATCTCCATGTATCTCGAGCGTCTAAGGCCCTTTGCCAAGGTCGATATCATTGAAATAGATGAAGGGCACCAAGGTTCTGCCAAGCCAGACCTCAACAAAACACGTCAACATGAAGCCGAGTCACTTTCCAAAGGACAAACCAGGGGTTCATTCATTGTCGCCCTCGATGAAACCGGAACCAATCTTGATTCACCGAGCTTTGCTCGCAAAATTGAAACCTGGGCAGAGTCCGGAAAACCGATTACGTTTTTAGTGGGCGGATCATGGGGTCTTGATCCAGCGCTTCGCACTCAAGCAAACGCGGTCATCTCATTTGGTAAACAAACACTCCCCCACAACCTTGCACGTATCGTTTTATTAGAGCAGCTGTATCGCGCAGAAGCGATTCTCCGCGGAAAGGAGTATCATAAATAATAATATGCCCATAAAAGAACAAGCCCCGCTTCAAAAAGCGAGCGATCAAGAAATCAACGACTTACTGGAACGCTTCCAGCCTGTTGAAGATCCTGATGATTTACCAGGAGAAATAACACGCGTAAAAAAAGTACCGGGATTAGAAAAACTCCGCGATGAACCCGTTCAAGAACTTTCCGAAAGCGATCTAGAAGAAGTGGAGGATGAATTTGAGTTATCCGAGGACGATCTGGAAGAAATGCCTAAAGCAAAAAATGGCACATTGCGACGCGCAGAATATCGCGTAGTCGAATCTCGGGAAAAAGGCAGTGATCTAAAATATGGTCTAGCAAAAGAAGCCTCACCTGAACACCCAGATCGTAATGAAGATGCGGCGTTTTATAGCGCCAAACGCGGAATCCAAATGGTCGCAGACGGAATGGGTGGCGTCCCAGCCGGTGACTATGCGAGCGCAAAAGCCGCAGAACAACTGACACGTGTTGGTTTGGAAAAAGCGGATCCAGAAGTGCGCAAAACCCTGGAAGCAAATCGCGAGGAAGTACTGGATCAAAAAGATGTAGAGAAAGCCGTAGATGCCATCATCCGACAAATGAATGATGAGATCGTCTCCTTTAATGCAACCAGCCCCGTGGTTCATGAAAAAGCAAAAGAATATTTTGAAAAAGAGATGGGTAGCTACGACTCAGAAGATGCTCGACAAAAAAAAGTCATGGACAGCCTCCTGAAGTCCATCGGCTGTACAATCTCCATGTCCAAGATCTGGCGTGATGAAAAAGGCAAAGACAATCTCACGATCGGCAACGTTGGTGATAGTCGTACCTACATTCTCCGCAAAGGAAATCTAGAAAAAATCTCACGCGACGACTCACATGTCCAAATCCTCATCGATGAAGGTTTGATCAAGAACGATGAAGACGTGCTCCAGCAAATAGATAAAAGCACGATCATCGCCATGGCGGACAAACATCCTGAACTCCGCTCATTGGTTCCAAAATTAGTTCAACAAGCGGACCGCTATGTCACGATAGATTCCATACGTAATCGCATCACTCAAGCCGTAGGTGTCGCAGATATGATGAAAGCTCAATATGGAATCGACTTCAAACCATTTGTAAAAACGATAGAATTGGAAGACGGTGACCTGATACTAACGGCAACCGATGGCATAGCAGATAATCTCACGGACTCGGAAATCCAAGCGATTCTTCTCCTTAATAGCGATAACCCACTGAAGGCCGCGCAAGAATTGCAACAGACAGCAACGGAACGATCCATAAAAGGTAAGAAAGGAAATCCAAGAGCTAAACTAGACGATGTAACCGCCCTCACCACCCTGTACAAAAAAACATAAGAAATCAAAAACGCCCAGACCAAGAAAGGTCTGGGCGTTTAGTATTCAACGTGCAGCAAAGCGCTTGGGCGAGCTGCCGTTTAGAAGGCGACGCTCATGGCCCGCGACGATGAAAATAATCTCACCGACGGACACAAAATCGTGTGAGAAATCGATAGGCCGAAACGCCGGTGGACACACGATGTGTGCGCACATCACGGAAGCCTCGACGTCGATCCACGAGAGCTCGACCTTGGTGCGCTGGCCACCAACCTCATCGAGGATCTCGACAGTCAGTTCCTGAAACCAAGTCGGCGGAATCTCGGTGCCACGCTCGATGAAGAGCACAAGGGCATCGTCCACGGCGCGATAGCGGAAGCGGGCATTGCTCAATGCTTCGAGGAATAGCTGATGGGAACGAGCAAAGATACGTGTCGTCATTCGACTCACCTCTCCTAAGAGTCTTACATTAAAATACATCTTTTGTCAATGGGCGAGCACCGTCTCCAAACTAGGAGTATAATGCAATCAGATGCCCAGCGATTTTGAAAAATGGCTCTCCACTCCCCCATCGGGAGAACCCAAAAAAGAACTCCGTAAAGCGGAGTTTCGTTTGATTGAATCGGAGGAAAATGAAACGCGATTGCGTATCGGTATTGCAACAGAAGCATCTCCGACACACGCCAATGGCAATGAAGATAGCTATTACGTCTCGGAAGAGCGTGGGATTGATTTTGTGTCAGACGGGATTGGTGGCGGTTTAGCGGGCAATCTCGCAAGCGCCAAAGCCGCTCAAGAACTCACGCTCGAAAGACTTTCAACTCGTGACATAATGACGCGCTTAGTCATGGAAGCTGGCCGCGAGGAACCACTAGCTTCATCAGAAGACGTAGAACACGCGCTCAAGCAAACCTTGGTAAACATGCAGTCAGCGATACGTGAGCTTCAGATGGATCCAGAAATCATCTCCATGGCCGTCAAACAGGCGGAGAAACAGTATAAGCGTCGATTCAATCCGTCAGATCCGATGGATCGCCATCTTGTTTTAGACATCGCAAAATCGATGGGTTGCACAGCTTCCCTCTCCAAAATCTGGCGTGATTCAGAAGGCAAAGATTTTCAAACAATCGCTCACATTGGCGACAGTCGCATTTATCGACTGCGAAAAAGCCGGCTGGAACGCCTGACTCCCGATCACTCACTCGCACAAGCAATCGTCGATCTCCGTATCCCGGATATCAACGGAAATCCGATTGAAGACGATCAAGACATTACCCGCGTCTTCTCACTACAAGAATTAGAAAAGCACTCAAAAGACCGTGAGGATATTAAGTCGATCATTCGTCTGATGAAGCAAAAAAAGGTGGCCACTCTTACACTCGACGACATCCGTCATTACATCCTCCAATCGATCGGATCCGATACCAATCCCATCCCTTTTGTCCGTACCGATGAACTGGAAGATGGCGATACGCAACTCGAATGCTCCGACGGTCTCTCCGACGTTCTTACCGATCAGGAAATGCAGGCAATCCTGCTCCGTTACCATGATGATCCACTTAAAGCGGCTCAAGAGCTTGAGCAAGCGGCAGCCAATCGCTCGCAAACAAATCATCTCCGCGCAAAACCAGACGACATCACCGTGATCGTCCGTAACTACTCACGCAAAAAACAGGAAATCAAAACATAAAAAAAACAAATCGCCCCCGCTAGCCAGTTGGCTACGGGGGCGTTTCTTTAGTAGCGATCGATCAAGCGCCGATGCACTTTCCGACTAGCTTCATTATAAAGTGGGTGCTCATAGGTGTCCTGAGCGGCAAACAAGATTACGTCGCCGATCGGAAGAATACTTTCTCCCAAATCGCGCAGGTCCCGGTCGGGCAAAAGCTGTTCCGGCCGCGTACAGGTCGCCACCAATAGCGTCCCTTCCGTGTCCGTCCACACGAGATCCTTGGCCCGCTCTTGCATGGCAAAGGTGTCATGAAACAGGTCGATGTTGAGTGACCGGATCCAAGTCGGCGGAAGCCTGACCTGTGTCCGAAGCATGATGCGCAAGCGGTTCCGCTTCTTGTTGAAGTTGACCCACGCAAGATCGATACTGTTGAGGTATTCGCGATGTCGATCGCGGAAGACATCGAGCACGTTGCTATCTGCCATATGACACCTATCGAGTGAACGAACATTAAGTAGATACACGATTTTTTCCTTTCTGTCAACGGTCTACGGTCTGTATGCTATACTCATAGACATCAACATACATCGATCTTTTGTTATTTTCCTATGCCATCTGCAACACCAAAAAAATCCTCATCAAAAGCGATGAAGCCAACCCCAGTAAAAATGCGCGTAAACCGTGATGGTCACGGCGCCCATTGGCACGCCGTTCTCTGGATCGCAGCCATTGCAATCGTCTTCTCAACCTCGACCATCACCCTCTCCGCCATGGCCCAAGGCACAAGCCAGGGCTACAGCAAAAACTCGGAAGGTGTCCTTCGCGCCATCTCTGATCTCCGTAAAGACGTAAGAGAAATCGGTGGACGCGTCATGCGCATCGAGAATACCTTGAACGATTCAGCAAGCACAGCAGAATAAAAACGAATGAAGCCCCCGAGAAATCGGGGGCTTCTTCTTATCGGGCAGTCGCCCGTAATTCAGTCGATATCGAGGTCCTCGAGGTCGTCACGCGGCGTGTCGAGATCCTCTTCTTCATCCGACGAGTCTTCCTCGTCCTCTGATTCCGACTCGTCATCGCCACGCGCATTGGGTATGTACTCACCATCGTACTCGATCTCATGCTCGTCATCGCCACGCGGACCAACGACTTCCTCGAAGTCCTCGTTGTTCACGAAGATTCGATAATCGTTACCAGTCACAAGCCGAAACTCGACCTCGCCGCACTTGTCAGTGCAGCTTTTGCTGTGCGAAAGCTGCTCCTCTTTCAGTTCGACGAGAATCCCAGCCAAGAGACGACCTTCGGAATCACGCACCCGAACCGTGAATGAAACCTGTCTAATGGCCGACCGTTTGACGGGGCTGTTTGGGACTGACCTCGCTTTGCGTGCTGCGCCCATGAATCCTCCTGCACTTATTGAAAAAATGTACGTCCAAGGAACAGCCAATACCAAAAGGCATCTTTTGTCAATACAAAACACCCCGTTCTAACGGGGCGTTTTATCTGGTGCCGAGAGAGAGACTCGAACTCTTGAGTCTCTGAGACGACAGAACGTGACAGACGGCTCGCGACGCGAAGGTCAGCGCAGAATCAATCAGGCCGCGCTTCGCAGGCACTCACTAACACTCACTCACATCGCTCGAATGGGCACCGGATGGGCACAGGATGGCAATCAACGTGGCCCAGAGCGGCCCGAAGCCCACCGTGCTATGGTGGCACCAGCATCGCGGAAAGACTAATCCGGTGTCGCGCGCCAAGAATCCCAAGAAAAGCCTACGCCCGAGCGTACCTCGAGAACAGATTCTCAGCGCCCTGCGTGAGTGGGCGAACCACGCGCGCAACGCAGGACTGATCAAGCGCGCATTCGTGTTCGGAAGTGTTGCTACCCATTGTGGCCACCGTTTCGCGGTGGGGAGTGACGTGGATCTTGCGCTAGAGATCCCGCGACAGGGCCTCATCGAGAACTGGAGCACGATCGTCGCACTGGGCGCGAGTATTGCGGATCTTCATGAGCAACTTAGACGAGACCGCCGTGGGCGCCCGATCAACATCAGCTCTGTGGTGTTTCGTGACGAGGACCTAGCAATCGCCGTTCATAGGTCCGGTGATCTTCAGTTCTTCGAACATCAGCAGTTCATGCCCCTGCATGAACCCGACGACACGATCCAAGCGATCGGGGCGTCAAATCCACGTTCGACTCGCCTGCAGCACTATGGCACGCGTCAAACTCTCTCTCGTGTACAGGCGGCGCGGAACGCGTTTCTTCAGGTGGGCCCAGGCACGCCGCAAATACTTCGCACAGCGCCATCTTCGCCTCAAGGACCTCTTCCGAACCACTGCCGTTCTTCGCTGGGAGCAGTCTGGTCACGTGGGGTCGCCCAATGAGAAGTTCGACGTGGCACTGGGTCGCTCCTATCTCACATCACTCCTCGCGGACCAGCCACAGACGCTCAAGCCGTTCCGCCTTCTGCGGCGCGTACTTGACGACCTGGAGAGCTGGAGTACCCCGCTGGGGTTTCCTATACTGCAACTCGGCTGGGAGCTCCTGGCCGACGCCGCATACCGTGAACTGGAGTCCGCGTTGGAGGCGGGCCTCGAGGAGTGGACCTTCGAAAAGGACATCGAGACAATCACATTTTCAGGGAGGTCGAGCGCCACCATCGACATCCAAATGGTCGGCCTCCCCAGATCTGCTCCTCCTGCATACACATGGCTTTTCGCGTGGGACGGAGACACGTCTGCTCCGCGATTCTGGGCGAGCGTACCATGGACCCCTCCCCAACTGGAACGGGATCAAGGCCGGCCGAAGTACCGACAGGCGTTTCTCGTTCAGCGACGTAACAGAGTTGAGTTTGGCTGTTCCGTCGAGGCGAGCGACTGCTTTCCGGCGGAGCACGAGTACTGGGGTACACTTGTACGATACCCGTGCGACTTATTGTCGTTCGAACTCCGATTTCAATCGGACCGACCTGCACGAAACGTCTCGCTACTCACAAGACTCGGGCCGGATCGTCTCGAGACACGCGAACATCTCTTCTCCGAGCCGAGGACGCGAGTGGTAGTCCAGTTGCCGCATCCTGGACTCGGAAATGCATACTTGGTGGAATGGGACTGGTAATCGTATATATGCTTCACATAGCGACTCTCCGTTCTGACTACGCTGATCGTCCCTGGGACCCACACGGGAGGTATGCCGGCGTCTCGATCGCGAGGTTCAGGCACTGGACGCTAGAGGTGAGCCACAAGCAGCATACGCTTGGGTGTGTCATCCTTTTCGCGAATCGACGGGTCGAGTCGGTGACAACTCTTGCCCCGGACGAGTGGCAAGACCTACAGGCGGCGATTCAAGTCACGGAGGCTCTGCTGGAAGAAGCGTTCGCGCCTCGTCGAGTGAACTGGCTACAACTGGGCAACAAGGTTCATCATCTCCATTTTCACGGCGTTCCTCGGTACGATCGCCCAAGATCATGGGACGGGCGCCTCTGGGTCGATCCGAGACCTGGGATGCCAGTAGAGTGGCGGACTTACGAATCTGATCGTGCGACCGTACGGCGCGTCGCTGCGGTGCTGCGGGCATGTGCGACGAGCCTCCAGACGAGTTCTATGAAAGGCGATGTGCTGGGCTACTGATGGATGAAACACACAACCTGTTGGGCTTGAGGTGGAGAACTCGTCGTCTACGCCAGCCACGCCCTACGGTCGGTTGAGGTCGAGGTTGGCGTTCGCAATCAGTTCGTACTGGAGTTCCGGCTCGTCGTCGGGCTCCCGACGCGCGAAGATCTCCTGGATGCGCTCGAGCGTGCGACGCTTCATCAGCTCCCATACGCGGACTGCGTTCGCGGCCAGCCGGCTCTCAAGATCGGCAAGCGCGGTCTGGTCGATGACGCGCACCAGGACGTTTGAGATAGGCACCTTCTTGCCGCGAGAGACCGTCGCCCGCGGGTTCGGTTCAAGGGCCGGGTGCTGGACAAGCAGAAGAATGTCCTCCATCCGCCACGGCACGTTGCCCTGCTCTGGCTCGCGCAGCTCTGCCATGTCGTGGATGAGCAGCACGCCGTTGAGCTTCAGCGCGCGGAGCAACCGCGAAAGCTGTGCAGCGACGTCGCGGAACGGCATGTGGTGCAAGGTGTTGACCACCATGATCGCGTCCGCGAGCGTCGGCGACTGCAGGTACGCGGCGCGTGAGGTGAGCTTGGCGCCGACCCGCGCCGCCATCTGTCGGACGCTCGCGTTCGTCTCATCCTCGACCGCGATGATGGTCGTGCTTGCGAGTTTCGGCGCCTGCGCGAGGCCAGCGAGCACGCGCCCAAGGCTGGGCACAAAGCGGGCACAAACATACCTTTCTCCCCGCGAGCGGCATCGCGGGTTCCCAATATCACCCTCAAGAATATCGCACAACAAACGCAAAACCGCGCCCTAACAGGCGCGGTGTAACCATGGTGCCGAGAGAGAGACTCGAACTCTCAAACCCTTTCGGATGCCAGCTCCTAAGGCTGGTGCGTATACCAATTCCGCCATCTCGGCGCTCCCACAACCTACGCGAAGTCCGTATGAAAATCAATTGAAGCTGGCCCGAGCAAACTCAACCTGAAACGGTTTACAGAAAATCGAGATATACGGAGCTTGAGAAAGATCAAACCCACTCGGCAAATCATAGGTCTGTGCGCCACGAGCATTCTTAAGCGGTGCAAGCTCCGTCTCCCCAACCTTCACCACAAGATACGGTCCAGCCGTAACAAAAAACTCTTCAGAAAAAACAACGCGATAGATATTTCCAACTTTCACGATCCGCGCGATTCCCCCACCATTATGGAAATTCTTCCCAACAAAATCCGCCATACGCTCGGCGGTCCCACCCATCATTGTATCAATCGATTCTTCTAGCTCCTGACGTTTTTCATCGTTGGAAAGCTCAGGCGCTGGATGCTTTTCCATCACGGCTTCAATCGCCTTTGCCTTATCCTGCTCATCCATTTGAGCCAATTGTTGTTCATTAGGCAGGTCTCCCAATACGTATTTGGATCCAGTCTGACAACCAGCTCCGCCCAAGATTAGGGCTAATACAAGGCTTGAAATCGCCATTTTTTTCATATGGAAAATAGCATATCAGATAAACACTCAAACCATTGACATTTTATCAAATTTCTGCTAAGGTTAGACCATCGCATACGCGATCATCCTATGCAAAAAACACTTCTCGGAATCCTGTTGGCCGCACTTATCGCCGGACCATTTGCCGCTTTTGCAAATGTCTCTGTCGTACACGCCGCCACGTTCAACACCGCTATCCGCGGAACGTCTAACTCGACCGTCTACTGGTACGCCAATGACGGCAAGCGTTACGTTTTCCCAAACGCAGCAACCTACTACACCTGGTTCAACAACTTTGACAACGTCTTGTCGATCTCCGACTCGGAATTGTTCTCAATTCCTCTTGCCGGAAACGTTACCTATCGCCCGGGCGCTAAGCTCGTGAAGGTCACGACCGATCCTAAGACATACGCTGTTGCCCGTGGCGGTATTTTGCGCCATGTAACGAGCGAATCCCTTGCGAACCAGCTTTACGGTTTTAACTGGGCTTCCAAAGTCCAAGACCTTCCGGACGAGCTCTTCACGAACTACACGGTCGACTCCCCGATCTACTCGACATCTGACTACAATGTCAGCAACGAGTACAGTAGCGTCTTCAGCCCAAGCGACTCGCTCCGCATCCAGGGCCAAGGCTCTACCGGCTCCGGATCGTTGACCCTCGCCGCCGATCGCACGTCGATCACGAGAGGACAGGCTGTTGCTCTGATGGCGAGCTATAACGGCACCTTGCCGAGCGGCGGACGCTTGGAAATCAAGCGCGACCGCAGCAATGAAGTCGTCCACTCCTGCTACAACAACATCTGTAGCATTACGGTGTATCCGTATCAGACCGCAGGCATCAACACGACGCAATATTATGTATCGGTCTTGAACGCCAGCGGTAACGTGATCGCCGGAGTCCAATACGGTCCGGTGATTACCTTCACCTCGACGGGTACCGGTTCCTCCAACGACGGCGTGAACTACATCGATGGTTTGACTCTCCAGTCTGACCGTACCTCCGCCACCAACGGCGACATGATGAAGCTCACAGCTAATGCCTATAACTCGGGCAACTGGAGCTACACGGGAAATCGCATCGAAATCCGCGACATCCGTACCGGTTCCATCGTTCGTACATGTTACGACCAGTCATGGTGTGTCGCTGACATTTCCGTCATGGGCAACAATGGCACCGCTCAATATGAAGTGCGTATCTATGATCGCAACAGCAACTTCATCATGAGCCAATTTGGTCCGGTGATCTCCGTGAGTGGTTCAAACAACAACAACAACAACAACAACGGTTCGGTCGGCCAGATTCCAAACACAGACATTTACATCGCGCCTTCCACGAACGTTCGTTCCGGCGGCACGGTGTATCTCACCGCCAGCTTCACCAACCTTCCGTACACATCAAGCAACACCGTTATCCGCTTGTACACGGAACAGTCGTCTACTCCGGTAGGCACCTGCTCGGGTTCAGATAGCTGCTCGGTTCCATACACAATCTCAAACAGCGGCGTGAATACGCGCGTCTACGGTGTCGCAAGTAACAGCACGCTTGCAAACACGGTCGAGACGGCTCGCATTCCCCTCGCCACGTTCTAATCAGAACAAATAAAAACACCCCGACGTACGTCGGGGTGTTTTTATTTTCCTATTATGCGCGTTCTACGTACTCACCATTTTCCGTATTGATAATAATATCTTCACCTTGTTTGATGAAAAGTGGAACATGAACCTTGATTCCACCTTCAACCGTTACCTCCTTAGTCATGTTTCCACCAGACACCGTGTTACCTCCCGTCGCATCCATTGATTCCGTTACCTTGAATGTCATCTTGCGAGGAAGTTCAAGCGCAATCGGTTGACCTTCATACGTCGTGACGTTGATATCCATACCCTCGCGGAGATATTTACCATCAGTACCGACATCTGCATCTGACATCGTTACTTGATCATACGTGCTCTGATCCATAAACGTGTGCCCTGTCGCATCATGATACAGATACTGCATACGACGATGCTCAACCTCGACCAAGTCAATCGTTTCAGAGGTCTTAAACGTTGTTTCCAACGTTTTGCCTGACTGAAGATTCTTGATACGTGTACGTACAAAGGCCGCACCCTTGCCTGGGTTAATATGTTGGAATTCATTGACTACCCAAAGGCCCTGCGGATCTCGGATAACAACGCCCTTCTTGATTTCAGATGTAGATGCCATAGATGGCCGGAGTATGGCGAAAAGCCCGATTTTCGTCAACGCTGCGGTAAAGGCAAAGGATATTTTAAAACCGCTCTCGAACGGGTATCGGCATCAAGTCACTTATCGACGATGTCCCCGATAACAGCATCGCTAATCGATCCACTCCAAAAGCAATTCCTGCCGCTTGCCCCATTTTAGGAAGCACTCCCATGAACCGCTCATCTATCGACCAAGTTTCTTTTCCGAGTGAACGACGGAGTTCCTGTTCTTCCTCAAACCGTTTCCGCTGCTCTTCGACATCTGTAAGCTCAACAAATCCATTTGCAAGCTCAAGCGCGCCAATATACAGCTCTGTACGTAACGCATATCGCGTATCGTTAGGATCCTTTTGAGCGAGAGCCGCCATCGATGCCGGATAATGCGTCAAAAACGTTGGTACTTCTCCAAGTTTTAGTTCAACCTCACTCAAAAAAATCTTAAAAAACAAATCATCCCAAGAATCCGTCTCCGATACTGTCTGCCCGTGCTCGCGACAAACTGACGCCATCTTTTCTTTATCTCCAAGAAGCGGCCCAAGCTCGACTCCGGCATACTCCTTCATAGCTTGTTCAACCGTGATGCGACGAAACGCATTGTCATCCAGCCTAAGTGCTCCATGTTCCATGTTACGTACTACGTACTTCACCATCGCCTCAGTCCGATCCATGAGTTCTGATAACCCAATTCCTTTCTCATACCATTCCGCCATCAAAAACTCCGGATCATGCGATCCATCCCAAGGCTCTGCATTACGAAAGCATGGTCCAAGGTCATAAATTTTATCAAACCCAGCCGCCAGCATCCGCTTCATTGCGTATTCCGGCGACGTAATCAGCGCCGCCTGATACGTGCTACGTGTTACATCCTCCACAATCTCCGTCCACATCGGTTCAAGATACGGCTCCTGCCCAGGCAATCCAACAAGTCGTGGCGTATGCAATTCTAAAAAACTTTGTTCATCAAAATAACGACGGACAAGTTGGACGACTCGACTTCGAGCTCGAATGAATTCCTGTGACATATTCATAAATCCAAAATCCCCCATTGCTGGGGGATTTTGTTTTAACGGACCAAGTACGGAACCAAGGCCATGAAACGGGCGCGCTTGATTGCATTGGCGAGCTTACGCTGATGCCAGGCGCAAATACCTGAACGCTTGCGCGGAACAATCTTTCCAAACGAGGAGAGATAACGGCGCAAAGTATCGGTATCCTTGTAATTGATCTCATCGATATTCTGCTGACAAAAGAAACACATGTGTGGAACCTTCTTCTTGGTATGGCGATTCATAGATAGGGGCGCGTCGGGAACAGATCAACCAGAGACGCGCGGGATGAAATAAATAAGTTTAAAACGGAATGTCTTCAAGACGGATTTCACTGTCGCTAATCGACTTATCGATAGGAGCGACGGTAGGCTCCACGAGCCCTTCGGCAGGAGAAGTCGACATGCGCGGCGCAGTCCCAGCTCCAGCTTCCTTACGATCAAGGAGAATCATGTTGTCGGCGACGATCTCGGTTCGCTGTCGCTTCTGCGCGTCCTGGGTTTCCCATTCACGCGTCTGCAAGCGTCCCTCGATATAAACTTTGCGTCCCTTTCCAAGGTATTGCCCGCAGATTTCCGCGAGCTTTCCCCAGGCAACAATATTGTGATACTCGGCGCGCTGCTGCTTGACACCTTGAGCATCCGTCCACTGTTGATTTGTGGCGATACCAAAGGAACAGACATTCTGTCCTGCCGTCGTGGTCCGGAGCTCCGGGTCACGAGTGACATTACCGATAATCGTTGCGCGATTGAGATCCATACTATGTGAGTTTAAACGGTCGTACCATCTTCCGACAAGGCCGTCTCAACTTTCTTGCCCACGTCCTCAGTGCTAACTGGTTCCGCCTCGGTCTTAGCCTCGGCTTCCGACTTCTCGCTTTCGCCTTCCGCTGACTTGGACTCTTCAGGGCGCTCGGTGCGGCGTCGCGGACGATCTTCCTTGTTATCAAGGTTAATCTCCTTATATTCAATCAAGTTGTACTTGCCCTCCCCAGCTTCTTCCGCACGCAAAATCATGTGGCGAATGATGTCATTGGAGATGCGAAGGTTCTCATCGAGCTTAACCATCGCAGGACGCTCGGCCGAGAAATGGACGAGGATGTAATAGCCGTGGCGCTGTTCCTTAACAAGGTAAGCGAGACGGAGTTTACCCAAGCGCTTGGTGTTTTCAACCGTGGCGCCGTACTTGGTAATAAGTGCCGAGATCTTGGTTTCCACCGCTCCAGCCTCTTCTTCAGAAAGAGTGGCCGGAATGATGTACATGAGCTCGTACTTGGATGACGTCAATGCGTCAGACATAGATATTGTGACATGTCCCCTATTTGGGGCGTCCGACGGGGTCGGACTTGGCCAGTCACGCTAGGTTTTTTAGTGGCCTGACATTAACGAAAACCGCCCAGCATGTCAACCCTAAGGGACATGCTGGGCGGTGAAGAGAAGGAACGGTCAGGCCTTGTTCTTAGACGGTATCGAGCCATAAGCGATCTCGGGCAAACCGCCAAAGATCGACGTACGTGTGATACCAAGACTGTCCTCGAGCTGCTTGATGTACTCGACCATCTGGATGGTGCGAGCTCCCAGAAATTCAGGACCTTTCTTGATCCCCTCGAGAAGCTCCATGGCCTGCTTGTACTTGGGCTGTACAGCGTCAATGAATTCATGCGCCTCTTCCAGAGAAACCTCAGCTGAACGGGCACGCCGCTCATAGCCGGCCATGCGACCCTCGAGCTCGCTCATACGCGCTTCGACTTCTGTCACGCGAGTAACCTTGGCGAGACCGCCCTCAAAAGCCGAGAGCGCGGATTTCACATCATGCTCGCGCTTCCAGAGATCGATATTAATCTCGTGCTTGCGGATTCTGCCGAGCAGCTCACGCTCACCCGCCTCGATCTCGTCTTCACGAGACTTAATCGCGTCTTCACGCGAGCGGAAGTCGCCCATGAGACCGGTATGCAGCTTAAGGAGATCGTTCATCGCCTCACACTGGGCCCATAGAGTCTCCGCATTCTTGTCTGCGGCGTTGATCGAGCGCGTCAGCCGTCCATCTGGATCGGCATCCTCGGTACGAACTCCCGTCAACGCGTAGAAGCGATCAACGAGTTCCGAGCGAGACTGTCCGACTCCATCAACCAAGACCTGCAAACGTTCTTCCTCAGCTTTGTACTCAGCCAGCATCCCGTCATAGGTCATGAAAATGACCTCATCGAGTACCGACTTCACATAGCCGACAGCTGGAAGCTTGGCTCGCCACTCGCGGACCATGTCCACTCGGGCACGCGCATTAAAGAGATGGATCTGATTACGATGCGCATCGTCAACCAGTTGGAGGAGTTTAGGGATTTGTTCACGGTGAGCAAGCTCCTCAGCTTGTTTCCGTTGGAAGACTTGAATAGCGTTGAGACATTGGCGAAGCAGCTTCCGTTGCTTGGCCAAGGAGACGAGTAGATGCTTGGTTCGCTCGCGCCGACGTCTATACAGAATCGCGAGTTCATCTCTCTTGGTCCGCATGCCTGCCAAGGCATTTTCAACTTTACGCTTGGACTTGAGCGCTTCTGCGCGAATAGCCAGCGCAACCTTCTCGATCTCTTTTCCCTTGTCCTTTTGCCACTCTCGGCGAACAAAGAAAAAAGCCATGAAGGCGATACCCAGACCGAGCAACAAGCCGATCAGAATATACTCTAGAGCATGATCGGGCTCCGGTTGTGCAACCGCATCCCTCACATGATCAAGCGAATCCATCACGGTCGGCTCGGACTCCGCATGCTCTGCGACGGCGTTAAGCAACGCCGCCTCAAGCACAGCGATTCGCGCGCGATCAGCCGGGTCGGAAACAGTCCGTACGACCTCGGGAGAAACAATCGGCTCTCCTCTGGGAATACGATACGTAAGTCCAGCGACAAACCAACGATCACGAGCAAAATCCGTACACGTTTCATAGTGCCTCGGACTCCGACTCATCGACGGTCGCTCGCCACGGACATTGTCATAGCAGACATAGATGATACGGCCCGGATTACTCCGCGCGATCGTCTCCATGTCGAGAATCTCGGTAGTCGCTTCGGAATCGTTGGCGACGACACGTGCCAAGTCCAGGTAACTGGCTCCCGGCTCGATGCGTACCAACCAACCATCCGCGTCACTCGACACGAGTCGTACCTGTGCACTCGCAATCGATGGAATCGATGCGCAAAACACCGTACAAACAGCGAAGGCCAAAAAGCCAATCGTCTGCAGGAATCGAGACATTGAAACCTCCCTCGGGTATAGAAAGACCCAGAGGTATTTGGGCAGGAATTATATTAAAAGTCAAGGCCCCGTATCGCAGTTACGCGATACGGGGCCTATCAGAGTATGTCAGTCCTTGCCGACAGCTCGCTTTACCGTGACACCCGTCTCTTCCGACGACGCAGAAACGTCATCAAAAATACTGAGTGATGCAGGTCTCGAACCGGCTTCCGTCGGATCGGGCTCTTCACCGTTCTGAACGATGGGAGCCACGATGGGTGGCGGAGGCGGAACGAGCGATCCAGGAATCGGACTGTCATCCTTGGCTGTGAAAGTACTGGCCGGAACGATGGTCTTTCCCGTGCGAGCCTCGAGCTTCTTGCTCTTAAGCTTGGCGGGATCAAACACGCCGGTTTTCTCTTCATCTCGGAGAACTCGCGCCTCGATCGCTTCCGCGACCGGTGCGCGCTCAAAGGAATCAGTCGTCTTACGACGACGTTCCTCGCGTTTCTGCTCCCGCTTCCCCTTTTTGGAAGATAGCGGAGGCGCATGTTGACTCAAGCGAAACGCGACATCCTCCGCAATAGAAGGCACGGGTGCCTGCACGCCAGGATTAGTCGTCTCGCCCTTGAGCGATTCCTTAGACGGAATCGGCACATCGGCACTCACGGGCGGAACCGATGCCGGTTCAAACGCCATCGAGGGAACCATCGCCATGTCCGAGTCCAGGTGGATAAGGAGGTCGTTCAAGACCCCGCAAGTCATGCTCTGGAACAGATCACGCGCATTGGAGATGCGTTCGATGATGATGACAAAAGAGGGCGTAGAACTTTCACCACTACGCGATGCATGGTCGAGCGCAAGCTCCAGATTGGCAACGCCTTCCTGATAGAACTGCTCGGCCAGTGCAAGTGCACGCGCCTTGAAGCTCTCGAGCTCGCCCTTGATTCTCTGAATCTCAGACTTGCCCGCAACGATCTCCTCGTCCTTCTTACGAATGGCCGTAGCATGCTCAAAGCCGTATTTGATCACGCTGGCTTCTGCTGTGCTCTTGGCCGACTTGCTGTCGGCGAGCTCTCGCTCAAGCTGTGCAACGCGCGGCGATTCGATAGGCAATGCCGTCTTAGCGACGGTAAGCATACCCACCTGATCCTTAAGCGCGTCGATTTCCTTGAGCCTCTCTTCACGATCCTCTACCAACACGCGGTTGGTATCAGCAGTATCGAAGAAGAGGAGAAGGTTCT
This sequence comes from uncultured Gammaproteobacteria bacterium, assembly GCA_964482085.1. Taxonomy (GTDB): domain Bacteria; phylum Patescibacteriota; class Patescibacteriia; order 2-12-FULL-60-25; family 2-12-FULL-60-25; genus CAIXDN01. Next base: position 19,585 of record CAYZVS010000013.1, read on the forward strand.
CCACGGAAAGCTGGTCACCGCGACCAAGATTCCGGAAGTATTCCTTCCAACGCCGTTTGAGCGGCGTAACAATTTTGAGATCCCACTCTTCATCCGCGCTAAGGCGCGGGAGAGCCGGACTCGTAGCAGGCGTTTCTTGTTCTTCATCGTCCGTGATCGTGGGCCTGAACCACGCACGGATATTGTCCTTAAGAAGAAGGAGGATCATCGCGAGGGACAAGATCGCGATAACAAGCCACAAAAGAAAAGGATTAAACCAAGGCGGAGTGGTATCCGCGGAGGTCATGGACGAAGTGTCATGCTCGATAGCTCCAGAACCTGTCGTCGCAGGATCGGAGGGTGAGGTCGGCGTCGATGCGACATCCGCCTCATTGAAATCCATGTCCGCGGTTCCGTTAGCGGGATCGACTGCCGCGACATGCCCCGTTGCGGGAGCTGTCGCAGGAGTAGCCTCCGAAGCACGCACGAGCGCACGACCAAAGGCACCGATCACACCACGAACCTGTTCATACGTCGGCGGCTGTTCCTCACTCATCAGATCGGAAAGCTCGGTGAGCTGTCCACCCAATTCTGCGGGCGCCGGGACCGTCGTGGTCACGGGAGCCGTGTCGACGTTGCGTAGCATCTCTTCAGCGCGTTCACCGGGCGTGAGCCTGGCGCGCGACGGAATACGATACACGCGATGTGCCATCGGCCAACGAGCGCAGGAGCGATCCCCGCCGCAAAACGAGGCGTAACTCACGCGCTCGCTTCTCGGATTGGTATCGCAGCTGCCGTTGTGACCGGGACCATGTCCTTCACGATGGTAAATCACGACGCAGGGATTAGCCGCGTCGAGCTGTTCCATCGTCACCAGAGAACCATCCTCGAGATCCGCGTTGACGCGGCCGAGAACGGTATCCAAGCCGCCCATTCCAGATACCCAGCTTCCAAAGATGAAGCTGCGATACCCTTCAGAGGCGCGCGGATCGTCGCGCCTAAGCTCGAGGATCTCTCCTCGACCCGGCATGGGCAGATCCTGAGCCGACACTTTTGCCGACATGAGGACGAGGAAGAGAACTGTGAGCGACGCGGTGATGATTCGCGACATGACGAACTCCTTTTCTTTTTTCCTTCTTCTTACCGGTTTGAAGGAGCGGACCGATCGCCTGCGGTTAACCCGTTTGGCGACGATCAACCTCATCATACATTAGGGGAAATGTCAAGATTGCATTCCCAACCGTTCTGTGGCTAAAATACGGCTCAATGAAGCGCTTTCTCGTATACGGAACTCATCCTGAAATCTCCCTTGCGGAGACCCGGGCTGTCCTTGGCGATCTTAAGCCTGTCATGGTCGATTCCGTGGCTATCCTTGAGACTGATTCTTGGGAAAGTGCCGATATCCAAAACCGTCTAGCCGGTACCGTAAAGCTTGGCGACATCATCGATGAGCGAACCCTAGATGTACTCGATGACGGTAAAGTACTCGCCGACCATATCGATGCCCGACCACGCGGTGACCGCGTCCTTTTTGGCATCACGATCGTTGGAGGTACTAGCAAAGATCGACAAGCGCTCAAACATCTCCCCATCCGACTCAAGCGTGAACTCCAAGAACGTGGACGATCCGTCCGTTGGGTCACAGGCGACAATGGCGTCCTCTCCCCTGCCGCGATTTCCAAAATGGATCTCACAACCAATGGTTACGACTTTGTCATCATCATTCACGATAAAAAAGTTTCCATCGGCCTCACAACCCAAGTCCAAAACATCGATGCATGGAGCTTACGCGATTTTGGTCGTCCCTTCCGCGATGCAAAGACTGGCATGCTCCCGCCTAAACTCGCACGCATGATGGTCAATCTGGCTGGGCCAAAACAAGCTTTACTCGATCCATTCTGTGGAAGCGGTACCGTTATCATGGAAGCCGCGCTTTTACATAAAGATCTCCAACTCGTCGGATCCGATATCGACGCACGACAAATTGCAGGCGCGCAAGAAAACACTGAATGGCTCATGAGTAAAGAACTCATCCGCCGCGCCGATGCGGGCCGTATCAACTGGAACATCGCTCCCGTTCAAGAAATCGATCAACATCTTTCCGGAAAACAGTTTGATGCAATCGTAACGGAAGGTTATTTAGGTGCCCCGCTTTCCGGCCAAGAACCCAAAGCCGCACTTGCTCGTGAACGAGCAAATATTGAAGACCTCTGGGCCGACGCTTTACCGATTCTTGCCAAGCTTCAACCTGCCGGCGGCCGTCTCGTTGCGATCTGGCCAGAACTCTTGAATGCCCACGGTTCCGAGCAGGTAGACGCTTCCGAAGCCGCCAAAAACGCAGGATATTCAATTATTGAAAAACCGCTAATCTATGCACGCCCAGACCAACATTTGCGCAGAAAAATCGTTATTTTAGTAAAAAACTAAGCTCGTCATACATTGACAATTGACGCGTTTTCCTGTATGTTCCCTGGTTCTCCGGATATCATTCTGAGAACGCCCGAACCTTCAAGGAGGACGTTATGGGTAACACACCCAGACCCGCTCATCTCGCCCTAGTAACGTATCCAAAGTCCCATCAAAGAGACGAGACAATGTCCTTTGAAACAGAGGGACCACCAACACTCCGCATGGAGATCCCGATCACGGGCGCTCCAAGCAAGCCGGATAACGAGGAGACACTTCTACTCGTACTCCCGGAGAAGCGCTTCGCTCGCGGTGAAATCATCGTGAGCGAGGAAAAGATCTCCAAGATCTTCTACTTCATCGAGAGCGGTCGGGCCTCGGAGTTCGTGCTCACCTCACAAGGCATGCCTGAGGCAGATGAGCGTAGCCTGAACGCGACCGACATCATCGGTCTCAGCCAGTGCTCACGAGTCGTCGCCAAAACGGATATCGCCGTCCGCGTAATCGACTTCGCGGCCATCGAGCAGGAAAGCAACCCTCTGCTCACACGCTTCGCCAACCAGCTGGTGCGTGAAGCGGCGATCAATGCCGGTAGTCAGTCGCGTGATCGGCTCGTCCGCGCTACGGAAGAGTTGAGCGAACTCCGCAAGGAGATGAACGCGCTCGACGGTATCCGCAGCCTGCTCGCTCGCATCAAACAACAGAACAGCGATCACCGTGAAAACGGCCGCTTGCTCTCACACGAGATCTTGCGACAACGTAAGACGATCACCCATCTCGAGCTCACGCTCGGACACCGCGTGGCTGAGCTCGAGAGCGCTATGAGCATCACAGAGATGTTCAAAGAAGACTATCTCGAGCTCGCCAAAACGATCTCCTCATACGGACACCTGTTCGAGGACATGCAGAATTCGGAGGATCAGCTTGTTGCCACTACCGGCTTCAAGCTTCTCTCCTTCCTCCACACGCTGCGCGTCACGACAGGCATCCCCTGAAAAAAAGCGCCCCGGTCCGATGTACATCGGACCGGGGCTTCATCTTTATCTACGGATAGATCTGCTTTCCTTCTTCATCAAACAAAATGATCGCTTGGACCGGACAAGCCTGCGCCGCGAGCAAAATCGTTTCATCATCCGCGGCCTTTGGATCAACGACATACGCCTTGTTCTCTTCATCGAGCTGAAATACTCCCGGTGCAACCGTCACGCACGGACCCGCTCCGATACACAGGTCTCGATCAACTTCTATCTTGGAAATCTTCATAACGTGTGGCGATTATGCCCCAAAGTACTTCTCTTTGTAAAACCGAATCAAGTTCTCGACTTCCGGAATGCAGGAAGGATCGCCTGTACCAACTTTTGTTCTTGCCTGCACTTTCTCAAGCGTATCTGCCCCTTCAAGCACTGCTTCTTCAATATCGTGATCGGTAATTTTCAATACTTTGTCGATCAAACGTCCAGCTTCCACCTCCACTTTGTCGATCTGACCGCTCTTTCGATAATAATCCATTACAGCACTGCGCAACGCCTTATCTCCCAGCACCGAGCAGTGAACCTTTCGCGCCGGCAACCCGCCCAAACGCATCATGATGTCCTGCGGACGCAACTTCAAAGCTCCATCGATTGGCATCCCCTCATTCTCAGAAACCATCACAGAGAGCATCGATGTCGATGCAATCGCAGACGCGCAGCCAAATGTCTTCCACTTAAAATCCTTGATGCGCTCCGTACCATCGGCATCTTTTTCAATCTTGAGCCAAACCTTCATCGCGTCACCACAAGCCGGACTTCCGACCATACCAAGATACGCCTCACTATATCCGGCTTCATCATCCAAGAAATTCTTGGGATTAAAAAAGTGGTCTTTGACCGTATCGGTATAAAACCATCCCTTTTCTTTTGTAGGTGCCACAACGTCACCTTTGCGGGCTTCATTGCTTGCGGGCACAACAACGTTGTCATTCATATTAGGCAAAATATTTCATATCCATATTAACAGGACTCATCATACGCAAACGCTCCACAATCGCCGGCATTTCTTTAATCACGTACTCCACATCTTCTT
>CAYZVS010000014.1:0-16839 GCA_964482085.1 uncultured Gammaproteobacteria bacterium
GACGGTATCGAATCGCGGAAGCTTTACGACCACGACGCTGTCGTTGTTTGGGGGATTCGTTGCTGCTTCGTCGAGCGTGACCGGGACGTTGAATGTTGCCGGAACAAGCAATCTACTGCGTGATGTCTATGTTGGTACATCAACCTACAGCGTTACGCTCAATTCTGACTTTGTCATCAATGGTGACGATCTGTTTGTTGCCGGCAATATTGGATCGGTTTCTTCAATCTTCTCTAATAGCATGTTCGTGGCGGGTGAGGTCGATCCTACCCTGTTTGGGGACGGCTTCATTAATCAGACGGATGGCGCGCTGGTCATTTCGGCCAATGCTGTGTCTTCTGTTCAACCTTCGATCAGTATCATTGCTGGCGATGTTGCTTCTGGTCTTGCAGGAGACGTGAATATCCGTGCGGGTAATGGTTTGGGAGGTAATCCAGCTGGAAGCATCTACCTTACTCCTGGAGATTCTTTGGGTCAGCCAGGGCATGCCTACTTGAATCCTGTATCTGGTTCTTCTAATACCCCTCAATTCCGATTCACTTCCCTTGGAGGTGGCTATATCAGTCTTGAGTCTCCAAGCACATCTAACTCGGTTAACTTTGTTCTTCCATTTGCAGATGGTGCTTCATCGACTGTTATTGGTACCAATGGATTTGGAGGCCTATCCTTTGTCTCTGTTTGTTTGACCGATGGTACGAGCTGTCCATCCGGATCGGGCTCTGATCTTAATTGGACATACAATCTTGCTGGCGACTTTGTTCGCAATGCCACAGGTACTACGGACATCGCCATCGGTTCATCAACACTCGCAAACTCTCCATTCGTATTCCTGAACAATACGACAACAAGTCGATTCCTCATTGGTCAAAACTCCTCAACAGGTGCTGGTGCTGATCTTGTCATTGGTGCGACGACTGCTTCAGGGATGAATAGCTTGTTCCAGCTCACTGGTGACGATCTGTTTGTTGCCGGCAATATTGGTTCTGCTTCCTCGGTGTATACAAATGGGGCATTTATTGCGGGACCTGGCAGTACTAGCTTTGGCGACGGCTTTATCAGTAAGAACAATGGTTATTTGTCGATCAAATCGACGAGTGGTACACGCATCACAAACGCTCTTGAGCAATTCATTTCTTCAGAAATATCGCCCACCTTTTTGGGGAGTACGGGAGTCATACCTAAGGCGTCATTCTTTGTTACTGCAGGTAACTACGCTTACGTTCTTGCCAACTCCAACGAACTTCATATTGTTGATATTTCCAATCCTAACTCTCCGACGAGTACGGGATTTGTCACTGTGCCATCGACACCGACCAGTATTGATTATGACGGTGCATTTGTTTATGTTGGAGGAGGTTCTAACAATGTATATGTCTATGATGTTACCGATAAGAAGCAACCTATATTATCACGTATTATTTTTGGCTTGGGACAGAAGAATAAGATTAGTGGTAAGTATTTGTATAGTTTGAACAACCTGATACTCAGGATTTCAGATTTAGAGGGAAATACATTAGGAACGGTTAGTCTCTCTGGAGTAGGTATTGGAACTGATCTTGTCGTACAGAATGGAAGAGCTTATGTCATAGGCGGCAGTGGGAATACAGAGCTTTTTGTAATCGACGTACAAAATCCAAACGCACCTATTGTATTGGATACTTATGATCTCGTGACTGGAGCGAATGATATTGCTGTCAATGATCGGTATGTGTATGCAGCTGATGCCGTTGCTGGGTTGCTCTGGATTTTTGATGTGAGAAATTCTTCTGATATTCGAGTCGCGGCAACAACCAGTATTACGGGTGCAGATAACTTGTTTGTCTCGGGCCGATACGCCTACGTTGGTGCTGGTACGAACATCAACGTCGTAGACGTTGCATCGAGCACGGCTCCGAGCCTTGTGAAAACATTTGCGACTTCACCGGGTTCGATCCGTCAGTTTGCAACGCAGGGGCGGTATGGCATTTTCATTGGAGGAGGGACCTCTGATGGTTATTTGCAGATTTATGACATGCGAGGAACGGAATTGCAGAGTCTGACGGCTCATTCATTACAAGCAGGGTCAGCCAGAATAGGTGACCTTCTTACGGTTGAGGGTGAAACGCTTTTGTCAGGAGGACTGCGAGTGGGGGTGGCAGGTATTGCTTCCGTTGGCTCCTTGTCGGTTGCAGCGACAAATACGACTTCGACATTTATGGGTGCACTTCAGGCAGTGAGACTGCAGGCTACAGGAGCTTTTTCCGTACTTGGCTCCGTTAGTCTTGGTGGTTCCTTTTCAGATCTGATTACTATCAATGGTAGTTTTGCTAGTGATCTTTTACCTGATGTAGTGGGACGCAATCTGGGATCACAAGCGCTTCCTTGGGACGGATTTTTCAGAAACGCAACGGCGACAAGTCTTTTTGTTGCTTCACGTGGTATTACCGCAGAACCGCCAGGTGGCTTAATACAGTCTGCAAATATTGTTTCGACCTCAACGCTCGTCGGTGGAAATCCGATCGGCGTCTACGCTAGTGATCGTTATCTGTATTATATTGGTGGCAATCGGGGTTTGGAAATTGTCGACATTACCGATCCCACAGCGCCATTCGTTACCGCTTCATCGAGTCTGTTCGGTTTTAGTATAAGCGATTTCGTATCAAATGGCTCGCTGATTGCCATGGCAGGTGCTTTAAGTGGGGCGAGCCAAGGTGTGCGGGTGTTGGATGTCTCAGATTTCTCTAATGTGACGAGCGTCGGAGAACTTGCCTTTACCTCAGGTGGGTCCTTGTCTATTGATATGTCCGGCAAGTATGCGTTTGTTACCGGATCCGCTAGCTCCGCGCTCTATATCGTTGATATTTCTGTTCCGGGTACACCTGTTCTCGTATCGACGTTGACTGGACTCGGTTCTCCGAACAAAGTCAAAGTCCGTGACGGTTTTGCCTATGTGACCGAGAATACGAGCAATCGTCTTTACATTATTGATGTACGTCAGCCAAACCAACCGGTGATCAAGGGTTTTGTGGCGGTCGCGAACGCACCACAGGAAGTTTATCAGCAAGGCCGGTATGCGTACGTGGCGTTAAGCACAACACAATTTGAAACGATCGATGTTTCTGATCCGACAGCTCCCTTTGGTGTTGCGACGAGCACCTGCCCAAGCTATGCATGCACGGGTGGATTTATTGCCGGTGATTATTTCCTAACACGTGGTCGAGATTTCTTTGCCTCACGCGATATTATTAATTTCTGGGACATCTCGAGTTCGGCAGGTCCTCAGACTCTTTCCCGACTTGCAATAGATGAACCTACGGCACAATTACAAAAACTCACCAAGTACGGGAGCCATGTATATACCATTCACAGTAACGTTTTTTTAGGCGCAACGACCGGCGTTCTGTCGATCATAGATTCGGGCGGAATCAAGACAGACGGAATTCAGGCAGGAACAGCCGAGTTTGGGACTCTCATGGTGCGCAATGCCGCGGAAATCGCCAAACAGCTGACGGTGCAAGGAGGATTACAGGTTGGTACTAATGGTATCTTGTCTCTTGGTTCCATCTCCTCCTTTGCTACGGGCACCATTTCTTCTTTTGCCGGAATGTTTAACGTTCAAACATCGACTTCTACGCCAGCGGTTTTGATTCAGAATACGGCGTCCGGCGGCCAAACTTGGGGCGCCTATATCGACCAGCTCTCCGTCGGATCCAACATTACCGCCACCGGTGCGACCGACTACTCCATGGTGATTACGTATGCTTCAAGCGCAACAAGGGGGGGTCTCTGTATTGATGACACAGCCACGGGTGTGACTTGCCCGACTAATGTCGGCGCATCGATTATGGCCGACGGAGCAGTCATCTCCAATGCCTTTGACTTAGCAGAAATGTATTCCGTGACAGGAACGACAGAGGCTGGAGATGTTCTCGTGCTCTACGCTTCATCGACCGCTACTGTCATGCGTAGCTCGGGTGTTGCATACGATTCAAAAATCATCGGCATCATCTCAACGGATCCAGGTTTTGTTCTTGGTTGGGGTGGTGGGGCCAAAGTTGCGCTTACAGGTCGTGTCCCCACCAAAGTTTCCATGAATAATGGACCGATTGCTGTCGGTGACGCACTCGTTTCATCGGATGTCCCCGGTTTCGCGATGAAAGCAACTCAACCGGGCATGATTCTTGGCTATGCCCTCGAGAGCGTCTCTGCGACAGGCACGGCCCAAGTATTTGTGAACGTCGGATTCTGGGCGGGTCTCACGTTTGGACCGACGGGACAGATTCAAGTCGATGACAGCGGCAATGTGTCGATCATGAATGATCTTCACATCGGCGGAAAACTGTTCCCGAGCCTCAAAGGCGGAGGAATTCAGAATGATTGGTACCTGTTTGTTAATGCCGATGACCCAACATCGACTTATATCTCTACAAACGCCGATGGATTCATGAGCATGGATACGTATGACTTTGCGGAGAGATATTACTCGCCGGATGAACTTGAATCTGGAGACGTCGTGGTTGTTTCCGACTCTGGACGTACGCATGTACAACGCTCGATGAATGAAGATGCGATGGTCTTGGGCATTGTCTCGACACGCCCAGCATTTATTGCAGGTCGTCCGGCGACGTCGACCTATCCGATTGCTCTTTCCGGTCGTGTTCCAACCAAGGTTTCTGGTATGAATGGAGCGATTAAGGCTGGCGATCCTTTGTCGCCGACATCGATTCCGGGAGTTGTAGCGAAGGCTGTAAAAACTGGTCCGATTGTTGGTCTGGCATTGGAGGGTTTTGATGGAGCGAACGTTGGTAAGATTGAAGTGTTTGTTAATCCGAGTTATTGGGTTAACAAGTCTGAGTTTGTTCAGAGTGAGTCTGCTGGCGGAGCTTCACAAATCGTTGTTAGCCAAGATAAGCAAGGTTTTGCAACGGTATCGGCTGGCTCCAAAAAAGTTCGAATTGAGTTTCCATCGCTTGGTGCGTATCCAAATGTTCAAGTTACACCTCGTGGCTCAGTTGCTGGTGGATGGTGGACAGATAGTTATACCGACACAGGATTTGAAATTATCATGGCTGATGCACAAGACCATGACGTGGTGTTTGCTTGGCGCGTTGAGGCAACGACAGGCTCGGATATTATGCGCATGTCCGATGGAACATATGCTTCAGTTGATCCACTCACAGGTGCACCGGTTGGTTTACAGGCGGCAACATCAACACCGGAAATTTTGCTTCCAGAGATAGTAAATTCAAGTACAACGAGCGTAATTGAGACTGTGATCGACGAGTCAGCGACGACGACATCCGCGGAATAAAAAAACAGTGTGTTATACTTCAACGCAAATAGATTTCTATGAGCACTATCTTTTCGCGTTTCGACGCATCACCCTCGGCTAGCAACCCGGAACCACTTCAGGCGATGCCTGGTGTTTCCCGAATTTTGAACATGGTTATCGATGCATGTTTACATGCAGCCGTGTTTCTTGTTCCGTTGTTTTTCAGCTCACTCACCATCGATGTTCTTGAACTCAACAAGCAAACCTTGCTTGTTATTCTTGCGACGATTGCTGGAGTCGCTTGGCTTGGCAAAGCGTTGGCTGATAAGCAGTTCACACTCGTCCGCAACTGGATTCACTTGGTTGCAGTCTTGTTTGGACTCGGTTACATGGTCGTCTCGCTCCTTTCTCATGACCGTTATCTCTCCATGGTGGGAAGTCTGGGTCAGATGCCATGGGCATTTTCAACGATCGCCGCTTTAGTTGTCTTCTATATCGTCGCGGTCAATCGTATTCGCCAGACGGCACAGGTATATGACTTTATCTTCAGCTTCCTTGTAAGCTCTTTGCTTGCTGGAATCTACGGTTTGATGCAGATGTTTGGAATCTTCTTGATTCCGGTAGCTGCTTCACAGGTTAAGACCTTTACGAGTGTTGGTAGTGTCTTTAGCTTTGCGGTTTACATGACGGTTCCGTTGCTTATCTCGGCGAGCTTAGCATTCCATGGCTGCCGCAATAATGTGTGCTTGCTTGGTACAAAGAAGCCAGCTGGAACGGTCGCTCGCGGAATCGTTTGGGCTACGATCATTGTTGCGTTGATCAACTTGATCGTGATCGATTTCTGGGTAGCATGGGCCGCTCTCTTGTTTGGAACCGTGGTTACAGTTGTTATTGGTTATTTGCGCACGCGTTCGATCGGTTCTCCGGCTAAACTCGCGATTCCTGGAGTTTTACTCGCTGTCTCGATCTTGTTGCTCTTTTTCCGCACGCCAATCAACTTGAATTTGCCGGCTGAAGTTTCACCGTCCGCCATGGCTTCCATGAATGTTGCCAAGGAAACTTTGCGAGAAATGCCAATCTTTGGCTCGGGTCCTGGTACGTGGATTTACAATTACGCGAAGTATCGCGTAGAGCTAGTGAATCTTTCTCCGTTCTGGAATGTACGATTTGACCGTGGTTTTTCGTTCTTCCTAACCTTGCTGGCTACGACCGGACTCGTCGGAACTGTTCTCTGGCTTTTGTTAATTGCGTCGGCGGTTGTAAAGAGTGCTGGGCACTTAATGAGAGAGAAAAACGATGATGTTTGGTACGCCTATCTTACGGTGTTTGTTGGTTGGTCGACTTTGGTGTTTGTTTCTTTCTTCTACAATTACAACATGGCGCATATATTTGCGCTGTGGTTCCTGTTTGCTCTGCTTGGTTCCTTGGTTGGTCGCAACACAATTACTTGGGATGCTCGTAAGAATACTTACGCCTATGGCATTCTCTCGGTAGTCTTTGTGGTCGCTCTTATTGCAGGTATTTCATCGATCTGGCTTACGGGACAGCGCTTTGTCGCAGATGCGGCTTTCTCTGGAGCGGTTGCTGATTTCCGTGCAGGAAAGAGTATTGATGAGGTAATCGTCAAGCTCAATAAAGCAGCTTCCTTGAATCCGATGCTCGATATGTATGCTCGCAACTTGTCGCAAGCTCACTTGATCAAGGCAGCCGGTTTGATTCAGGCACGTCCGAGCAATGAGCAGGTTCCTGCTATTCAGAATGAGATTAAATTGGCTGTCGATATCGGTCTCCGTGCTACGCAGCTTGCGCCTTCCAACGTAGACAACTGGTCTAGCCTTGGATTGATTTATCAGAGTGTTGCCAGCTTTACGCGTGGTGCTGATGAATTTGCCATCAAGAACTACGATGAGGCTACGATGCGTGAACCGCAGAACCCAGTCTTCTTGAATGAAGTTGGTAAGTTGTACTTGCTCCGTTCCGATGCCTATCGCACACAGTTGGGTGCAGGTGACGCAGCCGCAAAAGCTGAAACGCAAAAGAATGTGAATGATAACCTCGCGCTCGCAGAACAGAAGCTCAAGGCTGCTATCGAGGCTAAGCCGGATTATCTTCCTGCTCGCTATCACTTGGGTATCGTTTACGAACGTCAGGGTCGTGTGAAGGATGCGATTACCGAGCTTGAGAATGTATTGCGTATCAATAACAAAGATCTTGGAGTGGCATTTGAACTCTCGATCTTGTACTACCGCAACAATCAAAAGAACGAATCGCTTGAACTCATGAAGCAGGTTTCTGCTATCGAACCTAGCAACGTAAATGCTCGCTGGTATCTTTCAGCTATGCTTGAAGAACGCGGTGAATATGCCGACGCTTTGGCGCAAATTAAGCCGCTTTCTGAGCAGTATCCTGAGAACGCTGCCATTCAACAGCGTATGAACTCGCTTACGGCTGCGGTGAATGCTGACTTGAAGCCAGAAACCCGACCGCTTCCTGATCCAATTCCTGAAGCGATCCGCAACTCGACCGACAACAACCCAGTCACACAGTAAAAAAAAACATGTTTGACCCCCGCAATCTTCTCAAGCGTTTAAACCGCTTGATTGAATCCTTCGTTCCCGGATCGTGGACGCAGGGCGGGATGGAGCAACGCCGGCCATCTCCCAAAGAGATGCGCCGGCTTTTGCTTTCCGAAGCAAAGACTATTAGTAAGCTTTTGGATGCGGCATTCAGCGGACATGGTTCCTTGCTCAAGGAATTGATTGAAGACTTAAGCAAAAAACCTGATCAAGCACTGATGGAGCATTGGGACTCTGTTTGTAAGGAGTTACTCTCTGTTAGAAGAGCGCTTTATCGACTTATTTTGGCCCGTCAGAGCCGTTCAGATCTTTTAAACGAGTGGAATGAATGGGAAAGACATGCGCATCTTTCTAAAGGCGATAAAAGCCTCGCACGTTTTGAAAGACAAGAGATGTTAGCTTCGGAGTTACGTCTGCGTGGGATTGAAGTGCCTCGCTCTGCTTTTCCCGTTGAGAATATTGAAGAGAAGCACGTGAGTGTAGAGTTAGCCGTGGCACCAAAAGCGGTTGAAGCATCTCCGGAGGAAGTAGTTGTGTCTCCGAGTTTGGCCGATGATTGGGAGCCGATGTGGTTATCTCAGGCGGATGAGAGCGCGGATTTTTGGGAGAGTATGGCTGGTGGTTTTCATGCGCCGCATCTCACGGCTGCCCAGGCTATGCGCTTGGCAAAGGGATTTAGGATGGCGCAAGCGGATCGTAAGCAAGCGGATCGTGTTCGCGGGATTCGTCGATATCGACTTTCTGCCTTTGAGGTCTAGCCATTGACGACTGGCCTTCGTTTTGGCATTATTTTCCTGCTCATCATCGATGTTAGATGGGCCCTTAGCTCATCTGGTAGAGCGCTTCCATGGCATGGAAGAGGTGGCCGGTTCGATCCCGGCAGGGTCCACCATAAAGGAAACCGCCTCAGTGGGCGGTTTTTCTTTTCTACTTTTGGAAGAGGACTTTGTATTTGTCCCAATAGGCGTATCCGAGATAGGCCGTGAGTATTGTTACAAAGAGTGCTGACCAAATATATTGAGGTGCGGTCAACGCATTAACCGTTGTTGCACCAATGCAGATCGGTGCAAGGAATATTGCAGCAAGCCAAGGGCGGAAACCAACAATGAGCAGCAAGCCAGCGACGATTTCTGTACCCTTCACAAGGGCAAAGATTCCGGTGACCCACAACATTTGCGTATAGCCGATCATTTCAGCCGGTACTCCCTCCCAGCCATGAGTTGCACCATAGAAGCCTCCGACGCCGCTCAGGAGGAAGAACAATCCAAGAATAACGCGTACAGCTGTGATGAGATACTTGTTACGAAAACTGGTTTTCATAAAGCAGAGTTAAGTATTTGGATGGATTTAAACTTATGGTCAAAATTCTAGCATAAAGCCTCGCTTTTTGAGCGAAGCTTTATGCGCTTAACGGATGTAGGGGAGCGGGTTTACACGTTTGTTGGCGATATAAATCTCAAAGTGTAAGTGCGTGCCGGTTGAGCGTCCGGTTGTTCCAACCATAGCGATCACTTCTCCGCGCTTCACGGTGTCTCCAACCTTTACGAACATTTTGGAGGAGTGAGCGTAACGCGTTTTGTTGCCATTGCCATGATTGATGAGGATTTGGAGACCGTAACCGCCGCTGTTCCAGCCTGCTGTTTCTACGACACCGTCGGCGGAGGCGTAGATTGGATCTACGTAATCACCTTCAAGGTCAAGGCCGGTGTGCTTCCAGCCATAATATTGGTTGATGATGTGCTGACGTGTCGGCCAAAGGAATTTTGTTTTTGCCTTTGTTTCTTCAACATCTTCTATATCAGCTGGTTTTACACGCGCATCCTGTTTTCCGGTCAACTCCTCGTAGACATCGACCGCTTTGTTAGCGATACGTGCGATTGGTACATCCGGATTGATATTGCTGGTCGGTTTACGGATAGCGATCGGTGTATTGATTTCCGGAGGCGTTCCATCTGGTACGACAATTTCATCGCCAATTGCAAGAGCTGTCTCTGGGGAGAGGCGGTTAAATGTAACGATTTGATCTAAGTCTGCTTTATAAATGTTGGAGATTTTTTGCAGCGTATCGCCCTTAGTGACTACGTGAAGTACACCAGAAACAGGAGGAATTTTCAGTGTGCTGCCGGGACGAATTGTGGAACGCACGGTTAAGCTGTTTGCCCAAAGAATTGTTCCGACGTTTATACCAAAACGTCTTGCGATGGTGCTGATCGTGTCACCAGACTCGACGGTATACGATTCGGTTTGCGTACGATCCAAAACGACTTCCGATGGTTCGCCTGGCTCGTATGATCCAGGAAGGATGGCGATAGAACCTGGAACCGTAAAGTCAGCAACGGGCTCATCGGCTAGGTCCGTGTAGTCAAAGTCGATAGAAGGTAATGATTCGATCGTTTCCGCGCCGAGGTAGTGGGCGTCTTTAGCGAGTGATTCTGGGTGGATGTCTTCTTCTACGAGCGTCTCGCGACCATCGCTCACAATAGAATAGAGCAAGCTACGCTGACCCGCATCAAGCGCCGTTGCACTCTTGGTTTGGAATTGGGTACCGATCGTTACCAGACCGACACCAACGATAACGACATGAAATATGTAACGGTTGGTGATGAAGACAAAGGCAACACCACGAACCGAGGAAAAGAGTTTCCCGATACGCATGCGGAGCATCGTCGAGAGGCGGTAGAAAGGTAAAATAATAAAACGCATGACCATGCGTCCAAGGGCATTTGAAAATGGAGAAACTGTCTTCCAAAAACGCATCAAAATGCGACGTGTTGAAGACAGCTCACGCAAGACTGCGAGGGCTCCTTTTGCCAAAATAAGCTTTAATTTTTGTGTCAACACAGCAGATTTAAAATCTGGATAGAGCTTACGTACTATAGCAGGAAGGCGGTTAAGCGTCAACCAAGAAACGCTAGTTTTGTCCGGAACGTATGGACCCTGTCAAGCGGAAGGATCATGGCGATAATTCAGCGACTCGGCGATATGAAGAGAGCGAATTCTCTCGTCGCCGGACAAGTCGGCGATGGTACGAGAGACTTTGAGCAATCGGAAGTACGATCTAGCTGATAAACGATGTGCATCCACGGCGTGACGTAAGAGGGTTTTTGCTTCCGGCTCCATCTCGATATATCTTCTGACATGGTCGGAACCAAGTTCCGCATTTGTTTTACAGCTGATCGATTTCCAGCGCTCGGTTTGCACGTCGCGTGCCACCTGTACTCTGGTACGTATCGTCTCGCTGTTTTCTTGCGCTGAAACATCGGTTAGCTCTGAAGTTGGGACTTTCGGGACTTCAAGGAATAGATCGATACGGTCGAGTAAAGGGCCGCTTAGTTTTTTACGATAGCGGGCAAGTTGTATGGCTGGACAAGTGCAGTCACGATCCTGATCCGTGGCAAATCCGCAGGGGCAGGGATTCATTGCACCGATTAATGTGACTCGCGCAGGAAAAGAGAGCGTTCCGTGAGCCCTGCTTACGGTGATTGTTCCGTCCTCTAGGGGTTGGCGTAGGCTTTCTAAAACGGAACGAGGAAATTCTAAAAATTCATCTAGGAAAAGAACGCCGCGATGTGCGAGAGATATTTCTCCTGGTTTAGGAATCGAGCCTCCGCCAACCATGGAAGCGGTACTTGCCGTGTGATGCGGGGAACGAAATGGACGTTGGTTTACGATGCCTTCTGCTGGAAGTATCCCAGCTATGGAGTGAATACGTGTCGCTTCTAGAGCTTCTTCTATTGTGAGTCGAGGAAGGATGCCGGGGAATGCACGAGCGAGCAGAGTTTTTCCTGAGCCTGGAGGGCCTTGCATCAGTACATTGTGCCCGCCGGCTGCGGCAATTTCGAGTGCGCGTCTGGCTTGCGCCTGTCCGCGAACAGCGGAGAAGTCAGGGCCTTGAAAAGGGAGTGTGACAATTTCCGACAGGTCGCGTTTTGGTAGAGGTTGCATGGGCGCGCCTTTCAGATGGGCGATTACCTCCGATAAATGCTTAGCGGAAATGACGTTAACATTGTCGACGAGCGCGGCTTCTGCGGCATTAGCTTGTGGGAGGATAATCGATTTTATGCCGGATTTCTTGGCTAAAATTGCAAAGGACAAGGCCCCGGATATGGGGCGGATCGAACCGTCTAATCCGAGTTCACCTGCAAATAGAATTTCTTTTACCGATTCCGCATCGACAAGATTTTCTGCGACGAGAATAGAGATGGCGATTGGGAGATCAAAAGGCGTTCCGCTTTTGCGTAAGTCGGCAGGAGCAAGGTTTACAATGACGCGTGTACGTGGAAAATCTTGTCCGGCATGCTTTAAAGCACTTTTTACTCGCTCGCGCGCTTCTTGAACGGCTGTGTCGGGGAGTCCGACAATTAAAAAAGCGCCTAAACCGGGAGAGATATCGGTTTCAACTTGAACGGGATGCGCTTCAAGTCCAAGGACGGATGCCGTATGAATGAGACTAGCCACTCTCTACTCCGTTGCAGTTTTTGGAGCGCGTGTCAAGCCTTACGCTTATTAAAAAGATAGCCGATAAGACCAACAAGGATAGCACCGTCAGCAAGGTTTACGGCTGAACGACCCCAGAGAAGCAACCAATCGCGTACAAAATCGAGGGTAATACGATCAAAAAGATTTCCGAGAACGCCGCCGATAAATATACCAAGCAAGAGTGAGATTTTTATGGATTTGGAAAAGTAGATTTCTCGGCCTGCCCAGATCGTTGCGATGATGGCGATCGCAATCATTAAGATCCAAGGGACGGGGAGATTGAAGCTAATACCGTAATTTTGATGATTGGTGAAACGGATGAGTCCGCTTAGCCACGAACCTTCCATGAGTGCGGCATTGGCAAAGAGTTGTATTTTTAACCACTGATCGATCGCAAAAACAGCCGCACCTGCTAGCAGGGCGGCTGTTATAACTCTGGAATTCCCTGGAACTACATTTCCTGGGTCAGCGTTTTCTTGCATTCGATACAGGAGGATGAGGTTGGACGTGCAATCAGGCGTTTTTCATCGATGGGTTTAGCGCAGTATTTGCAGGTGCCGTACTTTCCGTTTTCGATTCTTTTGAGGGCTTTCTCTGTGTCTTTGAGTTCATCCTCAAGCTTTTCTCCAAGGGAAAGTTCGTCGGCTAAGGTTGTGACTTCTGAGGCGTTGTCGTCGTCAGAATTACCGCCTGACTCTGGGTAGTCAGGGATTTTCTCTTTAGTACCTGGGTGAAAGCCCATGTCTTTTAAATCTTGCTCAAGACGGGTCTTTTGCTCTAATAAACGGGTTTTGATCTGTTCAAGAGTCTCAGCATTCATATAGAGCAATACTAGCCGAAACTGGAAAAAACGTAAAGAAATGTATATTTTATGCAAATTTAAAGGGGCCGCAGTAGCACCCGTAATGCAAAAGCAAATATGGTGATGCGGCCCCTGGGCCTAGATTCGCAGGTCGTTCCCGTAGCGTAGGGAGCCGTGAGGCTACAACCTATTGGTCGTTACAAGTTAGACACAGCATGTGGATCTCGGTCCGAAGACTACTCCCTTGACCTGGTCCTGGCAGAGCCCCATGTGCACCGAAGCGCACAAAATTTGAGGTTGCCGAAAGGAACATTAGTTTGGTTTTTTGATTTCCATGAGCCACGAAGTGGCCGATGGACCAAGTTAAGGAATGGAATCGACTCTCGTACAAGACGAGGGTCGGTCCTGAGGGTAGTTTGAAGGTGCGATTTGAACTGACACTAACGTGGGAGTGATTACCCTGGTGATCATCCGCATTTGGCGGAATCCGTAAAAAGAAAGAGCGAGAACCGATGGCGGGTTCGGCGGTTGGCCGGAGTCCTTTATCGGTAAAGAACGGAGAAAGAAGAAAGAGCGAGACTCATGAGAGTCCTATTCATTGTAGCATATTTAGCTTACCTGGGGATAGGAAGGTAAAGAAAAGTTATTTTTTATCAACAAATCCCCTGATTTACTCATAAATCAGGGGATGAATTTCTTATCGACAAGCTGATATTTTATGTGAATTACTTGTGGATAACCTATTCAAAACAAATGGTTAGCTTTTGATCATCGGAAAATATTTGAACGCCTGATTTCAATGGTGGCGTATTCTGATTTTGGATACCGATAAGCCTAAGAACATCGTTTAGCGCTTTGGAGGAGAGATACAGCCAGGGATTTGAGCTTCCGCAAGGCGCGATATTGTTTTGATTCAATGTCGTGCTCGAGCTGGATACCAACATGAACCGTTGATCGAGATCGATCCACTCTTGTTTGTCATTTTGTCGGCGACCAAACAGATTTGTGGTTGTGTTGGCCGTGGGGAGTAAACGCTCGAATGAAGCGGTTCCGTCCGGGAGAGTGATCTGCCGACGTTCCGTTACACCCATAATGCCAAGAACACGCGCAGCTTGTTCTTGGTCAAGGTTTTCTGCAAAGCCAAGATAGCGACCGGAAATACCCCCTTCTGCATCGTGCCAGACCGCGTAACGCTCAATTGGAGGTAAAGGTTTCCATTGTTTGCTATCGGGGAGATTTGCGGCATCGAGGAAGAGTTCTCCTGGTAGATTGGACCAGTCGGTTCCTGAAATAGAAAAAGCGATGTCGGCGGCGGGTAGTGGGTTTGGAGATTTGGGTAGTGTGGTATCGCTTTTTAAATTTCTCCCATCCCAATGCAAGAGTATTGAGGTGGAAGTTGTGAGTGTTTCCACGCCAAGGGTTTTTTCCAGAGCGCTGCTCTCTAGTTTAATCGTTGGTTTTTTTGCCAAGCCTCGCCAGGAAAGAGCTTGAGCGTAGTTGATGGTGTTCTTTTGAGTTGTGACATCACCGATGCGTGTAATCAGACCGGCGTTATAACGATTTGCGGATGGAATAGAAAACCAGCGCGGGAGGATGGCGAATGTTTTACCAGAAGAGGTGAGTCCGCAAATCACGGGCCAGTCGGAATCAGAGCTCAGCAAAAGCCGACAGTTTTCAGGAAGCATGTTCCAAGCTTCATTTGAAAAAAGTTGCTTGGCTGCACGAGGGGAGATGACCCCGATGATGGCCGTGTCGTCTGGGATTGGAATCGGCCTTGAGAGAGCAAACCATAAGCCGCCAAAAACCAGCGCGAGAGCAAACAGAATGCCAAGTGCAAGCAAATTCCAGAAACTCCAACGACGACCCCGACCTTCTGCCAGGATAATGCTGCTTTCACGATTGAGCGTGATCTGGATGTCCATGACGCGTGCAAACTAGTTGGAGCCGCGCAGAGGTTTTTTATCTTTTTCTGTTGCGACGTAGTCAGGATCGAGGCGTTTCATGGAGAGGTTGATACGTCCTTTGTCATCGACCTCGTACACAACGACTTTAACGGTATCGCCAATGTTTACAACGTCTTCTACTTTTTCTGTACGACCTTGCGCCATCTCAGAAATATGCACGAGGCCATCTACTTTTGGAAGAATGTTTACGAAGGCGCCAAATGGCATGATACGTACAACTTCACCTTCAAATACTTCACCCACGGCGACTTCGCGTGTGAGTTCTTTGATCCATTCAACGGCGCGACGCATTGATTCTGGGTTGTTTGAAGTGATCATGACGAGGCCGTCATCTTCAATATCGATCTCGACTTTGAGCGCGTCGATAATTCCATTGATCATCTTTCCGCCTGGGCCGATGACATCGCGGATTTTTTCTGGATTGATACGGAAGGATTCGATACGTGGTGCAAAAGGTGACATCTCTGCACGGGGAGCGGAGATTGCTTTTTTCATCTCATCCAGAATTTGCAGACGAGCTGTTTTTGCACCCTCGAGTGCTTCTGCCACAACGTTCCAAGGTAAGCCCGAGGTTTTGGTATCGAGCTGTATAGCTGTGATTCCGTTACGTGTTCCTGCAACCTTGAAATCCATACCGCCATTTCCATCTTCTAAGTCTTGGAGGTCAGTAATGACTTGATAGCGGCCAGCTTTTTCATCAGAGGCCATTCCCATCGCGATACCAGCTACAGGTTCTTTGATCGGAACTCCGGCGTCGAGCAAAGCGAGCGTGGAACCACAAGTTGCGCCCATGGAGGAGGAGCCGTTCGAGCCAAGAACTTCAGAAACGACGCGTACCGTGTACGGGAAGTCTTCTTTTGCAGGGAGAACGGGCATGAGCGCACGTTCTGCGAGTGCGCCGTGACCGATTTCACGACGTCCTGGACCACGATTGCCTTTGGTTTCACCAACGGCGTAGCTTGGGAAATTGTAATGATGGAAATAGCGTTTGGTACCTTGGAATTCCATGGTGTCGAGCGTCTGTTCCATGCCTGGGGAGCCGAGTGTGACGCTTGAAAGTACTTGCGTTGATCCGCGTTCAAATAAACCGGAACCGTGTGTGCGTGGAATGAGTCCGACAATGGCTCCGAGAGCGCGGACTTCATCGAGAGCGCGACCGTCGGCGCGGCGTTTTTCATCGAGAATCATTTTGGTGACTTCAGAATCGACAAACTCTTCCAAAATGGATTCAGCTTTTTTGCGATCGTCTTTGGCGATGCCGAGCGTCGCCATGTTTTCTGCGAGTTCTTTTTTCAAACGGGAAACGCCTGCCTTGCGATCCGCTTTGGTCGCAAGCGGTTCTGAAAACAAAATGCCACGCTTGGTTTCAAGAAAGGCCCAAGCGATTTTTTGGATTTCTGCGACCGCTGCTTTTTTTGCAGCGTCTTCCTCGTTTTTAGGTTTCGTTGGATCGAGTTTGGTTTTGCCGATTTCTTTAGCGATTTTGTTGATTAAATCGATTATTGGACCCAATTGCTCATTGGCGAGTTTCATCGCATCAAGCATTTCGGATTCTGTGAGCTGGCTTGAAGCTGCTTCAACCATGATGGTTTTATCTGGCGTACCGGCGACGACAAGATCGAGGTCACCAAGATTGGTTTCTGCGTAACTTGGCTGGACGATAAATTTGCCTTCGACACGACCAATGCGAACAGCGGCGATTGGGCCATGCCATGGGATGTCGGAAATAGCGAGCGCACAGGCGGCGCCGATCAAACCAGGGACATC
>CAYZVS010000014.1:16849-18538 GCA_964482085.1 uncultured Gammaproteobacteria bacterium
GGACATCAGCGTCGTTGGTACCGTCATGCGAGAAGACGGTCGTGACAATGGCAACTTCATTGTAGAGATGGTCTGGAAAGAGAGGGCGGACGGCGCGGTCAATCAAACGGCCGGAAAGAATCGCTTCATCTGTTGCGCGACCTTCACGTTTAATAAAGCGCGAGCCTTTGATGCGGCCTGCGGCATACATGCGCTCCTCGTAGTCGACCATGAGCGGAAAGTGACTCATGTCTTCTTTTGCTTCACCGAGAACGGCGGTACACAGAACGACTGTGTCGCCGTAGCGGACGGTACAAGAGCCATTGGCTTGTTTTGCGAGCTGACCGGTGCCGATCGTGAGCTTTCTGCCGGCCCAGTCGATCGAAAACTCTTTGGCGTTTTGAATCGCCATAAGGGAAAAGCTTCCCCGGAGACGAAAGCTGCGTTGCAGTCTCAACGTCTCAGGGCAAGCGGTTAATATGTAGGAACCTTTCTATTTAGTACGTAATTCTGACTTTTCGCAAGGGTTCACCCTCGGTGCCCTCATTTGGACGCGGAGTGATCTTACGACGGGATGTTTTGGTGTTTTCCGTCTTTTCTTGCTTGCGATGTGTGTGATACCCGATCAAAAAACGTTCCGGCTCGGCAGAAAGGTCCAAAAAGGCATCCGCGACCTCGCGGAGTTGAGCATTTGTGGATTCTGCGAATGCGGCAACCTCACAAATAACGCCATGCGCCTTTAAGTATTCTACGAGTGGCACAAAGTCACCGTCGCCTGTAGCGAGAACGATCACATCCACTTTGGAAGAGATGGAAATAGCGTCCACGGCGATGCCGACATCCCAGTCGGCCTTTTTGGCGCCACTAGCGAATTCTTGAACGTCTTTGATCTTGAGCTCGATTCCGTTGGCGAGCATCGCTTCAAAGAAAGCTGATTCATCACCGCCTTTGGATTTTGCGACGTAAGCAATGGCACGGCTCATCATGCGTGCACCAACGACGGCTTCTACGAGCGCAGAGAAAGAAACTTTGGCATTAAAAACATGCTTGGCGCTGTGATACATGTTTTGTGTGTCGATAAAAACAGCAACACGCTGGTCAGGACGTTGGATCATCATACAAAGTAGAGAAATGAGGAACCGTGTGTAAAAAGACGATAAACACGGTTGAAAATGATTGAGTGATTTTAGTATACAATAATTTAAAGGAGATGTCCAATACAAAAATAGTCCGACATTACATCGGACTATTTTTGTTTATGCCTTCAATTTGGTCATCAGTTCGTCGTAGGCTTTGGCGTCTTCGCGCTTGAGGTATTTCATCAAGCGACGGCGCTCGCCAACTTTCTTGATCAAACCGCGACGTGAAGAGTTGTCTTTCTTGTGTGTCTTCAAGTGCTCGGTGAGCTCTTTGACTTCTTCCGTTAAGATAGCGATCTGAACTTGCGGAGAGCCGGTGTCGGTAGCATGTGTTTTGAATTTTTCAATAACACGCTTCTTCTTGTCTGGATTCAACATAGCTTGTCGGCGTCTTTCGGCCCCAAGCGATCCGTTAAGAATCAGCTTCGGACCGGAAGGGCCGGATGCACGTTTCCATCAGCATTGGCCGATGGGACGCAATAAGTTAGTGATGAAAGGCTAGCAAAACATGTCAAATTCGTCAATCATAACCCACCCCTGCCCTCCCTTCTACGAAGGAGGGGTTCTGAAT
>CAYZVS010000015.1:0-15788 GCA_964482085.1 uncultured Gammaproteobacteria bacterium
GGAACGATTCATTCATCATTCGGATTTTGCTCGAAATACATTCGAACTTTGTCCAGAACATACCGCCATGAAAAAACTCGATGTACATGCATCGAGTTTTTTCTTATTCTTTTTATTTCCGCGTATCCATATATTTTTTAGCGGCTTTCATTGCGATACTTCCACCAGGGACAAACATGCCAAGGGCATCGGCGCCGACGTCAAACAGAAAATCTTGGTCTAAAATCTTTCCCATGTATTCCTTGAATACCCGCTTTCCTTGTCGAATTTCTCCAGTCAGTCCATCAACCTCCAAAATTGCTTCTTTGTTTTTAGATGCCCAAGTGTATTTAAATGCGTAGATTGGACGATAGTACAGATCAACACATACGACTTCTACCTGTTCCGCTAGTATCGTATCGGCTTGAATGCCTTTGATCATTTTAGCGAGTGAGTCGCGCATGATCGCTGAAACACGGGCTTGTGGAGGAACGAGAATCGCGCCGTCCTCGACTTCATCTTTCAGCTGTCCCTTCACTTCATGTGGCAGCATCGAAAGATACTTTTTAAGTTCAGGAGCCAGTTTAACCGTTATGCCATCGACAATAACTTCTTCTCGTTCTTCTTGCAGACAGTATTCCAGAACCGGGATCGTGATACGGCCGTCTTGCTCGTCATATTTTACGTCATGGACGGTAATCGTTTTAACCTCTTTGCCGCTGGTCGATACAGTGTAGTTGGCCGTACGCGTGTATTCGTAACGGGCGTTAGTGATTACATGCCAGAATGGCTCATAGCGATGCTCGCTATAAGTGAGCGCAAAGTCCTCGTCCTTAGGTTTACTCAAAAGGCTTGTTACCTTACTAATAGCATCAAAAGCTGTGACTTTCTTTTGCCAAGCGCGTTCTTTGGCATCCTGTGGGGAAATCTGGTCTTTGAGCAGAAGAATGCGTTGGGTGGCTACATTGATTTCCATAAGCGCAAGGAAGCCTAGCACATCGCTCATGATGCGTAACTAACGAGCACCTTGATCGCGACTGACGGTCTTTTTTGCTAGACTACAGTCATGAAATTGAACTGCCCCTACAAGTTGATTTTGGGATTTTTTTTATTAACTGCCACTTTTTTTTCTTCGGGCCCACAGCCCGCGCGAGCCGCTTCCATTACAGTAGCCGCTTTTGAATTAAATGGCTCAGCGGGCACAGAGATCACCGTTAATGCTACGACGAATGATACCGATATAGAAACCGTTTCTCTCTCACGTGGCTCTGGAATAACACCAGCGGCTCTTGCGAATTCCTACTCTGCAACAGCTTTTGTTGTGGGCGGATTATAATCAAACTCAATATCGAGTAACGAATACTTTCAAGTTGTCCTACAGCCTAAGAATGGCCAATCTCTTTCATTTCACACTATCAATTTCAACCTCAGGAGAAGCGCAACCGGTCCTAATGCATATCAATGGCAATATAGCCTTGATGGTTTTGCTACTTCTGGGACAGACGTGGGAGCAGAAGGCTCTTATACAGGCACGGGAACTAACGGTGCCGCCATGACTGCAATCGATCTGTCTTCAGTCACAGAATTACAACAAGTACAGTCCGGAAATGCCGTTACATTTAGAATGTACGCTTGGGGAGCAACGGGTGCAGCCGGAACCATCGCGCTTGGAAGGCGCGCGGGTAACGATCTTTCTTTTGCAGGGGAGTTAGGGCCAGGAAGTATCGTTGCTTTTGAGGAAGCTGGTCAGACTGGGGACCAGATAAACCATAACGCGACCACCTTAAACTCATCCTTACAAACAGCGGAGCTCACACGTGGTTCGGGACTTAATCCATCGGGGTTGCTAAATGCATTCTCTTCAAATGGCTTTGTCGTCAGCGGTACAAAAACGATAGCGATCGAGAATAGCAACTACGTTCAAGTACACATCGTCGCCAAGAGTGGGTATCGAATGTCTTTGTATGGACTAAATTCTATTATTCGAAGAAGTCCGCAAGGCCCTACAACCTTTCAGTGGCAATACAGTCTAGATGAATTCTCGACTCCAGGAACCGATATAGGACCTGAGGTACTCTATAACGGAATAGATGATTTGGGGGTTGTTCAAGCGCCTATCGATCTAAGTGGAGTATTAAGCCTGCAGACACAGAAAAAAGTCACACTGAGACTCTATGCATGGGGAGCCACATCAGGTGGCGGAACATTTGCACTTGGAAGAAACAGCGGACCAGAGTTTCAGCTTGCCGGTACGGTTTCACCGAACATTATTATTGGTTTTGACCCAAACGGATTAGCAGGCAATGAACCGTCCCTATCCGCGACGACATTGAATTCTCACTTGCAGTCGGTTCAGATCAGCAGAGGTTCCGGAATTACATCGCAACTTTCCAGCGATGCATTTGCATCAACCGGCTTTGATTCCGCTACACGAACAACAGCTATTTTGGCCGATGAGTACTATCAATTCAATGTTCATTCTCAAAATGGTTACTACATTGATTTTACGAGTATTTTTCAAAATAATTTACGTACTGCTTCCGGTCCGACGACCTATCAATGGCAATACAGTTTAGATGAATTCTCGACTCCGGGTAATGAAATTGGCGCTCCACAAGTGTATACAGGGGTCGATCTGAACGGTCGCTCTGCAACGAATACATCGCCGTTTGATATTCTGAGCCTTCAAAATGCAACGGATGTTTCTTATCGTCTTTACGCTTGGGGTGCGGCTGCTTCCACAGGTACATTTGCTTTTGGAAGATTGTCAGGCGATGATCTTGCTTTGTCTGGGGAAGTCAATATATATACTCATACCGTCACGTATACGGCGGCCGATGGTGGTTTTATCTCAGGCTCAACAACACAACTCATCAATTACAACTCTTCAACTATACCCGTAACCGCAACCGCTTTTTCATTAAATCAGTTCTCGCATTGGAGTGATGGAAGGGTCGATAATCCTCGATACGATCAGAATGTCATAAACGCCTTGAATTTAACTGCCTATTTCGAGGCAATCCCAGCTGCTGTTCCAAAGGGAGGTGGTTCATTTATCCCACCTAAGAGCATTGGCGCAGGAAAGCGTGAATCAGTCGTTGAAATTAATGAAGCACAAGATGTTGGTATCGTTGATGCGGGAGGTGTTAATCTGCTCGTAAAAACAGGCAGTCAATCTACCTTCAAGATAAATAATGATGCGTCTAAACCCTACATCTTGTCACTTGACTATGTAGATTTGAGCGAGCCTTTGGTCCGCTTCAAGATTATTGGGACTCCTCATGTCCTGCAGCTTAGGATCAAGGACAGCCGCATTCTTGATTTAAACTCTGATGGCATTCAAGACATATCCATTCAATTTACGAATGTCTATATAAACCGCATTGAGCTAACCTTGATACCTGTACACGGAGGCAGCATCATCCCAAGTCAAGAAAACGCAACATCTTACCAGTTTATACGTGAACTTCAGAGCAGGTCTACAGGAGATGACGTAAAAGAGCTTCAGAAATATTTGAACTCACACGGATTTCTTATCGCAAAAGAAGGACCAGGTTCACCGGGCAATGAGACCAAACTTTTTGGCGCGCTCACCAGAAATGCACTCATCAGATACCAGCAAGCGCACAAAATACGGACAACGGGAATTCTCGGACCACTGACTCGCGCCAGTATCAATTCTAGCTTGAAACGTTAACCATCAAGAGCTGTTCGCAAGCATTCACCCATATACAAATAGTGGGTCTTGACTAATTTGAGAATATTCTTATAATGGGCAAATCCCTTGCTGTTATTCCATTATAATTTTGTCTTTGAACGCTATGAGCAAGACGCTCCCAAAGTACAGTTTGTCCAAGATTGCTTCTAACGTGAAATCCATGCGTGCTGATCATGAACTTACGCGTGAACAGCTTTCTAAGAAGGCAAAGGTGAACTATAACACCATCATCAAGCTTGAGTCCGGTGCCAATAAGAACCCGACGATCAAGACCTTGCTCGGAATCGCTTCCGTGTTTAAGTGCACGGTGGAAGACATCATCACCTAATGCTCCAAGCCCCGCCACAAGCGGGGTTTTTGGTGCTAGAATCGACGTATATGATTAAGATTGGATCCAAAGCACCGGATTTCAAATTGCCAGATCAAGATGGAAAGATACACTCTTTGAAAGATCAGAAGGGGAAATGGGTGCTGCTGTACTTTTATCCAAAGGACGATACACCAGGATGTACGGTCGAGGCGTGCACGATTCGGGACAATTACTCGTCTTTTAAGAAGATGGGTATTACCGTTTTTGGAGTGAGTGCTGATCCTGTAAAAAAACATGCCAAGTTTGCCGAGAAATACGAGTTACCGTTTACGCTTTTGTCCGATGAAAACAAGGAAGCGATTGAAGCGTATGACGTCTGGGGTAAAAAGAAGTTTATGGGCCGGGAATATATGGGTATCAATCGTGTCAGCTTCTTGATCGATGATAAGGGCAAGATCGCAAAGATCTATGAAGAGGTGAAGCCTGCTAAACATGCAGGAGAAGTGCTCATCGATGCGAAGGAGATGAAATAATAAAAACACCCCGTACAACGGGGTGTTTTTATATGGTGCGGCCAAATCGATTCGAACGATTGACCTCTTCCTTCGCAGGGAAGCGCTCTATCCAGCTGAGCTATGGCCGCATGCTGATCAGATCCTCAAAAGCCGCCCGAGTATATCAGAGAGATGCTCTCCTTGCAAGTCCAGATCCTCCTGTAAGTACTGGCGCAAGTGATTACGTAATTCTACTGGATCGGTGTCCTCAAGCTGGATGCGCATGCGTTGGGAAAGCGTCCCGCGAGGCTCCATGTAGAGAACCTTGGAAATTGGAGGCTGGTAAACGATGCCAAAGTTGCCGATATCCTGAAATAGGCGAAGCTTTCCGTCTACCACGATGCCATTGTCTCCCACCTGAACCAAAAGCGTCTTCGGTTCTTGGCCGCCTACGAGTAGCAGAATGATGGCAGAAAGAAAGATAATAAAGGCAAACAGGAAGTTTGCCGTCCAAACCGAGTAGGCGATAAGGAGAACGGCCAAAACAGCGAGGCCAAAGTACCAGGCTTTTCCGCGCACGTGTTTTTCAAAAGCTGGAGTCTCCCATGCAAATTTGTCTTGGGAAAGAATCATCGCTTCTTCCACTTCCGGAGGGAAAGATCGCATATGACTGGATTGTAGCATGAAAAGAGCCTAGGATGGAGATCATGCTGCATTGGGATGAACCTGTCTCTTTTGTGAAAGGGGCGACGGCTCCGGTCCGGAGGGCCTGGGAGAGTTTAGGTATTCGGACGATAGGCGACCTCTTGCTCACCCTCCCTAGACGTTACGACGATTTTTCTCGAATCACAAAGATCGCAGATGCGCAGAATGGAGATGTCGTGACACTGGAGGGAACGGTACATGCGTGCTTTAAACTTAATACTTTCCGAAAACGTTTTGCTGTTTTCCGACTTCAGTTTGAAGATGAGTCAGGAAAGCTCACCGCAACATTTTTTAATCAGCCTTGGGTGTTGGAGGAATTCAAGCCAGGCCGAAAGATTTTTCTTTCTGGAAAGATTCAGATTAAGGCTCCTTACGGTAAAACATTAGCTAGCCCGATCTGGGAACCGGCTGAGGCAAGAACATTAGCCGCAGGAAAAGTTGCGCCTGTTTACGGACTTGCGGGAACATTAATACAAAAAACGTATCGTCGTTTGATGCAGTACGTTTTAGAAAATGTTGAGTGGCCGGAAGATGCGGTGAGTGAAGCTGACCGCAAGCGGATGGATTTAATGGAATTCCCCGAGGCGATCAAAGCTGTACATGAGCCGGAAAATGGGGATCATGCTGAACAAGGAAGACATCGCTTGGCGTTTGACGAGGTTCTTGGTTATCAGCTCGCGTTAGGAGCAGAGAGAAAGCGGTCAACAAAAGCTGGAGCACCATCAATACCTTTTGACCAAATTTTTGCAAAGAAATTTGTTGAGAGTCTTCCATACCCGCTAACTGGTGATCAGAAAAAATCCGTTTGGTCAGCACTTCAAGACATGGAACGAGGTGAGCCTATGCGTCGTTTGATTCAAGGCGATGTTGGATCAGGAAAGACCGTTGTAGCCGCGTTTTTAGCCGCACACGTACATCGACACGGTTTTTCTGCGGCATTGCTCGCTCCGACCGATATTCTCGCCAGACAGCATGCTGTGACGTTTCAGCGTCTGTTTGCAAGCCACAATATTCCATTTGCACTCGTCACGCGTACGGAGAAACGACTGTATCAGGGACGTGAGGATCAGCCACTTAAAACAGGTCAGGTGGAATCATTGGCAGAGCAGGGGAATGTGGTCCTTGTTGGAACGCATGCCTTGCTGGAAAATCACCGTCTTCCAAAAGACTTGGCTTTGGCAATCGTCGATGAGCAACATCGATTTGGCGTTGGCCAGCGTGAACGGATGATTTTAGAAACGCGTGATGACGGACATGTTCCGCATCTTCTATCGATGACGGCGACACCGATTCCGAGAACGTTGGCGCTCACATTGTATGGAGATTTAGATATTTCATTGATTATTGAGAAGCCGGCAGGAAGATTGCCGATTGAGACCAAAGTTTGCGTTGGGCAACGACGTGAATCGGCTTATCAAGCAATTCGTGATGCGATCGCCAGAAAGGAAAAAGCGTATATCGTTTGTCCGCTTATCGATCCCTCGGATGCACTTGGTGTTTCTTCTGTGACAGATGAATTGAAGAAATTATCAAAAGGGCCGCTTGAAGGATTAAAGCTTGCAATGCTTCATGGACGATTAAAACCCAAAGAAAAAGAAGAGACGATGGAAGCATTTAAAAATGGAGATATTGATGTCTTGATTGCGACGAGCGTTATTGAAGTCGGTGTAGATGTTCCGCAGGCGACCGTGATTGCAATTGAGGGAGCGGAGAGATTCGGACTAGCTCAACTACATCAGTTACGAGGACGTGTCGGACGATCCCATTTGCCCAGCTCTTGTTATCTGCTTACGGATACAGAAGGACCAGGACTTGAACGCTTGGCAACGATGGAGCGCGTGCAAGATGGGTTCAAGCTAGCAGAAGAAGATCTGAAATTACGTGGGAGTGGACAGCTACTTGGTACACAGCAGAGCGGACACGAAGCGTTGGTTATCGCGAGGATTACAGATGGGGATATTATTTCTATCGCTAGGAGTGAAGCGCAACGTATTCTGGATACGGATCCGGATTTATCAAAACACCCGCTTTGGAAGCGGGCGGTTGAAGGGATGAGGGATACGGCTCACTTGGAATAACCCCTCTAAATCTCCCCTTCTGCGAAGGGAGACTTTCCGATTCAGAACCCCTCCTTCGCAGAAGGGAGGGGCAGGGGTGGGTTATCCCAGGAGCTTCATTGCATCTTTCAGATGCTTACATTCGTTTGGCGTGATGAAACGCTTAAAACCAAGTCGTTTTGCTTCTTTGAGTCGGACATCCATACGCGCGACAGGGCGGATTTCTCCGGTTAAACCAACTTCTCCCCAAACGGCAAGATCTTCCGGAAGAGGTTTATCGAGTTTAGATGAAGCGGCGGCGAGACATATAGCAAGATCGACTGCCGTTTCTTTTGCCTCGATTCCACCGACAGCGTTTGCAAAGACATCTTGGTCGCCAAAGCCGACGCCAGCACGACGACCCATTACGGCAAGCAATAGGCTTAGACGATTCAAATCGATGCCAGAAGTGCGTCGTAAGGGTGTTCCGTATCCTGCCGGTGTCACTAGTGTTTGTACCTCGACCAGGATGGGTCGCTGACCCTCCAGTAAACACGTTACAACGGTTCCTGGCGCTTGTTTTGGTCGATCAGCTAACATCGCAGCACTTGGATCTTCTACGACAACAAGGCCGATCTCCATCATCTGTAAAAGCGCCGTCGATTCTGTCGTGCCAAAGCGATGTTTGGTGACGCGCATTAAACGAAATGCATGACTGCGGTCGCCTTCCATCATGATAACGGTGTCCACGAGATGCTCTAGGAGGCGTGGGCCGGCGAGATCGCCATCCTTGTTGACTTGGCCAACGAGGATGACAGGAGTTCCAGATTTTTTTGCCGATTCTGCAATCCAACCAGCGGAAGCTCGTACTTGCGAGACATTTCCAGGCTCACCAGGAACTTCTGGCGCACGCATGGACTGGATTGAGTCGACGATGACGAGTGATGGTTTTGTTTCAGCGATCGTTGTCGAGACAATATCGGCAGAGGTCTCATCAAGAAAAAGAAGTGTGGGCGGAAGAATAGGGGAGAGACGCTTCAGACGTAATGAAACTTGCGCGGGCGACTCTTCACCCGTGACATACAGAACCATTTTTCCTTGCGATGCTACTGTGAGCGCAAGCTGAGCGAGTAATGTCGACTTTCCGATACCAGGCTCGCCACCAAGAAGCGTGACGGAGCCGGAAACCATACCACCTGTTAGCAAATCATCCCATACGGGAAGATTGGTTTTCTGGCGTGGTACTTCACCAGCGGCCGCGAGATCGGCGAAGGAGCTTGTTTTACCTGGTTTGCCCGCTTTACGAGGCGATGATGACTCTGCAGTGGCTTCTTCTGCAATCGACCCCCATTTTCCACAATCAGAACAGCGCCCGGCCCATTTCTGGTACTGGGCGCCGCAATTTGTACAAGAGAATAACTGGGCTGGAGGCTTCATGTCAGATTACCGGACAGGAAGATCGTGGCATGGTCGGTGTGGTTACGCCATAGCCTACGGCAGTATCTGCAACGGTACGCGCAAAGCTCATACGAGCATCATGATTTGGTGGAAGACTGCGTCCCAGACGAGTGGAGCGCGCCTCCCAAAACTCGGTACTGGAACGATCGTATTCTGCATCAGAAGCATTACATCCAACATCGCGAATAACAGCTTGTAATGCACCTGCGCCGCTATTATGACCAAAATAGAGCAGAGCTACGTATCGACGAGCATCTGTCAGAGTCGGACAGAGACGATGGATAAGATCAGCACCTGCACGCAACTGACCAACAGCGGCGGCGGCCGTATTGATTTCTGGATTAATTAAGCGATTGCAGTCGGCAGCTCTTCCAAATCGACGAAGGGCGCAAGTGTCAGGACGCACTTGAAATAAGCCCGTGAAGCCATAGCGATTAGTTACACATTCACGAAAACCCGACTCTTTGTATGCGACGGCTTTCAGGATTCTCCAGTCTAACCCTGCGCAGCCGGCATAACGTTGGAAGATCGCATCGTAAGTCGTATCACTGCTCCCACGTCTCGAAGCTGAACAAGAAGCTGCACCAGAACCGCTAGCGGCTTCTCCGTAATCAATGCCGCCTGGTTCTTCCGTAACCTCGCCAGCAATATAACCGAGTTCAAGCGTTTTTAGTTGTGTCGTGCCTGGACTAACGGTATTTAAAATCGCGTAGGCTGCGAGTGTGATCAGCAAGCCCATGATCGCGTCGATGATAATTGTTTTTCCTTTTTGTATCGAACCAACACCGGCAGAGCCTACGAGATAGAGGAATCCGCCGTAAACAACCATCACGATAGCTACAACAAGAATGATGGCGGTTAGATATCGATAAACGGCGTTAATGTATCCAGCAAGAAAGGCGACACGGACGGTTTGACCCTCACGTGTTGGTGCGACGAGGTTCAATCCAGGAATTGGAACTCCGAGCTCAGGAGTAATTGGAATGAAGGCCGCTTCTGGAGGAGCCTCTTCAACCGGTTCCGAGGTTGAAGGCGCTGTCGGTACTGGGTCTGCACAAACGGTTTGTGATATGCCCGTTGGTTGACGACAGGTCTGTGGGGCAGGGCAGCTCGTACTTCCTTCCGTGCAGTTTTGATAGCAAAAACGACTACCTACCGCACCAATACATGCTTGTCCTGAGGCGCAGGTGTCTCCGGAACCACAAGGACCGACCTGTGCAAAAACAGGATTGATTGGGAGGAATATGAGCGCGAGTAAACTCGCTAAGAGAATTCGCATAGTTAGTGACACGCTTCTAAACCGGCGCGGGCTCTCGAGAATGAATAATAACTCGTACAGCTGCGATAATCCACCTCTCGTGCAGCAGCATCGCCCAGTGGAACCATTGCGGTACCAATTGTCCAACGTGGATTACAAGAGCGCGATGGATGGTTGCTCGCTAACTCAAAATGCCACCACTCGTTTGGAATACGGCAAAAACCGGATTCTTGCATCGCCTGCTCGAGTAATAATTGGCAGGGGACAAAAGGGTCAGCTTGGTTGCGTGAGACGCCGCCGCAATAAATATCCATCGCTAAACCGCGTGCGTGACCGGATCCGGAAGATGCCCCAGCTTGGGGTAATAGTCGGTCATAAAGCGGTTGAATTTGCGCATCAGAATAGATCGCGTCTTGAGGCGGAGGGATCAGAGCGCGCAGTGAGGAATCGGCAAATGACCATCGACCTCCTGCATCACGTGTTGTGACACCAGGTCGTAGCGGAGCACCTGTTGCAGTTGTACAGTTTACTCGACCAACACAGCGCTTTAACCAAAGTCGGAGCGAGAGCGAGGGAGGACGAAAACCGCCACCAACGATACGCCAGCTCGTATTAGAACCACGTAATTCACAAAATCGATTGGCTGCACGGCGCAAGGGCTCGATCAAAGACGGATCAACAGGCGTGTTCAAGTGAACACAGGTTTCATCAAGACGCTCCAAGTTAGATTCATCAACCGTAATGAACTCGGAGCTACCACCTCCACCACCACTTGAGGGCGAGGAAGGCTCAGCTAAATCAGCTTCCAATTCTTCCATCTGTTCATCGGTTAACGGATTAACAAATGCGAGTTCTAATACTTTTAAATTTGTTGTTTGAGGATTAATCAGGTTTAGAACGGCGTAGGCAGACAGAATCAATAGCATTCCTGCGATAGCATCGATAATGATTTTTTTGCCACGTTGAATCGATCCAACTCCGGCTGATGCGCCGAGATACAAAAAACCACCATACACAACCATTACGATCGCGACGACGAGGGCGATCGTGGAGAGGTATCGATACGCCGCGTTAATATATTCTGCAAGAAAAGCAACACGCACAACGCCAGATTCACGTGTTGGAGCTGTTAGACTTCCGCCTGGGATCGGTACACCTAGCTCTGGTGTGATAGGTACAAACGGAATTTCTTCCGTAGGTTCTGCCGAGGCAGCGGGGGATGAGCCAGTTGATGATGAGGGCTGACAAACATCTTGGGTAAATCCAGAGGGACGACTGCAAGCTTCCGATGCCGGACAAGCATCTGATGCGCCTGCAGCGGCCGCTGGATTACATGTTCTGTAACAAAGCCGCGATCCTCCTGGACCGATACAAACTTGGCCGGAAGCGCAGGTATCACCACTACCGCAAGGACCCACTTGCGCACTTGCGGCAAAAGGAATGAGCGTGAAGGCTGCAGCCAGCAATAAGCCTTTTACGCGCATAGTTAGAAAATCCGCTCCTTAAGTATCGCCCATTGGAACTCTCCGGATTTTACATACCCCGTGAGATCTCGTCCGCCGATAAAAAATGTAGGCGCGCCCGTTAAACCATGGTCTCTTGCAATTTGAATGTCAGATTGAATATCAACGACGTGACGACCGGATTGCAAGCAAGAATTGAAAGACGAGGTATCGAGATCGAGTTTTGCAGCAAGGGATTGTATCGACGTGATATCAATGGTCGCCAAACGGAAAAGCTCGTCATGCATCTCCCAAAACTTTCCTTGCTCATTTGCACAACGGCCTGCAGATGCGGCGAGAATGCCGTCTGGTCTGTCGCTAGCGACAGGCATGTCGCGCCAAACAACGCGTAGGGTATTTGGATTTGCCGCGAGAACGGCGGCAAGTTCCGGTTGTGAAGCACGGCAATAGGTGCAAGTGAAGTCCGCAAACTCGACGATAACAACGGCGTCGGTTGAAGTGGAGCCTCGAGCAGGATCCGTCGCACGGATTGGAGGCAGTTGCGGTTTGAGAGCAAGGCCTTCTGGTGTATATGCGGGACGAGTTCCGGCTTGGAAGGTTGAGACGGTGCGATAGATGACACTCCACGACAACAATAAGCTTACGACGGCAAATAAACCGAGAAAAAGCCAAAGTGCACGTCGACGGTCATCCATAGCTTACAAATCAAATCGGATAAGACGGCCGGATGTCGAGTCCGTAAAAATAGCCGACTTTCCATCCGGTGTTACGCTCATGTTCGTTATAGAAGCTCCGCCTTGCGGTTGACCTAGATTAATTTTTTCACCTGTCTGTAAATTGATTTTCCAAATCTCATCAGGAACATTGGCAAAGGCATCGCGCTGCAAACCCGCTCCCTGACCGAGACGTGTCGGAACACCACAGACAAGCGCTTGTTCTCCGCTCCAGGTGCATTTGTCGGCCCAAGTGTTGATTTGTAGGTTGGTACGATTGGCATTAATAGAGTCACCAGTTGCACCGCTGATCCAAAGCGACGGCAAATAATTGTTAGCTGAGCTGTAAACGGAGTACAAAAGATTTTGACCGGAAGGAGACCATGCCGGAACAAAACCACGGCCTTCTACAACAAGACCCTTAAAATTCTCTTGATTCTGTCCTAATAAAATAATCTGTTGGCGATCGAGGCCAAGCTTTTCACCCGTAAACGAATAGGCGACGGATTGGTTATTTGGCGACCAGCTAGAATGGACTTTGTCCTGGTTATCACCAAGTGTTTCAATCGGTCTTGCATTGGTACCGTCAGGATTGGCGACAACAAGAAAACGGTTGTCAGAGTTATTTCCAACACTCTTAGCGACGATCTGACCGTCATCAGGTGAAAAATTGAAATCTTCCCAGTGCTTTGGCAACGTTACCTGCTTATCCGTTGCAAAATCGTACAAAATATTTGATCCGTCTGGATAGTTAATCACGGCTTTATCTGTTGAGTTCCCCCAATTAACACTTTCGACTCCAAAAAATGCTTGGTTAGAGAGCGGTGTCTCCTCTCCATCGACCGTAACCCGATAAAAACGTCCATCGTCCGGGTTGTAGCCACGGATCTGACCATTACTCGCCATTGAAACATTTGTGGTAGGCGTCGCTCGCAAAACACGTGTACGGGGAGCCGTTGGAATACCCTCTGGAATTGAAGGAATAAATGGCTGACCTGGTTGTGTTGGAAGACCGCCAGGACCTTCTGGTGTTGTGGTCGCGCCTTGTGGTCCGCCAGTTCCTGCAGAAGGAAAACTTCCTCCCGGAGTTTGCACGCCAGGCTGTGTGACAACAGGGGTTGTGGGTCGTCGGAAGAATACCCAATAGATACCGAAGGCGATAGCAATAACAACAAGCAAAAAGCCTACGATCAAAAGAACACGTTTCAAGCGGTCGTTCATGATCGTATTATAACACAATTGCCTGTGCCACTATAATGCGCTGAAGATTTCAGCGATGCCAAAGGCTGCACCACCAAACACGGAAAAGATTGCTGAAATGATAATGATTGGACCAATTATTATACAGAGGGCAAATAGGACGACAATAAGATCAAAACAACCAATAACAGCACATTCATAGGGAAAACCTGCTCTCGGTACAAAAGGTAAATCTTTTTTGAAGACCGTCAGCGCTAGTCTTGCGTTTAAGTGAGCAAACGTCATAAGTAAACCCACGACATCTTCAAAACCATGAATCGCGTCAAAGGCGTCGACAAGGTTGGAGATCGTCTTTTTAGCAGTAGCGATTTTCTTTTTCTGACCTTCTACGGCTTGTGCGACTTTTTCTGTCGTACTTTGTTTTGTCTGGGATTGCGCGTTTGCCGCAGAGGCAGTCGCCTGCTGCAAAGCAGAGGCGCGAGCAATCTCTTGCGGTGTTGGTCCAGCGGGCCCTAATGACGTATCGGACTCATAAGGAAGGTCATTCTCCGGAGAGCTAGAATCGTTCGATTCCGTTGACTCGGATGAACGGACACGCTCCCCAGAGGATCGGTTGATCCTTTTCATTCTTTCTCTACCTTCTTCCTCGTTTGAGCCGTAAATATCTGCCGCTTCTGGTTCATCCTCGGCGTTGGCGGCATAGCTCTGAACTCTTGCTTCTGGAATATCCAGAGGGCCAGCAAAAGATTCTTGACCTCCCTCAGTGTTAAGAGCGTTTTGTAATGCGTCTTCTCCCATTACTTCTTCTCGGCCAGAGCTACGATCATATTCTTGGCCAGCATTAAACTCTACCGCACGTTGAGCTTGCCCGCTCAAGGTCGATAAGCTTCCGCTCGGCAAAGGGCGAATGGGTTTGGGCGTACGTACGGAAGGAGAAGAGGCACCTCTTGTGGGACGCGTTGGAAGTGATGGCGCAAATGTTCTCGGGGAGGCAGCAGGCGGTTTTGGTAAGGCTGCCGCAGCAACGGCTATCGCGGTTACGGGTGTTCGTGTCGGCTGGGAACTCGGTAAAAGATCCTGTAGAGCGGCGAGCTGTTCTTGAGGAACAAAACCATCATTATTTTTTTGGAAGCTTGTTACTTTTTGCGCGATTTGCTGTGCGCGATTACTTTCATTGATTCCTGCGGCCTGAAGTCCGGTTTGCTGGTCGAGTATTGTGATGCGTTTGGTTTGCAGTGGAGGAATTTGTTGTTCAAATTGTGCTGCCTGCTCTCCATTACCGCCCGCAAGTGCAGAACGTGAATCTTGCTGTAGTTGGTTGATGCGATTAGAAACGTCATTCAACTGTGAGCTCAAGGTTTGAACTTGATTTTCACGATTCTCCGCGTTCTGTCCGTAAGTTGCCAGTGCCTTTTGCGCAGAGGCGATCACAGCTGTAGCAGCTGTATCCGCCGCTGGTATCGAAGCGGCTACCGCGGCAACGGAGGCTGCCACACCTTGAATCGTTGCGGAAACAGAAACTTGCCCGCGCTGCTGTTGAAGTGACTGCCGCGCTGAACGGATGGTAGAAGGCTCGGATACCGATGTCGCCGTCGATACAACAGATGCAATTTCTTCAAGCGGGGCGGTAATCTCTGGGATTGCAACATCGAGGTCGTCTAGATCAATCGTTTGGCCTGTGCGTGATGTGTATTGGATTTGTGAAGGTTGAATTGAGGTACCGCTTACTTCAACTTGGCGCAGGATTTTTCCGGTTGAGTCGACGGAAAGTCCAATGGTCTTTTGGCCCGGCGGGTCATTCACTTTGATGCGGCCACTTTCAAAGGCTTGTTTTACTTGCAACGTTTTGTCTTCATCGATTTCAGAACCTTGCTCGTTGATGATTTTGGTTGATGATTTTGTTGGTGCTGAAGCAACGGCCGCAACTCCGGCCTTAGCGGATCGTGTTGGACGAGAAATTTCTGCTGGTTTCATCCAACGACTCGTCGCACCTTGATTCACCAGTACCTCATCGCTTTGAGCGTCGTAGCCGATCACTTGCGCTTGCTTACCATCGATAGAAACATTCTTTCCAAACATGCCACGTACAGCGTTGGAAGAATTCTTTTTTGTTCTTGTGCCACGCGCTAAATCGTTTTGACGTTGCGTTTCAACAAGTGTCTGGAAATCCTTGTAGGGGATTTGGACATTCTCTACAGAATCACCAGAACGACGGACGGCGCGGACGGTATCGCGCAAGCTGTCATAACCGATGACGGTTACATCGCGATATTGTTTTGGACCTACGGAAAAAAACGTCCCAAAGGCGACGCTTTTACCTCTCTCTTCTCCGGTAAGGTCCTTGGCTGATGAATCGTCGTTTTGCGACGTCTCCTCAACCGGTTCTTCATCCGGAAGCGGTGTTGCCCTTGCTGCGTCCGCCATGTGCGGATTCTATCACGCGCAACCTAACAC
>CAYZVS010000016.1:0-9817 GCA_964482085.1 uncultured Gammaproteobacteria bacterium
AGGGGTTCTGAATCGGAAAGTCTCCCTTCGCAGAAGGGGAGATTTAGAGGGGTTAACTTTACTGTGCTATAATTTGGTAAATGCCTGAAAAATTTGTCGTACCGCAGTTTATTGATAACGAGGATAAAATTCTTGGTCCGATCACGGTCCGACAGTTTTTAATTTCATTGGGAGCAACGTTTGCACTTTTTATCGAGTACCGCATTTTTCAATTACCACTTTTTATTGTTTTAGCCATCCTCACTGTAGGACTTGCGGGAGTATTTGGTTTTCTCAAGGTCAATGGACAACCATTTCATCTTTTCTTTGTAAATGTCTTGCAAACATTGGTACGTCCAAGGTTACGAGTTTGGCATAAGGAATTAACGACGAACGAGTTGAAACAGTTCGTCGTAAAACCGCCAGAAATCAAAGCTATTGTTGCGGCACCTAAGGCAAGGCCGGAATCCACACGTTTACGTGATTTGGCCCTAACGGTAAACACGGGCGGGGTGTACAATCCTGATGAAGATGAGTCCTGATATGCAAAGCAAGAAACTTTCCGGACCCAAGCCAGGCGTCCCTTCCCAGAAATTTCTGGACGTAGCGGAAATTCGCGACGATATTGTTATTATGAAAGACGGCACCTTGCGGGTCGTTCTTCTCGTTTCCAGTATCAACTTTTCACTTAAGTCGACGGATGAACAGAACGCTATTGTTCAAGCCTACATGCAGTTTTTGAACGGGCTCGATTATCCCATTCAGGTCGTGATCCAGTCGCGACGCATGAATATTGATAATTACATGCATCAGCTCGATGAGAGCGAGAAAACCATCGAAAGCGATTTGCTAAAACGGCAAATTCACGATTACAAAGATTTCGTCAAACAGCTTGTAGAGCTAGGTGACATCATGCAGAAACGTTTTTATGTGGTTGTTCCGTTGAATCCAGTAACAGATAAAGGGACGGTGCAGAAAGGATTCTTCCAGAGACTGTCAGAAATTTTCTCACCGACCATTGTCGGAAAACTAACAGAGGATCGTTTTCAAAAACTCAAGTTTGATTTGAGTTTACGCGTTAGCCAGATTACAGGGGGATTATCGAGCATGTCGCTTAATGCCGTACAGCTTGATACGCAAAGTCTGATTGAAATGCTGTACACCGTTTACAATCCGCAGTTGTTTGAAGCGCAACGTATGTCTGATATTTCAAAACTCCAAATAGAATAATATGGCCTTTGTACCAGACCAAAAACCTGCTTTTGACCCTGCGCTTATCACGAAGGGTGGTGTTGGTTTGCAAAAAGGTCCTTCCAAAGAAGAGCAGAAAAGAAAAACGGAGGGTGAGAAGATCGCTCTTGAAGAAGAGCGTATTTATCGCAGAGGAGTTGCTTCTATCAAAGACTTGGTAGCGCCATCGTCAATGGTCGTGGAGCCTTCCTTTGTGAGTTTGGGTGACGTGTATTGCAGAACATTGTTTGTTGTTACGTATCCTCGATATGTAACCGTTGGTTGGGCTTCACCGATTATCAACCTCTCTGCGCAGTTGGATATCGCCATGTTCTTTTATCCGATCAAAGCGGATATCGTTCTTAAACAGCTGAGACGAAAGACAGGTGTTCTGGAAGCACAAATCTCTTCTGATGCTGAATCAGGAAAGCCACGCGATCCGATCAATGAAACAGCGTTGCGAGATATTGAACAGTTGCGTGATGATTTGACGCAGGGTATCGAGCACTTCTTCCAGTTTGCTTTTTATTGCACCTTCTACTCAAAAGATAAGGAGGAGCTTGAGCGCGTGACGTCGAGCGTGGAGAGCACCTTCGGAGCCATGTTGATCTATACGCGCCGAGCGTATTTTCAAGCAGAACAGGGCTTTAACTCAACCTTGCCGCTAGGTAATGACGAGTTACAGATCACATTTAACATGAGCACGTCGCCGATCGCGTCCTCATTTCCGTTTACCTCGGCAGAACTTACAAGTGATAACGGTATTTTGTATGGTGTAAATCGCCATAACAACTCGTTGATTATTTTTGATCGCTTCTCCTTGCAGAATGCTAATGCGGTTATTTTTGCTACGTCAGGCGCGGGTAAGTCGTATGCCGTTAAACTCGAGATTATTCGGTCGCTCATGCTTGGAGTTGATGTCATCGTTATCGACCCAGAATCGGAATACAAGCATCTGTCTGATGCGGTAGGTGGTACATACATCAATATTTCTTTGGCATCGCGCTCTAAAATCAATCCTTTTGATTTGCCAAGACCGGCTGGTGAATCAGCTTCTGTCGAAGATATCATTCGAAGCGCCGTTATTACGATCAAGGGCTTGTTGCGACTCATGCTCGGTAAGATCACGACAACCGAGGATTCGATCTTGGACCGTGCCTTGCTTGAAACCTATGCCAAAAAAGACATTGTTCCAGGTGCGGACCTGTCTACCGTAGAAGTGCCTATTCTGCAGGACTTCCAAAGCATTCTTGAGGGTATGGAAGGAACAGCGGAGCTTGTCGTCAAACTTAAGAAATTTACAGAGGGTACATTTTCTGGACTTCTTAATTCTCCAACTACGGTACAGATGAACAACCAGCTCGTTGTCTTTTCTGTACGAGATCTTGAAGATGAATTGCGTGCGATGTCGATTTATACGATTATCAACTACATCTGGAATGTAGTTAGGTCGGAGCGTAAGAAGCGTATTCTGATCATTGATGAAGCGTGGTGGCTCATGCAGTCGGAAGACTCAGCTAAATTTATTTTTGCACTCGTTAAACGTTGTCGTAAGTATTATCTTGGTATTACGACGATCACTCAGGACGTAAACGACTTTTTGACTTCACCCTACGGACAGGCGATTGTAACAAATAGCTCCATGCAATTGCTCATGAAGCAATCACCAGCGGCAATTGATCTTATTGCGAGAACCTTTTTGCTCACGCAGTCAGAGAAGTATCTTTTGCTGGAGTCGGGTGTTGGTGAGGGTATCTTCTTTGCAGGCGCCAAGCATGCAGCTATTCAGATTGTTGCTTCTTATACGGAGGATCAAATCGTAACGACAAATCCTCAGCAGCTGCTCAAGATTGAAGCAGCTAAAAAGGAATTTGAAGCATCCCAGAATCCTGAAGCCTAATCACACTATCTTCTATGAAAAATCGCATTTTGCTCATCTTGCTGGTCCTGGCCGCCTTGGCTGGAATTATCGCCGTAGTCTGGTTTATTTTGCGTCCAGCCCTTCCTGGATCGCTAACACAACAGCCACCTGGTTCCGGACAACAAGTCTCGGAGAAGCCATTTAATCCAACACCTGCACTACCTCAACCATCGACGGGTGGGGCAACGGATGGCAATAGTCCAGCTGAACAAGAACGTCAGGCTCAAGAGGCGCTCAAGCGTACAGCGCTCGATATGGCGGCACGTTTGAATACCTATTCCAATGCCGACGGTTTTGATGCTCTACGCGTGATTCAGGCATCTGTAGACCAATCTTTTGTAGAAGCTCTTGAGACGAGAAGACTCACCCTACGCAATGAGCATCCTGCTTTTGGCAGCCCTTGGGGTATGACTATGAATGCGCTCTCTGCGACACTAAACAGCCCGCCACCGATTCTGTCGGCAGTACAAGCCTCAGTCTCCATTCAGGCGCAGTCGACAATCGAAGCGTTTGGAAGAGCCAATGAGGTTAAGCAGGTGCGTATCGATCTCACATTCAAGAAAAACAACAATGTTTGGGTTGTTTCAGAACAATCTATTCAAGATATCGAATAACGCTCTTGATGCGTTATTCCCACCCGCTTGCGTCTCTTGCAGAGCAAGCGGTTTCTGGTTATGTGAGAAATGTTTTGAGTCAATCGATTTTGATGTTACGGCTCCGTCGATAATGGGTGTTGATCAAATGTATGCTCTTGGATCCTATGCAAATCCGGTATTGCGCGCATTACTGACGAGTTATAAATACGATTCTGCGAGCTGTTTGGAACCGATCTTGAAAGGATTATTAGAAAAGTGGGGTGAGAGCTCAAATCTTCACTTTGAAGGCGCTTGGACGATTGTGGCGACGCCGACGGATGCGCGACATATTTTGGAGCGCGGGTTTGACCATACAAAATTTTTGGCAAGGATTGTACGAGACTTGTTATTGCCCAATGCGACTATCGTTGGAGCTTTGGAACGCATTAGAAAGACAGAGGCTAATGCTAATCTTCCTGAACAAGAAATGCGTAAAGGAAATATCTTGGGAGCGATACAGCTTACGGAATCTGTAAAAGGAAATATTCTCTTGGTGGATGATGTCGTGACCAGCGGAGCAACAATGGGGGAATGTGCGAGAATATTGAGAGCAACAAACATTAAGAGGGTCGAAGGATTTGCTTTTGCGCTTGGAGGATAAGAAATAGATAAAGTATTCTATTCTAAGACTTTACGATGATGTGCTATATGTAAATAAAGACTATGTTAAATAATCCTAGAACTGATGGGGTTCGAATCTCCCTCCATAAACTCTTATTCTTGGCTGGCGTCATGCTATGCTCTATCGGGCTACTCATGTTGATCCCTCTCTCAAAAGAGCTTGCTTACAATGATATTACTGACTCCAATGCATTGATATGCATGATAGTAATTAGTGGCACGATAGGCACACTAGCTATTTTTTTTCTAAAAAAATCGCCTCTCATTAACCTTGTAAAGATACACTAATGGACTTCTACAGTCCGATAGCGATGTCGGATGTGATGGGTGGAGTCCCTCCGCACAAGATAGTCGTCCAGTAACCGATGCACGTACGTACATCGTCATCATCGTACACACGCGAAGCGTTGCTCGACCCGAGGTAGCAGCTGCCCCACCAATTCTGTCCTTGGAGTTCAAGTGAATTCCTATTGAAGTAGGCTCCTTGGAAATGGAATTGGACGACGAAGTCCGTAGGGCTTTCTGGTGAGCCCGAGTTGCACATCCATGAAGATGATCCCGAGTCCGTGAATACCGAATTCGCAAGGTTGCCGCTCGTGGTCCCCTCAGGGATCGGAATAGCAACCCAAGTACCGGAAATCGCCTCCGTTCTAACGCCGATGCCGTCGGAAAAGGCTTCTGACCGAGTCGAGGCACAACCGTTCTCCCTAGCGTCAACCAATGCAGCTCGCTCCTCGATCGTCAGCTCAGAGAGAAGGAAGTGATGTGCAAGCTCCTCATTCTGCGCTTCGTCGAAGCGCAGAATGCTTCGGATGGAGACATTGTGAGCTCCACAGCAGAGACATCCTCCGCAACACAGGCAGAGTACATCAACGCAAAGAGAAGCGCACTGAGAACACCCTCGTTTGACAGAGAGTACATGACTATCGTCCTTTTTTGCCGCTCGAGATTGAGCCGCCGAGCTATACAGAGGGAATTGGTGCAAGTCAAAAATATTAAAGATTATTTAAAGTTATTTATTTTATTTATTTTTTATATTCAAAATCCTTAGTGGAAAGCAGTATCTTTAAAACCCAATGTTCAGTTTTAAACTCACGGAACCAACCTCATCTTGTAATTCACAATCGACAATAAAAGAGACAGATTCATTAAATTTAAAGACAGGTCCACCATTCAGCGCAAGAAAATCCTGACCTTGCAACTTAAAAGCGATTGTCATGACTGTTCCTTCCGGCATACCGTGAAATTCAAATCCCTCCCTACCGTAGCGGCTAATCTTTCCAATTTTAGTGTTAAAGACGCGATCAGTCTTTGCGAGCAGGTAAAGGGGAATATCCTACTGATTGATGATGTCTGTTGCTAGTGGCGCGACCTTACAAGAATGCGCAAGCGTTCTTAAGAAATCGGGGGCAACTAGGGTTCAAGGACTGACATTCTCACTCGGAGG
Source organism: uncultured Gammaproteobacteria bacterium (assembly GCA_964482085.1). Lineage (GTDB taxonomy): Bacteria > Patescibacteriota > Patescibacteriia > 2-12-FULL-60-25 > 2-12-FULL-60-25 > CAIXDN01. The sequence goes on from CAYZVS010000016.1 coordinate 5,834, forward strand.
CTGAGTGCTGCGACTTTTAAGAAAAAAACCGTCTGGAATGGCGGTTTTTTTCTGACAGCAGATCTTGAGACTCATTACTTGTTCCAGGCCGCGTTGAATGCTGCAGATGCGTCTGCATCGGTGGCCCCTGGGTGTTCACGTTTATATTTATCAACCCATTCCCCGAGTGCTTTGAGATTTTTATCATATGCCTCAGGACCATCCTTGTAATTTTCTCTCTCAACGACAAAACGATCGAAGTCGTCAAATTTTTTATCAAAGATTACTCTGATGGCTATTAGTACAGAAACCACGATGAGTACGGCTATTAGAACTTTTTTCGTATGCTATTCATATGTTTGTTAGATGCCGAGTTAGACGCTTACAAAAACCACCCGAAAGGGTGGTTTTTGTTCTTCGTGATGATTAGCCACGAATGAGCTTGAGGATGCCGATGAAGACGATGGAACCGATGATTGCTACAATAAAGCTGTAAATGTTGAAGCCGGTGATACCAGATTTGCCAAAGAATGACATTAACCAGCCACCTACAACGGCGCCGATTATACCTACCACGATATTCAGAAGCATGCCTTGTTGCGCATCTGTCTTCATAATCATGGACGCGATCCAACCAACGATACCTCCAAAAATTACCCAAAGGATAATAGCCATAAAGACGTTATATGAAATTGATTAATAAGCTTATCTATCTTAGATACATTATACACTAAGATAAGAGAACCTGGAAATGATCCAAATTTATTTTTGCGTGGTTGAAAAGTACCCCGAATGTCTTACACCAAGTTAATACGTAAGGATATTCCGCTGGGTCGATATCGTATGGGATTTCATAGTTAACGTTCCCTTCTGTTGCTTTTACTCTGCCTAGACTGACAAATTCTTTTCATCCGTCTTGATGAGTCTCGCTGTTCCGCTAGCTGGGTGACCCGGAGAACCGATCACATCGCTTTGATTAACTGTTGTGGCCTCTTCCGAGCTGCTGACAGGAGCGACCTCGTCCATATGAACAGTTATAAAAAGAGGGGAGATCAATATGTAGGCAATACCAACAATGAGAACAGCAACCAGTAGACCTATGATGTATTTTATTTTCATACGATATGCCTATCATGAAGTTATTGCAGGTTTTCGTGAAATATTTTCCATGGGTTTGTCTTTGGCGAGCTCATCGTGTAAATACGATATTTTATCATGTGGATTATCGTAAAATAACGCGCTACGTTTTTTCTGAATTTATTGATCAAATTCAACCGTCCACTCAATACCAAATTTGTCTCTAAACATTGCAAAGTGTGAACCCCATGGACTTTGGGCGATGGGCATTTCAACCGTTCCGCCTTCCGAAAGGCCGTTAAATATTTTCTCGGCTTCTTCACGACTTTCTGCAGTGATAGCTATTTTAGATCGGTTTTCATTTTCGTTGACTGGTCCCATCATTTCTGGAACATCATTAGCGATCAGCATATTTTGACCAATAGGCAAAACAATACGCATGATTTTATTTGCCTCTTTCTCGTCTACAGGAAATTCAGCGCTGGCTATGTCTTTGAAACGAATAATCTTTCCAAACTCTCCGCCAAAGACTGACTTATAAAACGTGAATGCTTCCTCGGCATTTCCGTTGAAGTTGATATAAGGGTTGATGGTTGGCATAGGATGCTAGGTTATCCTATTTGCGGCACATAACAAAACCGCCCTTTCAGGCGGTTTTGTTTCTACTCAGTCATTGACTTTGTTTACTTTTTATGAATTACTTGCATGGGAGCCTCACGCTCCCTGAGAGGATTGTACATTGATAAAGAATGATTTTACGCTCCGTCTGGAACAGGCGCTGCGTCACTGGGAAGATCAGATGCTCTTGCGCAACGCCGCACATCTCTTTGCCAAAGCGCGTCCAAATCTAGAATGGAGCAAGCGGGCGCTCGTAGCGTTCGGCGAGAATATCTTCTACACCTCCGAAGAGATCCGCTCGGTACGTGGACTATTGCTTCGTGCGGCCAACGAAGAGGCTGTGCCGGAGCTGTTCACCAAGGCTCTGTATCAGAACGATCCTACGCTCTGGTGCATATTCGGATGGTGCAAACACTCGCGGAGAATCTATCACGTACCGGCTGACCTTCAGCTCATGCTCAAGGCGACGAAGGTTGCAGACGACATTCAAGCAGCTCCATTTCCATTCGCTTCCTTCTCTGTCCATCTAGAGGAGGCGATGGATGTCGAGGGGGAGCTGATCGACACGATCGTCGCGTTCTACGAAAGCGGGGAAGACTGGTATCGCGCAGCTTTTACCCTCCTCCCGACCTCGCTTGCAGAAGAAAAGCCCTTGCATCCGCTTCAGCGACGTCAGATCGAAGAAGCCATCAGACAAAAGGACCTGCGCAAAATCGAGAACATTGTCCGCCAAACCGATCCGCGCTCGACGAGGTTCATGCATGCGTTTGAAATCGGGACTGTTGATGGCATTCTCATCAAGAACGGTACTCCGATGCTGAAGCCCTCAGTCAGCGACACGATCGAGCAAGCCGAGCGGGATTTCGTCGAGAAAGGAGATCCTTCAGGATCCTACGGCCTCGTCATGCGTCTCATCTTCGGGCTAGCACGTTATCTCACGATGATGGGCCAAGAGGCGACTGCCGGCGGCTGGTCGACAGGACCTCGGCAGCAGGGACCGCTACGCGTCATCACCAATGAAGCGCTTGTCTGCCATGTCCAGACCACTCAAATTTTGAGTGAGGAAGAACGTCGCATTTTCCGCAACCACGCAAAAGGCGGCGGACTCGAAATCTCTCCGCACTTCCGCGAAGGATACTGGAGCCGGCCTTCGGGCCTTGGCCACGATCCTCTCGCTCTAAAAACCGTTTGGCATAGTCCGACAATCGTCCGAAAGGATCGGTTGCCAGATGGCGCGCTTCCGTACGGCACGGCAAAGAATGCTATACACTGATACGATAGAGGATCGAAAGGTCCTCTATCTTTATTATTACAAAACCGCCCTTTCGGGCGGTTTTATTATGGCGGGGAAGGGGTGTTAGGTGCCCTTCATAAGTGCGGTATTAATCCCGTCGGTCAATGATAGAATGTCCCTTGCAACATGTCACGACTTTAAGCATTATAGCCCATGTATATGAAACAATTTTTGAAAATGGAGTACGCCATAATTGTATTGTTTTTTTTGCTCGTGCTATCTGCTTCGTCCCTTGCAATTCATGCAATGATTTTAAAAGAAATATCATACCAACCGATCTTGGCGCAGAATCCTCTCGTGTACTTCTTCGCCGGTTTTGGCTACCTACTAACACTCCCAGTTCTAGTAATCTGTATCATGCCCGTTCACTTCTTGCAGTTAATAGGAAAGAATGTTGCTTTTGACGGCCTCTATACATTGATACCTTTTCTAACTGCCTTGCTTTACAGCTTTTTTATCATGTTGTTTCTAACCATGTATAAGCAGCGAAACGTGAAAAACAAATAATTCAGCAAAATGAAGAGCCCCGTATCGGTATCAACCGATACGGGGCTCTAGAGCTTAGTCAGGTTACCAGCAGCCTGGAGCCCACGCCGGAGCCAGGTAGCCATCAGCGCAATACGCAGGGGTGAGTGAGGAATTGTAGATGGTCATGTCGCGCTGCAACCGACTGTCGTCATTGCAGACATGATACCCACCCGTGAAGCCGTAGGCGGAACTACCAGAATCAAAAGAAAAAACAAACTTATAACAAGATAATCCTTTTTTCTAAGTTCTTTCATAGGTGAATGGGGGGTTAAAAAAAATGCTCAATCAGAAACGATGACCTGACTCACATAGTAACCACCGCTTTCACATCCATAAGCTGACGCCTGGATCATCCATCGTCTATCGCCAACCAAAAACGCAACAAACAGCGCAGCTAATTTACAATTTTTGGATTCGAGTATTCATGAACAAAAATGATATCTAAACCACTTGGACCGAATTCTATTGAAATTACTTTAACACAAAAC
>CAYZVS010000017.1:0-9086 GCA_964482085.1 uncultured Gammaproteobacteria bacterium
AAATCTCCCCTTCTGCGAAGGAGGGGTAGGGGTGGGTTATCAAACACAAAATCCGCTCTCGCGGATTTTGTGTTTCGTTGGCCAACGAATGGTTAACCCGTAGTTACAACCAACAACTGTCCGAGGACAAAGGTGGAAATCGCATACGAGGAAACAATGATCACAAGTCCAATGATGGCATTTTGAATCATTGTCTTGGCCTGCTTGACGCCATCTTCACTACCTCCGGAAGTCATCCATTTGAAACCTCCATAAATTAAGTAGAAAAGTAGCACGATGCCCAAGAAACCAAGGACAACGTTGATAATGTTACCGATAATCACCGGTAACGGTGTAGCCGCGCCAATTCCGGCTCTCGAGCCGACTGTACCCAAATTTGCGTTGGCTGCACCCGTAGAATCAAACGGATTGCGACCAGGCTGGGCATGCGCAACCATCGGGAGCATTCCCGCGGCCACGGACATTCCGGCTCCGGCAGCGTAATAGAGTTTAGTCAATTTCATAGATCAACAGGGATTAATTTCTTACGGTAAGCAGCGCCGATAACGATTCACGTCTTTTAAGAACAGATGTAGTCATTGCACTCGCCTGCCACACACATTCCAGCATGCGATACTCCGTCGGGACACGTGACCGGAGCGCAATCACTGCTAGCCGAACATGCGACTCCTCCAGTTGATGCCGCTCCCCCTCCACCATCCCCAGCAATCGTCGCTAATTGTCCAAGGATAAAAGCAGTAATTGCATACGAGACGGCCACGATTATCACTCCGACAACGGCATTTGTGATCATGGTTTTAGCCGCCTTTACGCCGGCGACATCTCCGCCTGCTGTCATCCAAAGGAAACCAGCATACAGAAGCATGACCAAGAGAATGATTCCGATAAAACCAAGAGCCAAACTGATCACATTCCCAATGATGGAAATCAAGCAGTCCGTTCCAGTACAGGTCGTACTGAGCCCGGTTCCAGCAGCTGCACCGGCGAGTCCGGTGCTTTCAGGTGTGAGTTGTGCCGAGGCCATGACCGGCATCACCAGAAGTGATGCGGCCATGATACCTGCGACGAATGAGTTGCGAGACATGGGTCGATACCGGCGCTGCGCCGGAAGAAAATTATGCAGAAGTAGCGGAGAGAAGCTGGCCGATAACGAAACTTGTAATTGCCCAAGCGGACAAAATGATTGCGAGTCCGATAATACCAGACACAATCAAGTTCTTAGCTTCCGAGGTCTTCTCCTCATTACCACCCGAGATCATGTACTTGAAACCACCGACGAGAACGATCACAACGGCGATAATGCCGAGGAAACCGAGAGCAACGTTGATGATACGAGCAGCTGTCTGACGAACGTCGCCAGAACCGAGTTTGATGTCGTTGCCGATTGCACCAACGCCGAGGTCATTGGCGTTCAATGTACCCTGCGCAAAGGTGACAGCGGGCAGAGCCGTGGCGGCTAGAATGCCGGCCGTAGCAGCAAAGCCAATAAGCTTTTTCATACGTAAAGTCATGCGTATGTCACCTCCTTTCTCATAGTCAAAGATATGCAATCGTTCTGCATAAAACCGCGGAACGATACAATCAGTATAACACAAATAACTAGGTACCGCCGCTAACTTGTCCAGCAAGGTTAAAGATCAAGGAAACCATCGAGTACGAAAAGGCGACAATGACCATACCAATCACGGCATTCACTAAAGTTTTCTTGGCTGTATCGATACGTTTACCCTCGCCAGCCGTCATCCACATCACACCTCCGTAGATAAACATCGCCAAAAACAATGCCCCAACAATTCCCAGCACAGCGCTAATAATCCGACTTACAATCACACGAACATCCGTAGAACCGAGTGGATTACGCAAACCAAAGTCACTCGGACTTGTCCGCGACTCTCCTCCATCTCCGAGGGCGGGCGCTCCGCCCGAGCCAGCATCTGCGGCACTTCCAGCAGGAGGCGTTGTTGGTGAACAACGATTTGCTTCACTCGCCGTGCTATCTGTTGCGTAATAATCACGATATTCAGTCTCACAATGTACAGCACGCCAACCACGACTACTGCAGTAGGTATTACAGTAAGTGAGCCGATCCGCCTCGGGCGCACTGGCAGGCGCGCTCCCGCACCGGGTCACCTGGCGTTCAGCAGAACTCGCACTCCCACCATGTTGAGAACAGGTGCTATCACCTTTCTTGCACCAGCAATAAGGCTGCGCTGAAACACGTGAAGGAACAACCGCAAAAACCAACGGTACAACCAGCAAGAAAAGCGCAAGAATTCGTCGCATACTAGGTACTGGCTAATAAGCCAAACACAATCGAAACAAGACTATAGGAAAAGAAAATAAGTAAAAGGCCAATCGTCGAGTTCTTGAGAATTTCCTTTGCCGTATCAACACGCTTACTATCACCCGCCGTCATCCACATCACGCCGCCATAGACAAACATCAAAAGCGCGAGCGCTCCCACAAGCCCAATCACCGTCCGAATCCCTCGTCCAATAAACTCCGCAACACCAATATCTGATCCAAGCGGATTATAGAGAGGGACCGAACCGCTATCACCACCCGTACCACTTGAAGATCCTCCAGAACCCAATGGACCGCTGTCTCCTCCGGAAGATCCTGGGAACAATGAAGCAGGACAGGTTCCAAGAGCCGATGTAAAGCTGCTACCAGTACGATTCGTTGATTCCGTTTGACATAGGCTCTGACAGGTAGTTCGTGTCTCTTCCAATGTGCCCGGCCCTGAAGCTGTGCCTACACCCATAACACCTCCTCCGATAGCAACCGTTACCGGCCCACTCCCCGTTTGAATCGTACAGGAACATGGACAGCTCTGCGCTTGAACCGAAAACGGAAGTAAAGCGGCAAACACAAATGCCATGCTCCATGCTGCGCGATACAAGCTACGTGTCATAAACATAATTATCGAGTCGATCCAGTCGTTGGACAACATACAAGTCGATTCTCATCGCCACAAAGACCCGGCTGACAGCTACGGGCACGAATCTCTGCATTACGCGCATCAACATCTTCCCAATTTGCAGATAATGACTGACACGTATTTGCAGGAAAAGCCGCCTGACAACGTGAATCACCACCCGCACTTCCAGAACGGAAAGCGCTATAAACCGTCGTCACAAGCGCGCTCGCGCCAAACATTAACACGATGCCAATCGTCGCGTTCACCAACATTCCTTTAGAAGAGCTCGCTTCACTCGGGTTAGAAGCAAAGAAAATATACTTAAATCCCGCATACACAAAGATCGCTAAAAAGATGGCACCAGAAATACCAAAAAGGAAGTTGGCAAAATTAACACCTGTCTGAATGATATCGTCTAAACCACAATTTCCATCAGAAATACATGCGGGTAACTGCAAACGGAGTGCGCTAGATCCTCCGCTCGTCCCTGTCTCCGTTAAGCTTGTTGCCCCACGCCCGCGATCAGCACCCGTACCAGCCAAACAACACATGCGATCCGTCCCGCCAGAACAAGCACCCGTGATACAGCGACGCGCACGCACATCAGAAGAAACATCCGCCGACAAATTTTGACAGCTCATGTCAGCTGCGTGATTTGCTGGGTCAGCCGCCTCAATATTCCGAACCGCCGTCAATTGCGCTGGTGTACGCGCAGGATCCGTTGCACAACCATCGCCCGCGGCCTTTGTCGCAACAGGCACGACAAAAACCAACATAGCAAGGAACAATCCGATTAGCTGGAATCTCTTATACATCACATTCATCATACCATTTACTGAATCGTGAGAGCGATTTGATCAGCCGCAAAACGTACAGCCTTAATAATCGGCGTTCCCGCAATCACATCCGTAATCATCTGACGAAAGCTACGCTCAGCCGCTTCCGAGTTCTTCCCCCGATACCAACTCGTAGCTGTAAGTACCTGCGCCGCAAATACACCGACACGCTCATCTTGTAACTGCGCCGTCAAAAGCGATTTACGTGCGGAAGGTCGCTTGGCCTTATCCAAAACTTTTTGCAATACATCCGGCGTCGTAAGTTGCATCAAGAAATTCCAGGCCAAATCTTGATTCGTCGATTTCTTTGAAACAACCCAGTTCCAATAATTAGCAAAGTTCTTCTGCGGATTACCCTCAATCTGCGGAATTTTTGCCAAACCAAGATTGATCTTTGGTGCACGAGCTCGAATCAAATCATATTGATAGGAGTAGCCAAAGAAAAAGGCAGCTCGACCAGCGACAAACGTCTCCAAAGAGTTAGGCAACGTCTCATTCCACGTATAGACGTCCTTATCAGGATTCGCAAAATCAGTGTAAAACTGGAGGGCTTGAAATGAAGGCGGCGTGTCACGTGAAAGAGCCGGAGGAATCTTCTGAAAAGCCGGAAAACCCGCATCATCCTCCATCGTTTGACCATTCTGAATCATCAGCAAGGATAAGAGATCCGTGGAACGCTCCACATTATTGGCAGTTCCAATACCTGCTGCGGACTGCAGAATATCCCCTTCACTATTAAGCTTGGTAAGCGTTTTGGCTTGCTCGGAAAATTGAGCCCAGTTTTCTGGCGGTGTCGGAATTCCGGCCGCATTCAAGAGATCTTTGTTGTAATACAAAGCCATCGTATCAACACCGACAGGTACGCCCATGATTTTCTCTTGAAAATCTTTCTTGCTTGTATCGGTAGAAACATCAATCGTACGCAATAAGTCGTGTTGCGTGACATCCGCATATTGATTCTTGAAATCGATCAAAGCGAGTGTCGGCTCGGTACGCAACTCCCACGTTAATTCCTTTTTAAGTCCCGCAGAAACCGTACGATATGCCGTCTTGATTGTACGCGGCATCGGCACAATCTTAGGCATATACTCGTTGGTCCATGTGTTATGGATCAAAAAGACATCCGGACCACGATCTTCTGCGAGCGCATTCAAAAGCTGATCCTTATATTCCTCAAGTCTGAAACGTCGATATTCAATCTGAACATTCGGATGCGTCACGCGATATGACGTCAACAAATCCTGATAGACATCGACATCATCGACAACGGCCCAAACTTTCAACGTAACCGGTTGCGAGGCTCGCAATGTATCCGGTGTAAGCGCCTTGGTACAACCTTGACCGCTGAGCGCAAGAAGCGCCGCGACCGCAATGAGCTTTTTGATTTTGTTGTTCATAAAATCGATCCGATATTTATCGGATCGATTTTAGCATGTTACGCGTCTCTTTACCTAAATCGTCTCGTTTAAGCGCCATGGATAAATTGGCATGCAACCAACCAATTTTTGTTCCCGTATCAAAATACTCTCCTTCAATCTCACAGGCGTAAGCCGTACGTTTCTTCATCAAGCTATGAATCGCGTCTAATGTGACGTACTCCCCGCCAGCTCCAGGTTTCAATTTTCGTATCTCGTCAAAAATATCCGGCGTAAGAATATAACCACCGATTGCAGCGAGTTTAGAAGGAGCCTTCTTAGCCCCAGGCTTCTCAACGACTCCTTTCATTTCCCAAATCCCTTTCCCAACTTTCACACCCGGATCAATAATCCCGTATTTTTCCGTACCAGCGTCATTCGTTTTTAGAGCAGCAACCACGGGATCACCATATCGCTCAAACACATCCATCATTTGCTTGAGTCGAGGCACCGCACAATCAAACACATCATCACCAAACAAAACCGCAAACGGCTCATCCCCCACAACATGCTCCGCATTCAAGACCGGCGTTGCATTTCCATACGGACCTTTCTGACGAATATAAACAAAATTGGCGAGTTGCGTAATCGCCTGTACTTCTTCCAAAGCCTGTTTCTTTCCCTGTTTCTTTAACCAATTTTCCAATTCCGTATTTTGATCAAAATGATCCTCAACCGGGCGCTTGGTATTACTCGTCACAAGAATAACCTCAGTAATTCCAGATGCAACCGCCTCTTCTACAATGTATTGAATAACTGGCTTATCGATAATTGGCAGCATCTCTTTTGGCATCGCCTTGGTAGCCGGCAAAAAGCGCGTGCCATATCCGGCCACGGGAATCACGACTTTTCTGACTTTGTTCATACAACGATACTGATCAATTTACCTTTCACATAAATCATCTGACTTGGCTCTTTTCCATCCAAGTATTTTTTCACATTCTCATCCGCGAGCGCAACGACTTTAGCATCAGCCTCGCTAATCTCTGCATCAACCATCACTTTACCACGCACCTTGCCATTCACTTGCAATATGAGCGCAAACGTCGATGCCTGAAGCTTGCTCGAGTCATACGCCGGCCAACCAGAAACATGAATCGATTCTTTCTTCCCCAGAATCGACCACAACTCCTCCGTCATATGCGGCGCAAATGGCGCAAGAATCTGAAGCAACCCTTCACGCATAGCAACAGGAACACCCCCAGCATCAACAAACGCATTCACCAAAATCATCATATGCGAAACACAGGTATTGAAATGCAATTGATCAATACCCTCCGTAACTTTTTTGATTGACTGATTATACAATGTCTCAAGTTCCTCGCTCGCATTCACCTCTTTTTCACCAACATATAATCCCCAAACCTTCTCAAGAAACTTTCGTACACCCTCAATACCATTTGTATCCCAAGGCACAGGCTGATCAAACGGTCCCATGAACATTTCGTATACACGGAACACATCGGCACCGTATTCATTCACGATATCATCCGGATTCACGACATTTCCTTTTGATTTACTCATCTTCTCCCCGCCTTCCGCCAGAATCAATCCATGAGAACGACGCTTGGCATATGGCTCACTTCCACATTCTTCCGGAACAATTCCCAAATCCCACAAAAACTTATACCAGAAACGAGAATACAAAAGGTGAAGCGTCGTATGCTCCATGCCTCCGTTATACAAGTCGATAGGCATCCAATACTTCAAATTCTCTGCCGATGCGAGCTCCTGAGCATTGTGCGGATCGCAGTAGCGCAAAAAATACCAGCTCGATCCAGCCCAGTTAGGCATTGTATCCGTTTCACGCTCGGCTTTACCGCCACAAGACGGACAATCAACCTCAACCCAATCACGAATAGCTACAAGTGGCGATTCACCAGAATCCGATGGTTCATACGCTTCAACATCAGGAAGCGTGAGAGGTAATTCATTTTCTGGAACCGGAACATAGCCACATTCCTTACAGATCACAATCGGAATCGGCTCACCCCAATAACGCTGGCGTGAAAACACCCAATCGCGCAGCTTATAAGTAATAGCTTTTTCTCCTTTTTTCTCTTCATCGAGCCAAGAAATCATGTCATCCTTGGCTTTCCATGTCGGAATTCCGTCCAAAAATCCGGAATTGATTGCCTCGCCATCGTCCGTAAATATAAACTTCGTTGAATCGATGATTCGAGGAAGAATAAACTGCTTCTCCAGCGGTGGAAGCGGTTCAGCCGCAATCTTCTCAAACGGAATCCAAACAGGTTCATGCGTGTCCGTTTCTGAAGCAGGAACTTGCTCGCGTGCTTCACTCCCAAGCTCAAACTCCACCGCCGTCACATATGCAACGCGGTTCTCATCTTTATGTCCCGCAAAATAATCCGCACGCATCGGGCCTCCGAGTACCTGAACAAATTTCAAATCCGTATATCCCGTCTCCTCTCGCACCTCACGCTTCGCAGCCTCGATCAAATCTTCACCAACTTCCATTCCGCCAATCACAAACGTCGTAACGGGACGATGCTTCCAGCGCATACAAAGAATCTCATTTGTTTTTGGATTCCTGATAATCGCATGCACCGTCGGACGTGTAACCGACTTTTTTCCATCACGCGGTGGGTTAGCAGGATCAGGCACCACTGGCGCAACAACGTACGTGATCGGCAATCCAAACTTTTTAGCAAACTGATTATCACGCTCATCATGCGCCGGCACCGCCATAATTGCCCCCGTTCCATAACCAGCGAGCACATAATCAGAAATCCAGATGGAAATTTTTTCTCCATTTGCTGGATTAAGCGCCTCAATTCCCTTGAGTACACAGCCCGTTTTTTCTTTAACCTCGGCCGTGCGCTCCATGTCGCTTTTACCTGCCGCCATTGATTGATATGACTGAACCTCGTCCATGTTCTTTATATCCCCCTCCTTTAACCACGTCGCAACCAGCGGATGCTCCGGTGCAACTACCAAATACGTCGCTCCAAACAATGTATCAGGTCGAGTCGTAAACACCGTAACGTTATCAAAAGGATTTTTTGAACCGGAAATAATAAAATCCACATACGCTCCCTCACTTTTTCCAATCCAATTCTTCTGTTGCAACTTAATCTTTTCCAAATAATCAACCGTATCAAGATCCTTCAAAAGACGTTCCGCATATTTTGTAATACGGATCATCCACTGCGCCTTCTCACGCTTCTCAACTGGATTGCCACAGCGCTCACACACCCCTCCTTGCGCCTCTTCATTTGCCAGACCGATTTTGCAGCGCGGACACCAGTTGATCGTCGATGCCATCTTAAACGCCATGCGATGCTCATCCTTGTTCAAATGCAATGGCAACTCCTCGATCGGTCGTGCGCGATTCTCGACCTCATCATAAAAACTATTAAAAAACTTCAAAAACTGCCACTGCGTCCACTTATAATAGGTAGGATCTGTTGTATCGATTTCACGCGACCAATCAAAACCAAGACCAATCGATTTCAACTGGCGCGTAAAATTCCCAATATTCTTCTGAGTCGCCACCGAGGGCTTCACTTTATGCTTGATAGCAAAGTTTTCTGCTGGCAATCCAAATGCATCCCAACCGATTGGAAACATCGTATTTTTGCCTAACATTCGTTGTTTTCTTGTAACAGCATCGATAGCAACATAGGAACGAGGATGCCCCACATGCAACCCTTCACCAGAAGGAAATGGAAACTCGATCAAACCATAAAACTTCTCAGCTTGGCCATGATCTTTAGCGCGATAAATACCCTCCTGTTCCCAGCGTTCTTGCCACTTCTTCTCTATCTCGTGAACGGGGCGTTTAGACATATATAAGGATGAACGAAGGTTAACAGCGAAAGCGATGCTTGCCAACGCTCTAACCCCTCTAAATCTCCCCTTCTGCGAAGGGAGACTTTCCGATTCAGAACCCCT
>CAYZVS010000018.1:0-9045 GCA_964482085.1 uncultured Gammaproteobacteria bacterium
TCAACACCCTTAGCGAGACCAAAACCAGCACGACCCTTGCGGTTACCAATGACGGTCAAAACGCGGAAACGCATGCGCTTACCACCCTTGGTCACACGCGTCACACGAGCGACTTCAATATTCTTTTCTTCGTAATCAGCTTCAGCTGGAACGTCCATACGTGGACGACCGCGACCGCCCGTGCGGCCACCGCGACCACCACCAGGACCGCCACCAGGACCGCCACGGCCAGGACCGCCGCGACCTCCGCCCATACCAGGACGATAAGCCCCACGACCAGCAGGAGCTGCTGCAGGACGTGCGGCCGGAGCGGCGGCTGGAGCTGCGCTAGGCGCGGCACTCGGAGCGGCGGCTTCCGGATTTTGTTTGTTGGCTTCTTCGTTCATAAGTTTAGAAATTCAGTCCGGCTTCACGCGCACCGTCAGCGACGGCTTTTACGCGACCGTGATAACGCTTGTCACGACGATCAAAGACGACCGTAGAAACACCCTTGGCCTTGGCGCGTTCTGCGACAAGCTTACCAACCATGGTTGAAATTTCAGCCTTGGTTTTGCCTTTACGATCGGCGTCAGAAATATCGGCGTCGCTTGCGGCAGCCATCGTTTTTCCGGCGGCATCGTCAATAACCTGCACATAGATATGTGCGAGGGTACGGGCAACAGCGAGACGCGGACGTTCGCTCGTGCCGGTGACCTTGGCGCGCACGCGTGCGACGCGGCGGTCCTTGGCGTTGGAAGAGTTGAGAGACATAAGCGTAGGTTAGGCAGTCTTAGCCGTTTTGCCGGCTTTACGACGAATCACTTCATCGACATACTTCACACCCTTGCCCTTATAAGGCTCCGGCGGACGCTTGCGACGAATCTGGGCAGCAAGTTCGCCGACCAAATGTTTGTCAGCACCCATAAGAGTCAAAACTTGCTTCTCGACTTTTGCTTCAATACCTTCCGGCAATGGGAAATTGATGGAGTGCGAGAAACCAACGTCCATGACGACGGTCTTTCCTTCCAGCGCGACCTTGTAGCCGACGCCCACAAATTCGAGGGACTTCTCGTAAGGCTTTTGCAAGCCTTCCACCGCGTTGGCGATGAGTTGGCGAGTCAGGCCCCAGAGAGCGCGTTGATACACGTTTTCTGGTAATTCAACACTTACGACGGCGCTGCGGGGTTCTGCTTCAAATGAAACAGAAGAATGCGGAGGAAGCGGAATCGTGAGTGTTGCCTTTGGGCCTTTCACGATCACCTTCCCAGCCTCGACCGTGAGGTCGATGCCCGAGGGCAGGAGAATCGGTTTTTTTCCAATACGAGACATAAGATGAAAATTAGGTAACTTCGCAAAGCACTTCGCCACCGAGTTTGCGACGGCGAGCTTCTCGATTAGTCATAAGACCAGACGAGGTCGACAAAATGGCGATACCCTGACCGGACAAAACCGGACGGAGCTCCGTTGTCTTGGAATAGACACGGCGTCCCGGAGTTGAGATTCGATCAATGGATCGAATCGCTGGCACTTTACCATCGTACTTCAAAGTAACCATCAAGGATTTCTTAGGGCCGTCAGAAGATTCCTTCACTCCGGCAATAAAGCCTTCACGCTCCAACACCTTGGCGATGGAGTATTTGATACGCGAAGCCGGCACGTTCATCGTGTCGAGTCCTGCGGCGTACGCATTGCGAATGCGTGTGAGGAAGTCGCTAATTGGGTCAGTATACATAGGATTACCAGCTCGATTTGGTCACACCGGGCAATTCGCCACGGTTAGCCAGTTCGCGGAAACAGATACGACAGATTCCGAAGTCGCGCATAAAACCATGCTTACGACCGCAGCGCCAGCAACGGCGAACTTCGCGGGTCGAGTACTTGGGTTTACGGAGAGACTTGGCGATTTGCGCTTGAGTAGCCATAGACTAGTTGTTGAATGGGAAACCGAGAGCGCGCAGGAGCGCGTCACCGCGCTCGCGGGTTCCGGCCGTGGTAGACACGGTGACTTGGAGGCCGTGGACGCGTTCAACTTCATCCGGTCGGATTTCCGGAAACGAGAGGTTCTCACGGAAGCCGATAGAAAAGTTGCCACGATCATCGATACCTTGCTTGGAAATGCCGCGGAAGTCGCGGATACGCGGGAAGGTGAATTGCGTAAAGCGCGTCAGAAAATCCCACATGCGCTTGCCACGAAGCGTCACCATCATTCCCACAATCATTCCTTCACGAATTTTAAAGCTCGCGATGGACTTCTTGGCCTTGGTCTTGACCGGCTTCTGTCCGCTGATGCGAAGCAATGTCTGCTCAACCGTATCAAGAACCTTTGGGTCCTTAATACCTTGGGACAATCCGACAGAAATCGTAACCGACGTGACCTTTGGTACGGCCATACGATTCTCGATCCCGAATTGCTTGGTAAGAGCTGGGACAATCTCCTTATTGTAGCGTTCTTGGAGTGTCATAGATTAGGCGTTCTTACGCGCCTTCGAGTGGCGCATCGGTTTACCGTTCGAGCCAACGGGCTGAACATTGGAGGCATGAATCGGCATAGCAAATTCAATCACTTGGCCTTTGTCCTCACTGCGACGCGAGCGCATGTGGCGCTTAGTCATGTTCACACCCTCGACCACGACACGGTTAAGTTCAGGGAGCGTTTGCACGATCTTCCCCTTCTTACCCTTGTTCTTCCCGGCAATGACGACGACTTCGTCACCGGTTTTGATTTGGAGTTTGGACATACTTAGAGGACTTCTGGCGCAAGCGATACAATCTTGGCATAGCCGCGTCCGCGCAATTCGCGAGCGACTGGGCCAAAGATACGTGTACCCTTAGGCTCTTTGTTCTTGAGGTCGATGATCACGCCGGCGTTTTCATCAAAACGGATATACGTTCCGTCAGGACGACGTGTCTCCTTGCGCGTACGCACGAGCACTGCCTTAACGACATCCGACTTTTTCACTGTGCCGCGCGGATCAGCAATCTTAACGACACAAGTGACGACGTCGCCAAGCATGCCATAGCGTTTCTTGTAACCTCCAGTGACTTGAATCACCTGGAGAAGTCTGGCTCCCGTGTTATCTGCCACGGCGAGCATGGATCGATGTTGAACCATATTAGGCTTGAGAAACGGTGGACACGTACTTAAAGTACTTATCCTTAGAAATCGGACGTGTTTCCTGGAACTCGACCACATCACCCAGTTTGCATACGCTCTCTGGATCATGGATCTTGAACTTGTTGGAAAGTGTGAAGTACTTACCGTACTTCGCATGCGCCACACGACGATCCACGCGCACCACAGCCGTCTTCTGCATCGCCGTGGAAACGACGACGCCTTGAAGGCGACGGGGGCTAGTTTGTTTAGTGGTAGTCATATGTTTAGGCGTTTGGTGTCGATGCCGGCTTATTGGCAGCGACGGTAAGAAGACGGGCGAGCTGTCGTTTCTTGTTGCGAATCTCTCGAACTTTTCCGTGTTGACGAGTCGCGATTTTGAACCGAAGTTCACGGATCGCGCTGCGCAGGTCGGCGGCCTCGCGTTTCAGCTCGGCGGCGGACTTCTGCATGAGTTCTTTGGCAGCCATAGGTTAGTTGCTAATGAACTTACATATCGGAGAAAGCTTGTAGGCCGCACTTTGTAATGCGATCTTGGCCTGATCCGGAGGAATACCATCCATTTCGTAAATCACCGTTCCGGGACGAATGACAGCGACGTAGTGGTCAACGGCACCTTTACCGGATCCCATCGGAACTTCATTTCCCTTCTTGGTGATCGGCTTGTCCGGGAAAACACGGATCCAGACCTTTCCACCTTTCTTAATGTAGCGAGTAAGAACACGGCGACCAGCTTCGATCTCCTGACTCGACAACCATGCGGGTGTCATCGCCTTGAGGCCGTAGCTACCAAACGAGAGTTCAAGTTTGGTGGTTGCGGTGCGGATGTTTCGCGCGCGGCCCTTGTGCCACTTGCGATGCTTGACTTTTTTTGGAATCAACATATCGAGAGTGGGTTAAGAAGCCGTCGGAGCTACCGGAGGAGTTTCCGGTTTATCCGTTGGCGCAAATGAAGAGGCGGATCCTTGCGGAGCACGCGGAGCGCGTGAGGCACCACGATCGCCATCACGTCCACGACCACGAGAAGGGGTCGTCGGCTGGTATTGATTCAAACGATCCTGAGCAAACACGTCACCGCGATAAATCCAGACTTTCACACCAATGGCACCAGCCATCGTGCGAGCGGTATCAGCGGCGTAGTCAATATCCGCACGCAAATTAGTAAGTGGAATTTTACCCCAAGCCAACCATTCGCGACGTGCGATTTCTGCTCCGTTCAAACGACCGGAAACAGCGACCTTCACACCAAGAGCTCCGCCTTTCTTTACACGCTCAATCGACATCTTGAGGACACGACGGAACGGCATGCGGCGCTCGAGGTCAGCGACCACACCCTGGACAACAAGCGTGGATTCAAGCGACGGACGGCTCACCTCCAAAACCGTTACGGTCATCTGAACAGCCTTGGTCTTGCCTGGGAAAAATTCCTTAAGAATCTTCTTCTTAAGACCATCAGAGCCTTCACCGCCACGACCGATCACGAGACCCGGCTTAGCTGTGTATACCGTGATACCAATCGTTCCGCGTGAACGCTCGATTTCAATACGGTTAACAGCAGCGTCCTTGAGCTCTTTATTCAGATAGTCGCGGATCGCCAAATCCTGGCGCAAGTTGGCGCGATAAGCGTCGTCACGTGCCATCCAGCGCGAAGGCCATGTGGTCGTCGTGCCGAGGCGAAAGACTTTTGGATTGACTTTATGTCCCATAGGATTATTTGGTTTCCTTCTTAACCGCGACCGCTTTGGCCTTTGGTGAATCTGACTTTACGTTTTGCGTTTTACGCTTTGAAATCTTTTTTTCGATTTTCTCATCGGAGAGCACGAGCGTGATATGCGTCGTGCGCTTACGAATCGGCGCGGCTCGTCCAAACGCACGCGGTCGCGAGCGCTTCAAAGTCGGGCCACCATCGGCAACAATCGTCTTAATGGACAGGTCTTCTTTCTTAAGTTGAAAATTGTGCTCGGCATTTGCAATCGCGGAAAGCAAAAGTTTGCGTACAGGGTATGCAGCGAGCTTAGGTAAAAACGTAAGCTTGGTCTCGGCGGCAGTAACCGACATGCCGCGGACAGCATCAACCACGAGTCGGACCTTGCGGGGCGACATGCGGAGGAAGCGAAGAGATGCGTGGACGTCCATAGAATATTATTTCTTAGCAGCTGGCTTGGCGGCCGGTGCGGCAGCCGGAGCTGCAGCATCGGTCTTGGCCAACTTACCACCGTGACGGGTAAACTTACGCGTCTGAGAAAACTCGCCCAGCTTATGGCCGACCATATTCTCTACGACATGCACAGGAATATGAATCTTGCCGTTATGTACGCCAAACGTCATACCCACCATTTCTGGTGTGATCGTTGAGGCGCGTGACCAGGTCTTGATGACGGTCTTGGAACCGACACCAGCTTTCTGAATCTTTTCCAGAAGGCGGGCGTCTGTGAACGGACCTTTTTTGAGACTTCGAGACATAGGCGTGGATTAGAGTTTCTTGCCCTTGCGGCGCGTGATAATGAGTTTGTTGCTTGCGAGATGACGTTTGCGAGTGTTCACACCGAGTGCGTGCTTACCCCACTTAGTCTTGGCGTACTTCATACCGATCGGATGCTTACCTTCACCACCACCGTGTGGGTGATCAACAGGGTTCATAGCCTTACCACGAACCGTCGGCTTAATACCGCGATGGCGCATGCGGCCCGCCTTACCCCATCGGACCAAATGCCAGTCAGGGTTAGACACCGTTCCCATCGTGGCCATGCAGGTCTTGGGAACACGACGGACTTCACCAGACGGCAGCTTAAGCGCAGCCCAGTCACCTTCAACAGCCATGAATTCAATTCGAGCACCAGCACCGTGACCAAGCTGGCCACCTTTGCCTGGGGCAAGCTCCACTGAGTGGACCTGCGTACCAACCGGAATTTTGGAAAGAGGCAAACGGTTGCCTAATGAGATTTCCGCTTCCTCCATCGAGGAAACCACAACATCTCCGACCTTCAATCCATCCGGAGCGAGCATATAGCTCTTCACACCATCCTTATAGTTAAGCAAAGCAATACGTGCGCCGCGATTTGGGTCGTACTCAATCGTCTTAACCGTAGCCGGAATATCAAAGCGCGTACGCTTAAAGTCGATATCACGCAGATAACGACGTGCACCGCCGCCCTGATGGCGTACGGTAATCTTTCCAAGCGTGCGACCAGCGTTGGTCTTGCGGAAAGAGATGAGAGACTTTTCCGGTTCCGTCGAGGTGACGTCGGCAAAGCTCTGCACCGAGAGATTTCGCGACCCAGCGTGGTTTGGGCGGATTTTTTTAATAGGCATAGGTTTAGACTCCTTCGTACAGGCTGATCGTCTCCCCCTTCTTCAAGGTGACGAGCGCCTTTTTAATATCCTGGCGATAGCTCATACGCTTGCCACGACGCATCGGTTTACCCGAAACGCGAATAATACGTACGGAATCGACCTTCACACCGTAAAGAGATTCCACCGCTTTGCGGATAGAAACTTTTTCAGCGTTCATGACGACTTCAAAGACATAAGTGCCTTTGTCGGCAAGACGAGCAGCCTTTTCACTGACGCGGGGTTTCACGAGAAGACGGATCGCCAACGCATCGTTTTTAGCGACGATAGCCGGTGTATCCGATTTGACTTCAGCTTTCTTGACAACGACTTTCTTGGTTGTTGTCTTTTTGGCCGCCGGCTTCTTAGCCGGGGCGTCCGTATTTTTACGGAAACGGTCGAGTATCGGCATAGGATTAGGCGTAAATCTTCTCAAACGCCGCGACCGCGTCCTTGAGGAAGGCGACCGTGCGATAGGTAAGAACATCGTTCAAGTTCACGCTGTTAACGGTCACAAGTTTGATGTTTGGGATATTGCGGACCATGCGGAGCAAGGTCGGATCGGAAGCAGGAGCAACCAAAAGCGTCGTGCGTTCAAGCGGCAATTTTTTGACCATTTCAACCATGAGTTTGGTCTTAGGAGTCTCAGTCTTGATCGATTCAATGGCAATCATTTTCTTGTCAGCCACCTTATCGGACAAAGCCATGAGAAGCGCGGTGCGCTTGGCCTTCTTGTTCACTTTCTGGGAAAAATTGCGTTCGGAAGTCGGACCAAAAGCGATACCACCACCAACCCACTGCGGGTTACGAATGGAACCTTGGCGGGCACGACCTGTGCCTTTTTGCTTCCACGGTTTCTTACCACCACCACGTACTTCACCCTTGGTCTTGGTGTTGGCGATAGCACGACGCGCATTGTTGCGCTGCGCGACCATCACTTCATGTACAAGAGCTCTGTTGGGCTTGATACCAAACAATGCCTCGTTGAGAGCGAGTTCACCAACGGCCTTGCCGTCCTGGTTGTAAATAGAGATGCTCGTCATATTAGGCAGAATGGATTTCAATAATCGCGTGGCGTGCACCGGGAACCGCGCCTTTCAGAGCGATGATACCTCCGTCGCGCACTTCAATGACTTCAAGGTTCTTAACCGTGACGCGCTCGTCTCCCATGTGGCCAGCCATACGGCGACCCTTGAAAACGTGCTGCGGACCACCGGCACCGATAGAACCCGGCATACGTTCTTGGTCCTTGTGACCGTGACTCTTCGGATGACCATGAAAACCATGACGCTTCACAACACCTTGGAAACCTTTGCCCTTGGATTGTCCAACGACATGAACGGTTTCACCTGGTTGGAAGATACTGGCTTCAATGGCATCACCGCGTTTGAAAGCAGCTTCGCCTTCAATACGGAAATCACGCAATACGGCAAGCATTGGCAAGTCTTTTAAGTGTCCTGCTTCAGGCTTGGTCGCGTTCTTATGGTTACGGAAACCGATTTGAACGGCAGAAACGCCGTCTTTCTCGGCTGTTTTGACTTGCGTCACGATGCACGGTCCAGCTTTCACGAGCGTCACAGGTACAACCGTGCCGTCCGCCGCATAGACCTGCGACATCTCGAGTTTTTCGCCCAGAATGAATTTCATAGGTCGGATTGGTCGCGTATTAGAATCGAACAAAAAATGAAATGATTTACAAAAGCCCGGAATCTGCTGACGATCGGAAATCGCCTTCAAATTCCGGGCTTTTGCAAGTCCATGATTGATGGGTTTTTCGCGATTCGCTGCAGGGAGGTTATCCCACGTTGGGAACTTTCTCCTTGGGAACCTTTGTTTTCAAACTACACGTGGGTCTTGTAGACCCGCCAACTTACATTTTTATCTCCACATCGACACCGGCCGGAAGATTGAGTGACGTCAGAGCGTCAATCGTCTTGGCATTCGGGTCGAGGATGTCCACGATACGCTTGTGAATTCGCATTTCGAATTGTTCGCGAGCGTTCTTGTGAACGAAGGTGGAACGGTTAACCGTCCACTTCTTCTTCTCGGTCGGAAGAGGCACCGGACCGACAACTTTTGCGCCAGAGCGCTCAGCTGTCTCGATAATCGTACGCGTGGCCTGATCAATGATCTTATGGTCGTACGCACGAATCTTGATACGGACTCTGTGACCGCCAGCGGCTTCCTTAGAAGCGGCTGACTTGGATTTGGTGTCGGACATGTGGAGTCGGAGAGGACCATGGCATTCCTCCTATCCGCTGATCGTCCAAAAGTTTGGCTGATCGGCGGAGAGGAGGAAATCCTCTCTCGGTTAAATTTATTTGATGATCTTGGTAACAACACCGGCACCGACCGTTTTACCACCCTCGCGGATGGAGAAGCGCATCTTGTCTTCAACGGCAACCGGACTAATGAGCTTAACGATGATTTTGACGGTGTCACCTGGCTGAACCATGGCGACGTCGGCTGGAAGGTTAACTTCACCGGTCACATCCGTTGTACGGATGTAGAACTGCGGTTTGTAACCTGTAACGAATGGCTTGTGACGACCGCCTTCCTCCTTGGTCAAAGCGTAGATTTCGCCTTCAAACTCGGAGTGAGGAGTAATGGAACCTGGCTTGGCA
>CAYZVS010000019.1:0-6116 GCA_964482085.1 uncultured Gammaproteobacteria bacterium
AGTATCACAGTCGCGCCACTGGATTTTTTTCGTCCAATGGTGCGTCTGTTGTTCGAAATGGTGGAACCCCTCATGGCTTCGTCTTCGCTGGGTTCCTCACCGAAATTTACTGTAATATCGTCCGTTTGTACAACACCGCTATTTCGACGCGAGTCATTCCTCAGACAGAAATACGAGCAAGAACGGTTGTCAGCACGACAAATTGCATTCCTCATTGGATGTTCTCATTCCGTGATAAACCGCGCCTTAATTCAGTTTGGGATAAAGAAGTTAGGTCAGCGATCTGGATGGGTTGAGTATGGATGGAAGTTCAAGCTAGGGAAACGAGTTAAGCATGTTCGCCAGCAAACTATTATCCAACAAATGAAGCGATGGCGATCCAAGGGATGGGCCTATGGAAGAATCGCCGAGAGGCTAAACGTTCGTAAGATACCTGCTCCTGCTGGCGACATCTGGTACGGTTCGACAGTTGGTAAGATTACTAAGCGCCGAGAACCTTAGCTAAAAAAGATTCTCATTTTGGCTAGATCGTACCCGCTCGCTACATGGTGAAGAAACGCATTACTTTCTTGATCTGAATTACTAAGAAGTTGATTTATCAACTTCACATTCGTCAAGCAAACTCCATCGAGCTGACCATGATCTCGCTCAATCCCAGAAACAGTAAGCTCTCTAAAGTATGTATGCATCTTTCCCAGAATGCCGACGACTATGTCAGCAATTTGAATGCCTTCTTCATCTCTTGAACACGAAAAGCGATATTTTCCTTTGAACTCTTTCTGAAAAATAACATCACTTATGAAATGGGGGACAATGCTAGGTTCTTCATCGAAGATGTGAATAGACTTATTAAATAGTCTTACACGGCTCTTATAGAAATTGCTGAAATCATTGATTAATATCCTGGGAAGGTTGTCTTCAATAAAACTTAGAGAGTCCAGTTGCAAGGCATACTGAACGACTCCTTTGAGCATATAGTGGTTAAAGTGCTCCAACACCCCAGAACTATTCTCGACTAATTCAATAAGGTCTCGAATAAATAAATTCCGATTGCCTGCCGTTAAATTCGGATAATCATACCTATCAAATATGGTCACCGTCAGTGACAGATTGCATTTCAATACTTCGTACAGATCGAATTTCAGAATCTGCTGATTTGCGGTCATCGACGGATCGCTGATTCCAGATAGAATTGAATCAATAATATCCACAATCGACCAGTAAAATGGATCAAGGTGGTGATAGTGAACTATCGATTTGCTCTCGAGTAGCCACTGGAGAAATAAAGCCAGTTTCTCCGACTTCACAAGTTCTAGAAAGTCCCCTTGGGCGATATGCTTCAACTTTAGTTCAATGATATTTTTATGGAGTCTCAGGTCGGTTCGTAACTTGGAAAGGTCAAAGCCAACAGTTTTCTCTTTTTGGACGACTCCTCCGAGAATAAAGTCCTTTAGATCGACAACGTTGAGGCGTCCATCTCGGATATGGAGTTTTCTGATGTTATTGGTTTCATCGTAGTAAAAGGTATATTGCTCATCGACGTTTCTTAAGCCATGCATCGCAATTTCGGTGGAGCGCAGCTTTTCTAACTCTCTTGTTCGTTTTTCCTTTTCATTATCATCATGCATAGTCAGCTCATCATCGAACCTTGATTTGCACTTGATTACTGATTTGCATTGGACTTGTAATCCATGCGTTTTGATTTATCGCCTGAATCCATTCTGAATATACTGGAGCCTTTTTATCGGGATCGCTTATCGTTAAAATCACACAGATCTTCTGAGCCTTATCCGTCTTAAATTGACTTCTATGCATGACCTTAACGAAGAGTCGCCACATGTCTGCCTTTAAACCAGCTGCAATGCATCTCCTGTAGACCTTTACTGGAGACCATTTCATCCCATGCTCAATCTGTTTGATTTCGTAAAGCTCGGTGGCATCTTCTGGGTTTAGTGGTACAGCTTTGGTGTGCTTGTATTTACCATCCGCACCCTTGTTATATGTTCCAAGTGAGACCTCGACATTTGATCGGCAATATTCAGTTCCGAAGTTGGCATCAACAGGTGGGTCATACACTAAGGTTATATTGAACTCAGCTCGAGTTTTCCCGTCGATGAGTAATGACTGAGGAATCGGAATGATCCGATCCCAAACCAATCCCGGCTTAAGTTCAAATTCAAAAATAGAGGTGGCTTGATAATCGTGGCAATCAACTATCTCCGAAATGATTCCAGGAATCCCGAAGCCGAAATAGTTTAAATCCTCCGCCTGTATATCACCGATCTTGAGGATTGCAGAATGAATCAACATTGCCTTCAGCAAATTATTAGAAGCATCAGGATAGATGTAAGCCAAGTTCGCAAGCAGCGAGGATACAATTGGTGCAGCAAAACTAGTCCCAACATTCTCAGCTCTGTTGCCCAGCCCATCGAGGGATACTACTCCCGTCTGAAGAAACCCACGCTTCGCATCAATATTGCCACCGTAATGTGTAATTTCAGGTTTAGGAATGAAACTTGGACCAGGTCCTCTTCTGGAAAATGGAGAAGGTTCTTCTGACCGAGCAACTGATGTTGGTTTATGAGCATGAGCTATTGATCCGACGGTTAATGATCGAACTGAGTCGGCCGGGGGACCAACTCGATCAACGCCATTCAATTCTTGGGGAGGTCGAGTGCGCACTGGAAGACTTCGATAGTTTCCTGCTGCAACTACAAAAATTACTCCATGCTTATCCGCCATCTCATCCAAGAAAATACCTAGATCAGAAAACTTTGTCGTATCACATGCCTGATCGACACCCAAAGATACATTCCAAATTCTTACTTCAGGGTACTTCGGCAAGACATCTTCGAGAGCGTCTTTAAATTCCCGCTCAGTGAGCCCTTGTCGAAATAATTTTACATCGATGATCTTACATGGAGCTTGAGGAAAACGAACATCTTGATGGTTCAAAGTGAACGCATCAATAATCATTCCTGCAACGAAGCTACCATGTTCGTAGTCATGCTGCGCATACTCGCCGGCATAATTGTGAGTTGCTACGATCCAGGGCTGAAGATTCTTTTCGTTAGGGTGCACTCCGGAGTCGATTACACCTACTACGGGATACTGAAGATTGGCGATCGGCCTCGGAAGAAAATCGTCAGACACTTTTTCTAGCGGACTAGCCTTCATTTTTTCTAGATAGAGCTTTCCAGGAACATCAATGCTTTGAACACCAATGAATTTCGAAACCTTCTTTACATCTTCGAGACTCTTGAGCTTTGCCCTGTACAAGATCAGTGATTTACCATAGTAGACGGCCTCAACGGCATTAACTCCCAGTTGAGCCAAAAGAGATTTAAGCTCATTTACAAGTGCAGAGTTGTCCTCATCGCTGTCATGCTTGAACAGTTTGATTTTAATGTAGCCATCGCTAGCGTGCATTTCTTTAGTGATTTGGCTGATTACTTCTTTCGGCAAAACATCTTCTTCAGTGAATGCCTGGAATTCTCCAATTGCAGAAAGGTTTTTTTCCATTGTGGTAAACGGTGAGTTGGCCACAAGGCTGCTCAATTTTTTTAACTTTTCTTCAGTTACACTCAAATACAATTCACCGAAGTCACCTACACCGATGACACTGATGTCGGCTTTTTCCAGCAAATCGGTAGGTCGATGAGATTTAGCAAGAGCGTCTTCTCTAAGTATGAGCTTAATCACTCCTGGTATATTTGGATTTTTCTTAAATGATTTCTCCAGAAAACTTTGAGCATCAACAAGCGTTTCGTGAAGCTCTTTCCTTACTTTAGGAGTGAATCCATTAAATAGTTTTTTACCGCCACCACCTCCTCTGGGAGGCGTCTTGAAATCTTGCTGAACGGGAGTAACTTTGAGAATGGGATTTTTTACTTGCGCCATATTATCTCAGCACGTTAGAGACAGTTGCTTTTGATATGCCGAACATATTGGCTATATTGTCTAGCGTAATGCTCTTCCCGTATTTTTCCCTGAGAAATTTTATTTTTTCGATCTGAGGCTTGTTCGCTAACTCTGTATAAAATTTCCTGAAAACAATCTCGCGAATCATTTGTCCTGGCTCAATCGCCACTTTCCCATCAAGTAATGTTTCCCTTTTCAACTCAGAGCAAATACTTCGAATGTCCGAGCCAGTTAGGGCTTCGGAAAGTTCTGCGTAACGTTTGCAATCCACATCCCGAGAAAAACCTAAAGTGTTCTGTCTAAATAGTTTGAACCTCAAATCTTCTGATGGAGGACCAATTCTAAGTTTGTAGCTGAATCTTCTCCAGACAGCACTATCAAGTAAATGGTCATGGTTTGTAGCCGCTATTAAAACGGTTCCACTGTCGAGATAATCTATATTTTGAAGCAAGCTAACTACGACTCGCTTCAACTCACCCAGCTCTTGTGAATCATCCCGAATTTTAGCAATTGCATCGAACTCGTCGAGAAACAGTACACATCTCTCGCGATCGGCAAAGCTAAATAGTGCTCGCAGATTCTTTGCCGTACTACCTAGATAGGAAGAAATCACCGAATCTAATCGTGCTGTAACAAGTGGAAGATTGAGTTTTGCAGCGATGTACTTTGCAGTTTCGCTTTTGCCACAACCAGGAGGACCATATAGTAATAAAGATTGATCCAATTCCAATCCCTTGCTTTCCAACTCGCTCGAGTGCTTTATGTACTTGATGAATTTTTCAATCTTTTGGCTGACTTCTTCTTCATGAAAAACAGTCACCTCGTCATCGCTAAAATCTACTCTGCTAGCTAATGCCAATTTCGATTCACCATCGATAGGCAACGCATTTATATTAGTCCCTCGAGTTGTCGTAAGCTCCAAAGTCTTCGACTGAGATAGTAGCCCACGAATCTTTTTAGCGGCTGATGTCTCGCCTTCTTCTTCAAGTTTGGTAGCTAGTGATTTCGCAAACGCAACGACCTTGCTGTAATCCTGATTGATAGCTCCATCTAAAATTCTAAGGACTTCGAATAGGTGTTGCATAGATCTTCTCCAAGTATTCGAATTGAAGAATACCCGTTATTTTAAACAAATCAACGATATTTTGAACAAATGGCATATATTTTGAACTTTACGTCTATTTTATGGACTATTTTGTGGGTTACTGGCCCAAGTATCTGTAATTACGTAATTATTTTGAATCATCGCAAATCATTGATTTTGTTGAATTTAATATTACTGTTAAGCAGTAAATTCCAGTTTGTCGCATTCTTCTCCCAGCACAAATGTCTATTGGATCTAACGTTTACTAGATTTATTTTGCAGCTCCGCTTATCTTCCCAGAATTCCTCCCATGAGCTTTTGCCTTCCATCTTCGAGACCTTCGTCATATTTTTGATACAGACTGATGGTTAGAATTCGCCTACTTTATCAGTTGTTTTAAAGGCTTACTCAAGAAATCTGGCTATGTACCGAAACGATACTCAGAAGAGTGTCACCTAGGGAGAGCGCCATGAGTAACGTCGTTAGTTTAGACAATTTATTCCACCGAAGTAGAGCTCGAATTAAGGATTTAGGAGAGGTCTTCACCCCTGAGTCGTACGTCGAAGATATGCTCGTTCTGCTCAACAAAGATAAACGAGGAATGTGGGCCGATGAAGATACTTCATTTTTCGAACCTAGCTGCGGCCACGGAAATATTGCACTTCCAATTTATAAAAAAAGAATTGAAGCCATCTATAAAAAAGCCGCTTCAAGTAGAACTCGTGAACCAGCCTACTATGCTGTAGCAAATGCCATCAATACACTTTGGGCAATTGATGTAGATACAAAAAATATAAATCAATGTCGGAATAGAATTCTCGTGGCCACGTTTGAGTTCTTAAAGGAAAAACTTAATCTTGCTTCTGAATATTCGATTTTAAGTGATCGACAAGAATTCGTGGCTCACCTTCTGTGCGCCATTAACTGGCACATTGATGAGAATGAAACTCTGTCCGCACTTAGTGACATTGATGAAGCGCAATTCAAAGCGAGGCAAACTAAGTCCGGAGCGAAATGGTTTTCCCAAAATGGACATCGCCCAATTGATTTCGAGCTCACATGGATAAATTACTTCCAAAATTGCAAAAGTGAAAAGTCTGTCCCCTTAGAC
>CAYZVS010000019.1:6126-7528 GCA_964482085.1 uncultured Gammaproteobacteria bacterium
TAGACTACGAACGTGCGATTCGCTTTGTTAAAAATATTACCTCTGGAAATTCGAAAGGATATAACGACTTCGAATTTGCTAAATGTCTATTTGCCATAGAAAAACCAATCACCAAAGCGCTCAAAAGAAGTAGAGATTTAGGTCTCGGTGCTTAAATGATTCAAGCAGCAGCTTTTAAAACTAGCACTCATGTGGTTGACATCCTCGGCAATGTTATTGGACGAGATCAACCCATTATGCTTATGGAAAAAGCTATCGAACTTGTATCTCTTCTCGGCGAGGAGATATTTCGAGATGACGAAGTTGTATTCTTCGATCCATTTTGTAAGGCTGGCGAAATACTTCTCGCATGCGCATTCTCAAGTTGCAGAGCCAAAGCTAAAAGCAATCCACATATCTTAGACGTAGATTACATTCAAAAAGAGCTTTACGAATCAAATCGCTATTTCGCCCTGGCACCTGATGAACGCCATCACCGTTTGAGTTTAAGAACCTTTTTGGGGAACACGAATTCTCACAATGAAAAATATAATCACGTAATCCGAGATGGTCACTACCTATCAGAAATTGATGGGCGGCTTGACCGAGATAAATTTGAAAAGGAGTTCAATTCTATGCTCGAGTATATAAAGGCCACTGCAAAAAAGAAGAAAATTATCGCGGTAGGAAATCCCCCTTATCAGGAGAATGATGGCGGCTTCGGTGGCAGTGCGAAGGCAGTTTATAATCTTTTTACCGAAGCTCTTATGGACTCGAAAGATATCTCCGAACTTGTCCTAGTAATTCCTTCCCGCTGGTTTACAACCGGAAAAGGTGCAAAGGAATTTAGGGAACGTATTGTTAAAGCAAAAACAATTAAGACGATTCACCACTTTCAACACTCCAAAACAGTATTTCCGACGGTTGATGTTCAAGGTGGCGTTTGTTTCTTCCATCACAAATCAGACTATGACGGGCAGGTCCAGTTCATTGAAAATGGAAATGACTCGATGGTTGATCTATCAAACTTTGACATCGTTCTCGACGATGCTCGGGGCTACGACTTAATCGCGAAAGTAAAGAAAATTTGGAATGGCGATTACGTTTCGAAGGATGCTTGGTCAGTCAGACCTTGGGGCATTCGTACTTTTTACTTCGCTAGAAATGAACCTTTGAGCAATGGTCATAGAGACGCGTTACCATGCTTTTCTAAGCGTCGAAAAATCTTAAATGCCAATATAAACGATATTCACAAAAATAAAGATAAGATTGATGATTGGAAAGTCGCTGTGCCAAAAGCCTATGCTCCAGGAACAAGACGCGTAACTCTTCCAGTTAGTCAGTTCTTTATTGTACCGAAGGGTCATATGTTGGGTGCAACGTAATTCCTTCCGGTTTGTAAGTTGAGCATAGGTTAAAAGAT
>CAYZVS010000020.1:0-7271 GCA_964482085.1 uncultured Gammaproteobacteria bacterium
GCCCGAAACCATCATCGGTCCGCCCATGCCGCCGCTGGATCCGTAGGGACCCGATGCGCCGTAGCCAGGTGAGCCGTATCCGCCGTAGCCTCCGCCTGCCATGCCGCCGCGACCCATGAGGCCACCGCAGCCGGACAGGAGAGCGAGCGAGAACGCGAACGTGATCAGGATCAGTGTGTTTTTTTTCATGTCGATCTCCTTCTCCTTTTTCAGCTTTACCGGATGCCAGGGGTGATGGTGAGAGGGGGCGTTGACCAGGCGTAGCCATAGGCTCCGCCGAATCCGCCGCCACCGGTGGATCCGCCACACATGGAAGCGGAAGGGCCAAAGCTCACGCTCGACGGAATGCCGTCGATGCGCCAGTCCGGCATACAGAAGCCGGCGGTTTGCGTGAAGCACGTTTGCTGGATCGGAGTGAACTCCGCCCAGTTGATGACGCGCCCCGCGCGGTAGACACGCATGAGATCCGTCTGGATCTCGATGCAGCGCTCGTAGTCACTATCGGAGTCGAACTCCTCGGTGTACGAGGAGACGAGGCCACCGAGCGCGACTTCACTGCGCGCCGTCACGTCGCCCATCGGCGTGCGACGGGTGATCTGCGAGGTAGCGCAGCCAGTGTTGCCTGCCGCGATCAGTACGATCAAGGCGAGGTCGACGACTGCGATGACGAGCCAACCGAGGTTGTTGGGCATCCGCTCGCCCGGGTTCTTGCGGAAGAAGTGCTTGAGCATCTCTATCTCCTTGTTTTTTTCTTGATTCTGACTGGACACACGAGTTGTCCAAAGAACTTGTTGATGCAGATTGGCAACATGCCTAATCTATCATCCAACATAGTAATATAACATAAATAATGACTTTTGTCAAGCGGATAAAGGTCTAAGGTTAGCCAAAAATGAATGGCCAAGGTTAGCCAAAAATATTTTGTTTGGGTTCATTGACAAAAGGAGCAAATTGTGCTATATTACTTGGTTCATTCTGGGAGAATCTGTCTTTCAGGGTGATGCTGTTTCACAGCTCGAGTTAGCAACAAATCAACAATTCCGCTTAGGCGGAGGAGGTTTCTATGGCACGGAACAATCGTCAGCAGGATTCTGGTTCTAGTCGATCGACTCTCGACGGTGCAGGACCGCTGCACGTTCGTATTCTCAAAGTTGGCCTTGAGCGACTGGCAGCAGCCGGAGCTCGAGGTCTTGCGGGAAGCGATGGCGTACAGAAGGCCGTCGACTTCCTCAAGTCCCAGATCGACAAGGTCGGGGGTACGGGGATGGGTGATGCGCTTTTCGACAGTGAGGCCTTCAAGGTCATTGCTGCGGGAGGCATTCAGTTGCCCGGCTTTTTCTTCCGACCCGTTCTTGCGCAGATGCTTCGCATCGACGAGGATTTGGCGGATGAAATCGTACAGGAGGGCGTCGACAAGGCGATCCTCACATTCCTCGATGAGACCGGAAAGGCGGCCAAGGGAAAGACCCCGGCCGAGCAGAACGCGATCATCCGAGCGAGTGCGGCCTCCTTGCCCGATAAGGTCCAGCAACTTCTACGAGCGGCCAACACCGAAGGGCTTAAGCCTGTGTGCTATGACCCTGATACGGGTTTGGCACATAAGCAGGCCTGCGAAGTCGTGAAGAACAGGAGCGGTATCGTTCGCAAGGACGATGCCGGGAATGATCTCACGCTCCTCGCGGCCAAGAAGCTTGGTGGCCGCATGACCAGCGAGTGTGTCTGTGCCGGACTCCTGATGGATCCGGCCGGCACGCTCGATGAGGCGCTGATGCGTCTCGATGGAGATGAACGTCGCGCCTTTGATGCGTATCTCGCATCGCAGTTCGACGTGCGTATCGACATCCTCAAGAAGGGGAGCGTTGCGCGCGACATCACGACTGCCAAGATCTTGCTCGTTCTCAAGACAACGGATCCCCGCATGAAGCGGGAGCGACTGCTCTTGCTCGTGCGTGCCGATGGGCCCAAGGCTGCCAAGAGCCCGCTCGAGAGAGCGACGGACTATGCCCAGAAGGGGCTCGACGTGCTGACCGATTCGGTTAAGCGCGATGACTTCAACGAATCCACCAAGGCGGGAGCTGCTGGATACCGTAAGGTGAATAGCGTGCTCGATCGTCTCATCGGTAAGTGAACAACAACTTTCAAATTGAAAAGAAAAGAGGCTAGATGGGAAACCAGTTCGCAGACATTGTCGGGTTCGTAGCCACCATGCTCGGTGGCTTTGCTTTCCGGGACGAGCTCGCCAACGCAAGCAGTTTTGCGTGGCAGCGCATCGGTCCGTTCTGGCGTAAGGCCAGGCTGTGGTACCTCCACTCGGTTGCGGCTGGCGCTTGGTGGATGCTCACGCTCGTGAGCGTTCTCCTCATCGCTCTCAACTGCGGCGTGTACCGACTCGCGTCGGAAAGCGCTCTCGGGAGCGACACGACCTGGTTCAGTATCCAATTCTGGACCGCGGTCGTGATCTTCCCTCTGCTGGCGGCGTGCTGGTTGTGGCTTTTGCCCGCCAAGCGCATCCGTACCTGGAGCTGGATCAACGAGAACACCGACAAGATCCATGAACTGCAAGCCAGGATTGAACACGGCGAGGATCTCGAAGACGAGCTCAACGATTTGGCCGAGACGTTCGAAACGGAATTCGGAAATCGCTACGGGAAACCGCGCGGTCCGATGCTCGTTGTGCTCGTCACGATCTTTGCTCCTATCGTGAGCGGTATCGCGTTTGCCCTCACGGCCGCGTTTCTGGCTTACAGGAACGGGGTTGAGTGGTATCAGGCGCTGCCGATCGCGATGATGGGTTTCCTGAGCTACTTGCTCGGTGAGATCATGTTGCGTGTGTTCTCCGGCGTACTTGAGGTCGTGCTGGGCGATGCTGGTGATGCGGTCAATCGTATCGCCAACGCCGTGCTCATCCGACCGGGTCTGCTGGTTCTTCCGTTCATCACGGAGGAGAACTACGAGAAGCTCATCCCCAAGCCGATCGAGGTGCCTTTCAAGAAGGCGGCTCTGGCGGTGAAGGGCACGACCTTCTCGATGCGCACTGTCTGCCTGATCCTCATCGGTTGGGCAATGCTGCTGCCTGCGGTCCCGATCCTCGGCGTGGTGCTCTTTGTGGGCATCATGTCGTACGTGATCGTGATCTTTCACGAGCATCGCAAGCTCGACCCCAAGCCGTTTCTCGATGCTTCGAGTCGGCTACATACGTGGTTCATGATCTCGGTCACGTTCTTCCGCATCGTTCAGCTCGTCATCTTGGGGCTTTGGCTTCAGTGGTGGTCGGGCGACATGATCTGGAATCCCATCGCTCACTGGGTGAACAACCTACTGGATGATGGTGGCGGGAACTGGTTGACGTTCGGTCTCGTGATTTTTGGTGCTTCTCTTGCGGGCTTCTTTGCCAGCAAGATGAAGGACATGAGACATCCGGTGATGCTGAGCGCGTTCCGCGTGCTCACGGCGTTCTTTGCGCTTGTAGCCATCTTGCCGCTTATCGGCTGGGGGCTTGGGCTTGGAGGACTTCAACTGCGACTGCCGGCAATGCCGTCGACACACTCGGTGGCGCATGCGGATGTCGTGGCTGCAGCTCCTGCAGCTCCTGCAGCTCCTGCAGCTCCTGCAGCTCCTGCAGCTCCGGAAGCGCATGCTTCCGACACGATCGACGTGCTGACGGGAACGGGGACGGTGGTAACGCCGACTCCGGTTCCGACGGTTACGTCCGTCGTCGTCGCGCCTGCGCCTGTCGCCGCTCCTGTCAGTGCCTCAGCACTTACGGGGCGAGAGGCTTCCGGGGACGTGTGCGAACGTATCGCACATACCCCCGGACTCACGGACTTGTTCCGTGAAAGCATGCTGCGTCGTTACGACTGCAGCTAACACGCTCTTTAGCCCGTAAGGGCACAATCTGATCAGCGCCCGTTCCAATTCTGGAGCGGGCGTTTTTCGTTTTTCTGATCCTAACCCCTCTAAATCTCCCCTTCTGCGAAGGGAGACTTCCGACGGGGAGAACCCTCCTTTGTAGAAGGGAGGGGCAGGGGTGAGTTATCTAGTGTAAGATCTCGGACATGCTCAAGTGGCTGCGATATCCGATTGCTTTTTTATCCGGTTGCGCCTGGTTTTCCCTGTTTCAGGTTTGGGGCGCTTTTCCTGATCCGGATGCGTTTTATCATGCGAAGGTCGCATCATTAATGCTTGTGCGAGGGCCATTAATCGCTTTTCCTTGGCTTGATTTAACGGCATTGCATCCTGGATTTAATGATCAACATTTGTTGTTTCATTATTTTCTGATGCCTTTTGTGAAGGTTTGGGGAGTTTTGCCAGGGGCGCAGATTGCTGCCGTTATTGCAGGTGGATTGTTTATTGTCGCAACGCTTTTTATTGTTGAACGGCTGTCTATTAAACATGCATGGTTTTGGACGATTGTGATGGTAGTGATTCCCCCTTTGATCATTCGTTTATCGTTAGGAAAAGCATCACCGTTTGCGATTATTCTTTTTCTTTTAGGTATTCTTGCTTGGAAGAAAGGATGGCGTGTCTGCGCTTTTGTTATCGGTTTTGTTTACGCTTTAACGCATGGAGGATGGCCGATGTTGATTGGAGCACAGGTTGTTCTTGCGCTAGGTGATTGGGTTTATGTGCGATTTGTTAGAGAAGAAGAGTCTCGACCTGCCTTCTTGATTGCTGGATATACGTTCATTGGAGCTTTGCTCGGGACATTCTTTCATCCAAATTTTCCGGATAACCTTTCTTATCTTTGGGTGCAGATTTTTCAGATTGGCGTTGCGACACCGGTTGGACGCGTCGTCATGGGCAATG
Organism: uncultured Gammaproteobacteria bacterium; assembly: GCA_964482085.1. Classification (GTDB taxonomy): domain Bacteria; phylum Patescibacteriota; class Patescibacteriia; order 2-12-FULL-60-25; family 2-12-FULL-60-25; genus CAIXDN01. The sequence goes on from CAYZVS010000020.1 coordinate 4,807, forward strand.
AATGGTATGCATATGCAGCTGGTGAACTGTTTCAACATTTTGCCTTGGTTGGTGTTCTTGGATGTTTGACGTTGATCGGTTTGGTGTATGCGAGACGAGCAACGCTGGATGAATCACAAGCACGATTCACGATTGGTTGCGGATTTTTAGTGGCGATCTTTTTTGCACTCACATTTAAGAGCGCGCGTTTTGTAGAGTATCTCGTTCCGGTGACGGTTTTATGGATCGCGAGTGTTTGGCAACAGATCGAAGTAGGACGTTTTATCGAGTTGCTACAAAACCGTTTCCGATATCTGCCGCATGTCATTATCGTTCTTATGTTTTTTATTGTTGGTAAAGGAGCGATTGCAACACGCGCTCAACTTGAGACATCCGCAAAACCGTTTACGCGTTTTACAGAAGCGATGCGTGTGGTCTCAAGTGAGTTGAAACCAGGGGAGCGATTGTTTCATTCTGATTGGGCGCAGTTTCCATTACTCTGGATTCAGAATGATTCTATTAAATACATCGCTGGTTTAGATCCTGTGTTTTTATTGCAAGCGAATGAACACCTTTCGGATTCGTATACAGATCTTACGCTTGGGAAAAATACGACAACAGCCTATGAAGTTATTTCTCAATTGTTTGATGCGCGTATCGTTTTAGTAGAAAGAAAGCCTGGGCAAAAGCTTGAAACAATCTTGCGATCCGATTCTCGGTTTCAACCTTTGTATGCGGATGAGGAGGCTGTGGTTTTTCACGTGAACTAACACTTATCCACGGGGTGCCTGTTGACTGCAACGTGCGGTATGATAAGAAGTTTGCATCAATTCAGCCCTTCACTCTCGCGAGAAACGTCTCCAATCGTTTGTCGCGAGAGCGAGGGGCCGAGCCCCTCACGTTCGTCGGTGCCATGCTTGCCGACGAATACAAAAACCTCCGCGATGTGCGGAGGTTTTTGTTTAGGTTTGCGTATCGGCTTCGTCATCGCGTAGCAGGTCTTCAAGACTTGGCTCGCCCCAGAGATTGAACTCGCGTAGGGATTTATCGATCAGGTCTTCTGCTTCATCGATATCCATCATCTCTTCCAAGATAAGCTTGTTGATCATTTCTGCGCGGACATCGGCTTTGAGTTTCACTGCACCGTCTGGCTCAAAACACATGGCGCGGAGTTGCTCTTTCGTAATCATAGGGTAGTCTAGGGACAAGTATGGGGTTGATGATGAAGTCTGACAAGCGCGTCGCCGCCCGGATGGCGATTTTTTTGCCGCTCGCGCTTCCGCTTTATTTACTTCGATTCAAGATCGGGCCTTTGCCGACGACAGCTTTAGAGATCTATTTATTGATTTGGTTTGTCGTCGCGACCTTTGGGTACGGATTGGGTTCTTGGAAGCGAGGTTGGATGGCGCTTGGAGAATGGAGATACGCGATTCTTGCTTGGACGATCGCATCACTTGCATCGGTTTTTTGGTCGCCTTCAATTGTGACAGGACTTGGACTTTGGCGCGCATATGTTCTTGAACCAGTTTTGGTTTTTGTTTTGTTGGTGAGTTTGCGCGACGTGATTGATCGCAAAAAAATTGAGTATGCGATGTGTGGCGTGATTGCGATTGTTACCGCGTGGGCTGTTGTGCAATTTGTTACGGGACTCGGAATTCCGAGTCCGTGGAATGTATCGCTCGCAGAAGGACGACGAGCGACGGGACCGTTTCCATATCCAAATGCACTCGCGTTATTTGTGGTTCCGTTTGGAGCGTATCTTTTTTCACGTTGGATTGAGCAGAAGCGAGCTTGGTGGTTATTGAATGGATGGATGATGGCAGGGCTAGCGGCATTACTTGCTAAGAGCGATGGAGGAATGCTCGCGCTTGCTGTTGCGACTTGGTTGGTTCTGATTGTGAGAAAAGAGACGCGGCGTATTGCGATTGGTCTCGCGATTGTTGGCGTCGTTATTATCGCGCTTGTCGCTCCTGTGCGGAATGCGTTTATCGAGCAGGCAACCTTCTCTGGTTGGTCGGGGAGAGTGAGGACTTGGACTTGGACGGAGACTTGGAATATGTTGAAGGATCGACCTGTTCTAGGTGCGGGTTTTGGCGGATATCCGACGGTATTCAAGCCGTATCATGAAAAGACGTTTATCGAAATTTTTCAGTATCCGCATACAATCGTGTTTAATTTTTGGAGCGAGACAGGTTTGATGGGCCTTATCGCTTTTGGATGGGCGATTGTGGTTTGGGTAAGGAAACGCGCCTCCTGGATCGCGCTTGCGCCGCTTGCCGCGATACTGGTGCATGGATTGGTTGATGTCCCGTATTTCAAAAATGACTTGGCAATAGCGTTCTGGTTGCTAGTGTTTTTGACGTCGCTTCTGCTTGACTGAGAGACCGTAAATCGATAGTATCCTGCTGCCTATCGACCCATGGAGAGGTGGCAGAGTGGTCGAACGCGCTGGACTCGAAATCCAGTATAGCTTCACGGCTATCGAG
>CAYZVS010000021.1:0-291 GCA_964482085.1 uncultured Gammaproteobacteria bacterium
GGTCTAACTGTTATGTGAAGGACATCCAGAAGATCAAGACGACGATCAAAAATCCGTTTCTGACAACGCTGCTCGAATCAAAGGGCAGGAACACCGACGAGACGTGGCGCGACATCCGCGATCATGACGGTTCGGTGCAACACCTGGAGTGGCTGAGCGACCAGGAGCGCGAGACGTTCAAAACGTATCCCGAGATCGAGCAGATGGCGATCATCCACCAGGCGGCCATCCGTCAGGAATTCATCGACCAGGGGCAGTCGCTCAACGTGATCATCCACCCGGACACGCCGG
>CAYZVS010000021.1:301-6860 GCA_964482085.1 uncultured Gammaproteobacteria bacterium
GCTGTACTACCAGCACAGCATGAACGCCGCGCAGCAGTTGAACCTGAAAAAGGCCTGCAAAGCGTGCGAGGCCTGAGGCGCCTTCATTGCTGACGATAATCGTCACGCCTGATGTATTTCCGGCAGTCCGGCCACGTATACCTGACCGATAACACATGTGTCGCGACTGATCCACTCCACCATCGGACCATAGGATCACGGACATTCGAAAGCCGGGGCAGCACGCGTCATGCGCGCTGCCTCTGGCCGGTCAAACTTTGTGCCCGCATTCGCGCACTTTCTTCACCGCTTCTTTCGCGATGAAGCCGTGGATCATCCTCTGAGCCTCTGGAACATCGGACAATCTCTTTGCGGGAGAATCGTAGTTATGAACTAATCTCCGCCATTCTTCATATGATTCGACGATGAATCTTTCTTCGTCGGAATCGGAGACATGCGTTTCTGTCAGGGCATAGAAAAGCAAGTTCTCGGCTATCAGTCTGGCGCATTTGGACAGCAGCAAGGTGCGCTCGAGCGGGTCGGGATGAAGGGGCGTAAAGTCGACGCCTCCCTCCTGCCCGCCGTCGAATGCATCTTGGGCGAGGAATGACCTGATTTGCACCCTGCCCGCGATGACGTACATGTCTTCTGTAAATTCATCCATACGTTGCTCCAACACATTTCTGCAGGCGAACGAAAACGGGCGATAATGAAAAGATCAACCGGGCTATGGTAGCCTAACATGTTTATGTATATTGTCAATGTTGTTCTTCGCCTCTATTTCTTGCGCTTCCCGTGCAACAACATCTCCAGCGCGTGATCGAACGAGCCGGCACGGACGATCTCGCCGGCATTGACGAAGAATATCTCCCCGGCGTTCTCAATCGTGTTCAGGCGGTGCGCGATGATGACCTGCAGTTCCTTAATGCAACGTCATTTGAATATAGGGCAGCTCTGCTGTAGTACGAGGTGCGAATACATTTCTGAATTCCTATGTGAACTTGGTTGGGAATGGAGGATGTTTTTCGACATGCCCCGATTACAGAATAAGAACCTCCCCGTCACGCACCGCTTTGAACGGAATCTTCATTTTTTCGCAGAGCTCGATCTCTTTGTCGATATCCGCTGATTCACCATGATCTGAATCGAAGTGCGGCATGAATGCGAAATCGATAAGCCCGAGGCCGTCCCACATGACTTCTTTGCAGTCGGGATACGGTGTTTCCGTCGGATCGTCGACAATCTGGTAGCACTGCAAAGAGGGGGACAGGACGCATCCGGCTGCACTGTAGCCCGCGTAGACAAAGTCTTCCCGGTTTCGCAGCTCCTGCACCAGCAATTCATCCAGGCCGGAGAGCTTCATCGCCTGACGCAATACAAAGGTGTTCCCGCCCCGGATCCATATACCGTGTAATTCTTTGAGCTTCTCGCGCAATGCATCTTTTTTACCGAAATACATCCGAAGGTCCAGCAGCTCAACTTCAATTTCCAGCTCTCTGAGGTCTTTCATGTCCCGCTCGGTCACTTCCCCAGAGATGATGGGATCCGCTTTTGTAAAATCACCGGCATTCGGAATGTAGCCTACTTTTTTAAGTACAAGAAACTTCTTCAATACAGCAACTTCATTCCCCACCCGATATGACGAAAGATAAAACTTCATATCTGCATAGTACAATAGTTCATTGATGTGGATGTGACTGGGGAGGAGGGTCAGCTTCGAGAGCTACGCAGCCCAAGTTTCCTCCGCGTCTTGAGCGCGAACAGGGCACGGCGATGTCTCCTCTTTATCAGCCTCCTGCACACGCACTGTTCCAATCGGCATCGCGTGCGATGAAGGAGGAAGAGGCAATCTTCTATCGGATTCGCATTGAGCAAAAAACCGGAAAACACGTTCAGTACGATTGATCGCCCCCCGTTTCTCAATGTCTTCCACTCCAAACATTGCTTTCCTCGATGTCGAAGAAACTGATCGACCACTCGTCAGGAAGTATTTCCCCACCGTCGTCTTTGTTGATGCAGACCTGCGGGATGGCCGCAGCTGAGCATATGCTGCTTGGAGCGACCGTGATGGAGATCGGAAGCTGCTGGGTGTCTCTCTATCGTTGCAATGCGCATGAGATTCTCGAGCTTCCGATGCATGAGATCGTGGTTGGAGGCCTCATGCTCGGCCACTACAAACGAGGTGAGGAACATGGGCATGACGGCCATGAACGCGATCCGCTCGATGGGATGTATACCTTCCACGAATAAATATTACTCACGCAGAGTGCTGTTTCCATGGGAGCGACTTCACTTCTTTCCAGTTGATATCAGACCGGCTGCTCTGCACTTTTGGAAGATCGCAGACGACATTCAACGGATGGACAACGTGTTCCGGCTCCTTACCCTGCATCCACTGTTCGATGCTTTGGAAGCTATCCAGAAACATGCTCTTCATCGAATCATCGGCATAGAAGGCAATGTGCGGAGTTGCGACGACGTGGGGATGTAAGATGAGTTCCTTGTTCTCCGCAAAATTTTGCTCATGCTCCAGGACATCGAGGAGAGCATAGGCAATCTTCCCGCTTTTCAACGCATCGAGGAGCGCATGGGAGTCCATAAGAGAGCCGCGAGCGGTATTCACGAGCACTGCGCCATCCTTCATCTGATCAAACGCCTTGGCATTGATCATATGTTCCGTTTCCTTCGTGTCGGGCACATGGAGCGTGATGATGTCGCTCTGGCTGAGCATCTGATCGAGTGAGACGTACGTCACTCCCAACCTATCGACAATTTCGAGGGTGCGGCACTGATCAACGCCCAGAATCTTCATTCCGAAACCGTGAGCAATCTCGGCGACCCTCCTGCCGATCTTGCCGGTGCCGACAATCCCGATGGTTTTCCCACGCAGTGCCATCCCACGCAGTCCGTGATAATCGAATGTCCCGCTCTCCACTTTCTCATGACCTTCGGGAATATGGCGCAGCGTCGATAGAAGCAGAGCGAAGACGTGCTCCGCGATGACATGGGAGCCGTAATCTGGGACGTTGCAGACAGTGATCCCGTGTTCTTTGCAGGCTGCCACGTCGATGTGATCGTAGCCAACGGAGCGCGTGCAGAGGAGTTTTAGCTTCGGAAGCTTCCCGAGAATGTCTTTTGTGAAATGCGTATTGATGAAGCACGAGACCGCTTCGGCATCGTTGCAGGCATCGATAAGCTTCTGGTCTTTTAGTACGCCATCGTGCATGGTCGCGCTCGGGAACCGGTCTTTGATAAGGCTCTGATCTTCTTTGTCTACTTCAAGGAAGGCGATGTCGGGCATGAGAGGGGGGAAGGGATAGTTTTCTGATGTGGATGGGCTCAACCGATCATATACCGACGCGACTCCGACTCGTAAAGCAGCCGAGAACCTGTCGATTCGAGGAAGTCGATGATCGTTGTGGCGACGCTTTCCGGGCTCTGCATGACTTTCTCTTTCTGCTGAAGCTTCTCACCCTCCACCCCGAAGCGGGCGAGCGGCGTATCCACCGGACCTGGGAAGATCGTCTTCACGGTGTATTGCGGATACCCGTGGGAGATGTTTTCCGCGAGTTGCGCGACCGTCTGCTTTGCAAGCGTGTAAAGCCCGGGGTTAGCAGAACGCTGGAGTGCGTGGACGGAGGACATTTGCACAATCAGCGCGTGGGTCGAAAGTTTCGCCTGTGCTTCACGGAGCATGAGCCAGGCTCCTTTGACATGCACGCTGAAAAGCGTGTCGAAATCATCCTCGGAGGCATCGAAGATCGTCCCCCTGCGCATCAGGCCTGCGTTATTGACGAGGACGTGGATTGGGCAGGGCACCTGTTCCATTCCTCGCCGAAGCTCCTCACTCTTCGTAAGGTCAGCCACGATGGAATGAACACCTGCCGTCCGCACGGGAAAGGGCGAGAGGTCGAACGAATATACCGTATTGCCCTTCCGCGCGAGTTGTCGGGCGATGGCCAGGCCGATGCCGCTGCTGCCACCGGTCAGGACGATTGTCTGGCCGTGCAAGGCCGTTGCTCTGGCTTCGCTCTTCATAGGAGCCGGAGTAACTTCTCGACGTCCACAACCCTATCGTACCGCCGTCCACCGAAGAGGAGGGTGGGGATTTTGATCGTCCGTATGCGTGTCTCCACGATCTTGCGCTGCGCATCCAGACTGTCTTTGATCTCCTGTGAAGCGGCAAGAGCCGCGATGCGCTCGATCTCCGCGTCACTGTAGCCGATTTCTTTCAGGAGCTGACTGAGTGTCCGCTGCGCATCTGCCGTCATCATGCCGATATTGAACTTCGCCTGGAGATCCACGTCATTTCCTTCGGGCTCCGCGAATATTTTTCCAAGCAGCTGCCAGTCGGGAGCGATAGACGCATCACCATGGGTCAGCGGTACGCGCTTCGTTGCTTCGATATAGGAAGCCATAAGTGGTGAGTGCGGAAACTTGTATCCCCCTGTTCCACTTTTGGGAATGGGATACAGGAGATAGGACACGTTGACCCGATCCATCACATCAGCATCCTTCATATTCTTCGTGAGCTTCTTGCAGAACTTGCAGCCAGGGTCGATCACCTCCAGCGCGTAGGGCTTACTCTCATCAAGCGCGTGGTAGAAGGTTTTAGTGGGGCCGAGGTATTCCTGTGCATCCCACGTCTTCAATCTGTCGGGGATGCGGGTAAGAGTTTCTCCAAAGCGCACGAAGGGACCAACTGCCCACTCGCCAAGGCGGTTCTCTTCCATCGCTTGCACGAAGCCGAGTGACGCTTGGTCGATGCTGCACGCCTCGCCCGAGAGCGAGCAGGATTCCGCGCTTCTCGGATCGCAGGTGTCGTAGACCCAGAGGTTGAGACCGGCATTGGCGACGTACAGCAGGCTCCAGATGCTGAGCACGACGAAGAGGAGGGAGAGCCAGTCGATCCATCGATTGAGGAACCGTGCGAGGCGCGGGCGGGTGAAGATGAGCTTTCCCACGAGTTTCCCTTTCATCTCCTCGCTGAAACTGATATCGCAGGGGCGCAACGTGATGCGACGGAGGACGCAGTGCCACGCTTTCGCCGCGAGCGGACGGAAAGAAGCGGAGAAGATCGCCAGAATGGCGAAGACGATGAAGGCGGCGATGCAGAACATTTAGAGGGTAGAAAGGATGGTGCGAAGGGCACCGAGGAACTTCTCAATGTGGGCAGGAGTGCTATAGAGCCCCAGCGAGATTCGCAAGAGCGGCGGAAGGTGAAGTTGGTGCTGCAGGTAGCTATGGCAGCAGAAGTAACCACTCCGGCACATGATGTCCTGTTCAGAGAGGTAGAGTGCCAGCTGATGGGCATCGATGCCCTCCACATGGAAACTCACGATGGGGCTTGGTGCTTGATTGAATACGTGAACACGGGATTGCTGCTGCAAGCCTCGGTAGAGCGTTTCTGCGAGTGCCTTCTCCTGATTCCTGTTCGCTTGCTGCGTTTCAAGCCACCGCACGGCTTCCCCCAGTCCGAGGATGCCGCCCCAGTTTTGGAGTCCCGCTTCGAGCACTGCATGGGCCTCCCCTCCCTCTCGCAGAAGCGAGTAGCTATCGCTCTCAACGTCCGTGACAGTTCCGCCGCCGATGAAGAAAGGGTCGAGGCGGTCGAGAAGTGAGCGCTTGATGATGATGAAGCCGATGGAGGGTCCGTACATCTTATGCCCCGAACCGAAAGCAGCATCGAAATCTACTTCTCGCAAACTATCCACATCATGAGCAAACCCTTGCGCGGCATCGAGGAGCAAGATGCCACCCGCACCATGCGTGTCATCTGCGATCTTTCTTGCATTGCTCAAAATCCTACCGTCAATGTTCGACATCAAATTGAGGAGGACGACGCTCCGTTCCACATCGGATGCTACGTATCGCAAGCTTCCGTCTTGCTCGCGGGGTAATACCCTTCGCTCCACTTTCTGCCGCTTCGCCCACGTCATTGATGGCAGATGCACCGAATTATGCTCGATCTCGGATGTGACGATCTGCGTGAATGCGCCCGTTGGAAGCTGATGCAGCACGAGATTGATCCCATAGGTGGTATTGAGGGTGAAGGCGACGCAGTATTCTTTCTCGCTTTTGCCCGCAAGCTGAAGCAGGAGCTTCCGCGCTTTCTGGACCTTCTGATCGACCATCGTGCCCCATTTGTACTTCACCCTGCCACCGCACGCGTTGTACTGGAGGTAATATTCGGTCTCGGCATCGATCACCGATTGCGGGCGCAGGGTCTGACAGGCGGAATCGAGGTAGCAAGATTGTAGCTCTAGATAGGCGAAGTCCGATGAGAATGCACCGGTATCTTTGGTCACTGCCTGTGGATTTTTCTTCGAGAGAAACATGGAGGAACGTGTAGAGAGCATGATCGCGCTTGACCGACACAAAATCAATGGAGGAGCAATACCGAAAGCACGGCCTACACTTAGGTGCTAGAACGGACTATACTGCAGTTCGTTTTCCGCTTCCATATGATCTTAAACTCGGATTTTCTTCTGCCACATTTCAAGGAAAAAATGCGTCAGGGATCGCGCGATGCCTCCCGCCATGTGCAGGAGCCCCCAGACCGCGAGCCCCCACATGACTC
>CAYZVS010000022.1:0-6372 GCA_964482085.1 uncultured Gammaproteobacteria bacterium
CAGTAAGCCTAGGCTTACTGCCAGCGTGGAAGAAAAGCGTTTCATCAGGTAAGGTTAGCATGTATGGATCGGTTGGAAAAACGCGAATGGTTGGCTCTGGCGGCCCTTTTCCTTGCAACCGTGCTCCTGCTCGGTTTTTTACCGTTTTCCGGACTTAATGTGTTTCTTTCACCGGATGAAACCGGTGTTTTTGTTGCCGCCAAACAATGGGCAGAACAGGGGACAGTCTCTATCGATGAAAGTTTAGCGGGTGCTATTCCATGGCTGCATGCCCGCAGTTGGATCTCGCATAACTCGAGCGTTGTTCCTGTTGGCTTCCTCGGATGGCCTTGGATCATAACTTGGTTCATTAAGATACTTGGCACTTCTTCCGCACCTATAGCCGCGATGCTCATCATCGCTTCATGCATCTATCCGATGTATCGACTGTTGCGTCCCATTGGTAAAGCGCCAGCGTTCATTGCGATAATCGTTGCAATCACTTCACCCGCATTCCTGCTGTATGGAAATCGTTCGTTATTTCCGAATGCGGCGATTCTTTCTTTATCAATTTGGTGCGCTTGGGTGTATAAAAAATATATTATTACTACGGATAACCCCTCTAAATCTCCCCTTCTGCGAAGGGAGACTTCCGGAGCAGAACCCCTCCTTCGGAGAAGGGAGGGGCAGGGGTGGGTTAAATTTGTACTCTTTGGCATTCTATCCGGCCTAACCCTCGCTATCCGTCCGGTTGAGGCGGTTTGGATCATTCCGTGGTTTATCGTCATTGGTTGGAATTGGCGACCAAGTGCCAAACAGGCCCTGTGGATAGTTTTAGGCATCTTTATCGCTTTGGTCCCGATGGCTTGGCAAGCGCAATTTGCCTACGGAGGTTTTTGGAAAGCTGGATATTGGATGAAGGGGAACTCAGTGGTCGTAACAACCACAGCCTCCGCTCCCCAAAACATTTACGCCCCAGAGCTTTTCCCTTTTGGCATTCATCCAAAATCTATCGCTTGGAACAGCTATATATTCCTCGGCATGACACTGTTCCCCTGGATGGTGCCTTTGCTCATGGTTCTGTTTCTTTACGCGGCCAAAGTGTTTGAGGAAGCGCGCTCCGTCATTCCCGCGCAGGCGGGAATCCAGAACCGATTGAAGGCTTTGATCTCAATCCTGACTGGTACTGGGTCCCCGTCTTCACGGGGACGACAATATATTTTGCTTGGTTTGTGGACCTTTCTATTCCTTGTTTTGTATTACGGAAATGGTCGCTACCTCGACAATATCCTTGGTACAGCAGCCATCGGAAACTCCTTCATTCGTTATTTGCTGCCACTCGGCTTTCTGTCTGGCTTGGCTCTCGCTTGGATCTATCGACTCGCAGGAATCGCTAAATATGGTCGTCCTATCGTGATCGCGATGACGGTTCTACTTGCTTTCACCGGCATTTGGCGCGCGTATGCCGCCGATGCAGAAGGTTTGATCGCAGGTCGTACGGAATTAAAACGCTACGCCTCAATCCGTGAGAGCACGGCCATTTGGTTTAAGCCAGGTGACATCATCCTTTCCGAGCGTTCCGATAAGATTTTCTTTCCTGTGTATCGGGGCGTTTCTCCACTTCCTCAAATTGATGACGCTTCACTTTTATCACATGCTGTTGATCAGCAAGTCGGTATCGGTTTATTTGTAAGACCGCTCGCGCAGTCGCAGGCTGACGCATGGCGTAAAATAGGACTTGAACCGATCGAGCTCGCATCTTTTGGTCGCGAGAAGCTCTATCGACTACAACCCGTAAAACCATGAAGCCGCCACTTTGGTCGAGGATTATCGCTATCATCCTCATTTGGATTCCTGCAATGGTCTTTGCCGGCTGGATTTTGGCCCAACGTTTTCCAGCAAATGGCGTCGCCACATTTTCATTTCCTTTTGATGGTCGTAGCCCTTGGTTCAATCCATTTCAACCAGGCGAGCGCGTAACCTCACCCGGAAAACAGCCCGATGGTTGGACAGGTCAACGTATCCTTCAAGAGCCCGTCTATGGCTCCGCACGCGTTCCAGGAGCCTACGATTCCGTCGACGTAGCTTTTGATATTCGCGCCAAATCCCAACCGCTGGCCGAGCTCGGTTTGCTGCGTGATGAAGCGAGTTTTGCTTTTGAGATCAAACCGCTCTGGAGCGAGGCTTTAACCAAAGGCTGGCATCCGGTTTCCATCGGCGATCGTCGCGGTTTCGTACGCGATGGTTTTGCTGATAGCGAGCTCTTAACAGACGACTTTGAAAAATTGATGGTTTGGCAGGCCAGCACCAGTGAGCCGCTCTTGTCCGATAAAACCGGTCTCTGGAAAACCTTCGATATTTCCTTGCGCGGAGGCCATGATTTCCAAGTCGTTCCAGTCAACGGCACCATCGATTTCAAGTTCCTTATCCAAGACGTCAATCGCTCTCGAGATCCAAAAAACACCGCCGCTTTCCGCCTCACGCATGGCGACGATGTTCTCTACACGGAATCTGTATCACTAAGCGGCGTGATCGATACACGTATGTCAGAACCGGTTGAGAAAAATATTCGCATCAACAATCTCGCGCCAGGAGTTTATAAGCTTTCTTTTGTCGCTGACGACGATTTCTTCATCCGATCCGTTTCAACACAAAATCGTCATTGGGTGATTGGTCCGCGCCTGTATGTCGGCGATACAGTTGGCTATCGAGCAACCTCGACGCCACTACTCGTCTACACAAACTCCATCCACGCCGTTGCCGATACATTTCATAATGAAGGCATGCAGACGGTTTCTATCGGCTCCGCCAAGACAAATATCGATAAAACACATACACCTTTTGTGTTAAGTCGCTTGCCAGAAGAACGAGCGGGTTGGGTGCAGCTCGCAGCAGGAAAGGGGAATGTGCGTGTCATTGGCGATGGCTTCTTTGCGCTTGATCGCGACGCATCTTTCTTGCCACGCCCTCGCAGACTCACCGTCGATGCAAATCCAGCAGGTGAGGGGATTACGGCCATTCTCACGCCCTACAGCGCTCCGACCGAGCTTGGCGATGGCTGGTATCGCGTTACGACGAGCTACGCGTTGCATGATACGAGCGACCTCAAATTCTCCCTCGCGCTCCCCAATATTTTTACGCGCGGCGGAACCTTTGATATCCGCGCCGCCACGATTGCGTATCGCAGACCAGCTCTCTCTCCAGACCAATTCATGCAAACACTACGACGTGAAGTAAGCGCTATTGTAAATCGACTATGGTAATCGCTTGGCTCCGTTTTGTTCTACGCCAAATCGCTACCGCCCTGGTTGTGGTGACCATGTTTTTGTTGCTTTCAGAAATCCTCTTACCATCATCCATTCTCCCGTATTTCAATCTGCATGTTCTTGTCTTCATAACGATTTTCATCGCCCTCTTAAGTCCAACAATTGAAAAGAAGAGCCGACTCCGCATCATCGTGATCGTCCCGATTTTTACCTTGCTCCTCGCTTACGCAGCGCTTATCTTTGGAACATCCGCATCAGGCTTGATTCTGCTTGCCGCGCTAGCGATCGTTTTGATCGGTCTCACGATCGCCTTGTTATCGCAAGGAGAATATGACGAAGCAATCTTGAGCCCTCATGTCATTCCCGCGGAGGCGGGAATCCAGCTGAGTGAGGTAATAATCCAAGAAACAATTATCATCGAGCAACAAACCGATGTCTTCATGCGCTAAAACTGTTTTACTCGTCACCTGTCATTCCCGCGGAGGCGGGAATCCAGTACCATTGAATCATGAAGACGTATTACGTCTACATTCTAGCGAACGGTAAAAACGGCACGCTCTACGTAGAGCGTAACAAATGATCTCTTGCGTCGTTTCAAGAGCATAAAACAGGTTCAGCGGATGGCTTTACTGAGAAATATGGGATCAAACAGCTCGTGTATTATCAAGAGACAGAAGATATCTTGTCTGCGATCCAACGTGAAAAGCAGCTCAAGAAATGGAACCGTTTATGGAAGCAAAGGATTATTGAAGAAATGAATCCAGACTGGAAGGATTTGTCGCTTGATTTGTAGGTCTGGACCCCCGCCTACGCGGGGGTGACAAGAGGGAATCACAATGACGTATTAATCTATATATTATGAACACTGAACTCTTCAAAAAAATCATTGCCGGAGAAATTCCTTGCGAGAAAATCTATGAAGACGATATCGCTTTTGCCTTTCTCGATAACACTCCGACCAATCCTGGGCACACGCTGGTTGTACCAAAAAAATGGTCAGCGGATATTACGGATACAGATCCGGAGATTTTAGCGCACTTAATCAAGGTGGTGCAGAAACTTGCTATTGCTGTTAAAGCGGCCACTGGTGCAGAAGGGGTAAATATTATTCAAAATAGTGGGGAGGTAGCGGGTCAAAAAGTTTTCCATCTCCATTTCCATATTGTTCCTCGACACGCAGGTGACGGATTTGAACATTGGCATGGAAAAGCCTACCCAGATGGGGAAGCGCAAATCGTCGGCGAGAAAATCCGCCAAGTGCTATAATCCGACGCATATGAAAAAACTTTTCACAGCCGTCGCGCTGATCGCGCTCATGGGTGCCGGTTGTACTGCTTTAAACCCAGTCGCGCCCACACCAGCTCCTGCAGGAGAAACTCCGGTCGGTAAAATGTCGATGGGCCAATTCCTAACCGGTTCATGGAAGATTAAGTCGATGCAACGCATCGGAGGCGCCGCGCTAGATATTTCCAGCTCGGATTTCACGCTTAGCTTTGATGGAGAAAAGATGTCGGGAAAAGTGTGTAACGTGATGAATGGTCCATATACGGTCGAGGACAACTTGCTAACATTCGGTCCGATCGCACAGACCAAGATGTTTTGTGAGGGTTTGCCGGGTGAAGTCGAGGCAGACTTTAATTTGGGTTTCAAAGGCAATTATACGCTCGCTAAACAAAATGAAGATCTCGTGATGCAAGGCGCTTCCGTGTTTGTTTTGGAGCGCCAAGGATCAACCAGTATGGAAGACGGCGCCGTAGATAATTCAAACGTGGTTGGCACTTGGAAGATGGGAGCATGGAAAAAGCCGGCTCAAGGAGAGAAGCTTCAGGATGTTTCTAGTTTGAATCTGATGCTCACACTCCGCGCTGATGGCAAACTCTCAGCAAAGTTTTGTAACAGTATAAGCGGTGATTACACGTTGCAAGCCGGTAAGCTATCGGCTCCGCAGGCTGCATCAACCTTGATGTACTGTGACGGACCGGTCGGTGAAGTAGAGTCTGCCTTCTCAGCCGACTTAGCTGGAATGACAGCAAATACTGACGCAGAATCCCTAATAATGACAGGCGTCGCCTCGCAGAACACCTACATGTTTGCACCGGTCAAATAGATTATTGCATTGGCACCTCAATCAACAGGACTTTCGAGTCCTGTTTTTTGATGGTCAGTTTGATTTCCTTCTCACCCCAAACACCAATCGCATCACGTTTACCAAGTATATTTCCATCAACTTCAATCTCGCCTTCGATAACAAAGATGTAAACGCCATGCTTGGCGTCACGTAGCACGTAGCTCGTAGCATGATCGGCATCAAATTCACCAATGGAGAAATAAGCTTGCTGATGAATCCAGAGTGAGTCTTCACGACCGTCAGGGGAGACAAGGAGTTGAAACGTGTTTCGATCTGCCTTTGGGAAGGCTCGATCTTCATAACGAGGGTCGTGGCCAATTTTGTCAGTCTCAATCCAAAGCTGTAACAAAGAAACAGGCTCCGTCTCCGACGCATTCATTTCCGAGTGCACAATTCCCGTCCCCGCACTCATCACCTGCACATCACCGGGACCGATAATCCCGTGATGACCAAGTTTGTCCTTGTGCTCGAGCCGGCCGGATAGGGGAATCGTCACAATCTCCATATCCCGATGCGGATGCAAATCAAACCCCAACCGACGAGGCGTATCGCTATCGACTTCATATTCCGTTCCTTCGGATATCGTATCGTCGTTCAGGACACGCAAAAGCCCAAAACCCATTTTGTCGGGGTCATGGTAGTTGCCAAAACTGAAGGAATGGGCGGTTTGGAGCCAGTCGTGGTCGCGGTAACCGCGGGAGGAAGATATATGGAGGAGGGATGGCATAACGGGAAGGTTAGCTTGTAAAGAAGGGGTGGGGAAGGGATAATGCAAACAATTTTATGACCAATCAAAAACAACTATACGAAAGACTCTGGGCGGCGGCGGAACAACTGCGCGCCAATGGAGAGCTAAAACTCAACGAAATTGCTGAGCCGATTTTGGGTCTGATATTTCTTAAGTTTGCCGATGTGAAATTTCGGCAGGCGGAAAAAGAAATAACCGCCGAGCGCGCCAAAGTTTCCGGTCGTCAGGCGCCCATCACGCCCGACCACTAC
>CAYZVS010000023.1:0-6035 GCA_964482085.1 uncultured Gammaproteobacteria bacterium
CAGGTGACCAACGACATAGAAACGATATTACTAACGGACAGCGAGTAAGCCGACACTCATTGCAGACCCTATGTTTTTTATTTTTTTTCCACCGCACTTTTTTAAAAACAATTTTAGCCAGCCGCACAAACGGCACATTTGGTTTTGCCCCAGCCGCACAAGCCGACACACAGGCAAAACCAAAAGAGCCACTTTTTCCAACGCTTAATTTCTTAACTTTGCAGAATAAAATTTAAATCACAACAATGAAAAATAATAGAGGCATAATTATCACAGTAGTCATTCTTGTAGCAGTAGTTGCGGGTTGGCTTATTTACAAAAACCAAAGCAAGCCGACTGAATTGAAAAAAGTTACAATCAGTCAGGCATTCCAACATTTGCTTTACATCGGTTTGTATGTGGCAAAGGACGGAGGTTTTTTTCAGGAGCAAGGACTTGAAGTAAACATTGAAACAGCAGGTGGAGATGCACAGGCATTTGCAGCACTGACAAGTGGCAACGCTGACTTTGCACAAGGCGACCCTGGGTTTGTTGCGATTGCAGGTGAGAAAGGTTGGGAAGGAAAAGTAATTGTGATGGCTGTTGACCGTGTTGCAATTTGGGGAGTAACTTTTGACACAACCATTCAGGCGTTCACAGACCCTGCTGGTTTCAAAGGAAAAATAGTTACTACTTATCCCGAACCAAACACATCTTATGTTGTGCAAAAGCAGTTAGCACAAAAAGCGGGATTGGTTTTAGGGAAAGATGTTACTATACTTCAAGTGCCTTTCGGCAGTGAACTTGCAACTTTGAAAAACGGACAAGCAAACATTGCACAAACAATTGAACCGAATGTTACACAAGTAGAATTGCAAGGAGGCAAAGTTGTTTTCTCATATCCTGATGCGTGGGGACCGCTTGCATTTACAGGTGTAATGGTTTCTCAAAAGATGATTAATGACGACCCCGAAACAGTTCAGAAGTTTGTGAATGCTTATGAAAAATCTTTGCAATACATTCAAAACAATTTTGACAGAGCAGTTCAAATTGCAAAAAAATATTTGCCCGACCTAAGCGAAGAAGTTATTCGGACAGCTTTGAAAAGATTAGTTTCTTCTGGTTGCATCCCTGCTCATGCAGAAGTAAATCCCACTTCGTGGGAAAAAATTTTACAAATCAGAGTTGAAGTTGGCGACTTGAAAGCATTGCCAACAAAAGAACTTTTTGACAATTCCTTTGCAAAAAAATCTTTGGAAAAAAAATGAGCCAAACGAAAACAGCAAATTCAGAAACAACCGCAAGCTCAAAGAAACTAACCGTTTCTTTGGCTTATAGCGGTTTGATTTATTTGCCTGTTTATGTTGCTCAAGAACTCGGTCTATTTGCTGAAGAAGATTTGGAAGTTGACTTAGTGCTTGCAGATGGCGATAGAGACGCTTTGAGGCAAATTATGCACTCCTTAGACCAAAAAGGCGTTCAAAAAGACCTAGGTTTTAAGCAACCTATATTTTCTGATATTGCAATATGTGACCCTTTCTCAATTTCCGATTTTATTTCTGAAAAGAATAAAGTTGATACATACGGTGAGCCCAAAGATGTAAGAATAATAGGTTGTTTAATTGACAAATCTCCTGTATGGATTTATAGGGACTATATTGAAAACACTCAAAAAGAAATAGCCAATAAAAATACTGATGTATTAAGAACATCTCAGGTTGAATTTGATAAAATTGAAAAGATTTATTGCTACGAATCTCCTAATACTGGTTATCTATATGGAATTGATTTAGCATCAAAAGCACTTCAAAACAATAGAAAGTCAGTCAATCTATCTAAACTTAACTTTCAACCAACACACGAACAAAAGCCAGAGGACAATACCCTAATTCTTACGGCAAACATTGCGAAAGTGGCCGTTGACTTGTATGAAAAATTTAAGGGCAATTCTTATGCACCTAAAGTAATTTACACATACTCAACAGGACATATTGATGATGGCTTTAAGGATTTTTTTTTTACAGGTATCCTGACAAACACTGATAGCATAAAAAGCAAGGAGAAAGTTCAGTTAATAAATAAATTTCTAAAGGCTATAAGAAAAGCTATCAATATAACTAAATCAAATTCCTTTAACGATGAACAGCGTGAAGCAATCCACTCGTTTATTAAACATAAAATCAAGGAGTATGAGCATATTAAATCAAGGGGATATAATGATTGCGACTTAAATACAGTTTGTCAGTATATCTTAGAGACTTCAAAGCAATGTGGGTTTCATTGCGATACTCTTTTTATTAATCCCGACACTTACTACAAATCTTTTAAAAAGAGAAAAGAGTTTTTCCCAAGTCAGGAGGAATTGAGTTATTGGAAATATGTGGACACAAGTTTCATTTATGAAATAAGTAAAGGAGAAATTAGCACCTTAGAAAAGGTGAAAATATTTTTTTATAGAGTTGTAGAACGAATCATTGGTCAAAACATAATTGTAATACACGATTTCTTGAAAAGATACTACATAACTCCTTACTCAAATGCTTGGGTAGTATTTATAATGTCGCTGATACTTTTATTGCCATATTTTTTATCAAAGGGTAAAATTGGCATTGAATATTTGCTTACTGGAAGTTTGGGGATAGTAATATCTGGCTACATTACTGTTGCTTTAGTACGAAGCTATGTCAACTTTAATGAAAATAAAAAGATAAAAGAATTTTCTAGTGTTCTACTTACAATTATTACTGCCATTTATGTAAGTGCCGTAGGTGGGAAGCTAATTTCAAACATGTTTTCTGAAAAAATACCATTGCAACCGCTAACAGAGGTAAATATTATAATTGAAAATGATACAATCAAAGTTGATTCAACAAAAACAATTAAGATTAAAGTAGAGTGAGCATTTCGTTAAACATATCAAAAAGTTTCGGGCAACTGAATATATTTTCTAAACTGGAAATCAGTTTTGACACAGGGAAAATTTACTCTATTGTCGGGCAAACTGGTTGCGGGAAAACAACATTGCTTAATATCATCTCAGGTGTTGACAATCCAACAAGCGGAGAAGTTATTGTTTCGGTGAAAAGTAATTTGAGTTACCTTTTACAAGAGAATGTAATGCTACCTTGGCGAACAATGAAAGAGAATATTAGTTTGAGTTTGGAAGTTCAAAAGCAATTGAACGGCACGAAAGAAAAAACAATAACAGAATACATTGACCGTTTTGGTTTGAATGGATTTGAAGAATATTACCCCGAAGCATTGTCAGGTGGAATGAAACAAAGAGCAGCGTTAATCAGATGTTTGATTACAGAGCCCGAAATTATTTTGCTTGACGAACCATTCAGCAACCTTGACTTTGACATCAAGTTAAAAATTCAAAAAGAACTATTGACTTATCAGAGGCGGACAAATGCCACGATTATAATGGTAACACATGACATTGAAGATGCCATTGCTTTATCTGATGAAGTAATTGTGCTAACAGGAAAACCGACAATAGTAAAAAGTAGCATGGAAATTGGCTTAGGATTGACAGACAAAGACCCAGTGCTTGCAAGGAAGTCAGAAAAATTTCCAACATACTTTGCAAAGATTTGGGACGAACTAAAATATTTGAACAACTAAAAAATGAATTTAACAACAGACAAAATGCTCAATGAAATTGTTGCCAGTTTAAAAGGCAAAAACATTGATGTGCATTTTATAAACAGCGACAAAGACGGAATTGAAATTGGCGAATTGAAGAATGGAAGAATTACACTCAACACAAATTCAAGAGATGAATTGAGTTTAGTTTTTACCATTGCTCATTTGTTCGGGCATTATTGCCAATTCAGAAATTACGACAAATACAAACATCTTATTGAAGCAGTTGAAAAACCTGCACCAATAAAAGTTGAATACGATTTCAAAAATAAGTTTTGGGAGTATGAGAAAGAAGCATTTGGAATTGGTAAGTCATTGATGCTTGAAGCATTTTCAGTTAATGATGATTTGGATAACCGCTATCAAACATTTATGCTAACTGACTTTGAACATTTTTGGGATTACATTACGACAGGAGAAAATGAAGGAGTAAAAGAATTTAATCAGCGACTTGAAAATAATTACAATCAGAATTTTAAATTTGAAAATCATATTCAACCAATTCCAGTTCCTCAATTTTCAAAAGAAGAAACAATAAAAGCAGAAGTTACCATTTACTAACATGAACGATAAAATAAAACTTTTCCTGTTGCGATTAATTCCTTTAGTAGTGTTCATTCTGCTTTGGGAGTTTTTAGTTCGTGGGAACAGTCAGCGTGTTTTCTACTTTGGACTTCCATCAAAAATTTGTTATTACATCGTTCATAAAATTGCAGATGGAACTTTGATAAATGATTTCATGACAACATTGAGTGAAACACTTATCGGTTTTTTGTTGGGTAATTTCATTGGAACAACTATCGGTTTGTCATTGTGGTTTTCCAGTCGTGCATTTGCAATTTCTAAACCTTACATTATTGCATTGGGTTCAGCACCAATTTTTGCACTTGCTCCGTTAATGATTATTTGGTTTGGAACAGGAATGTATTCTAAAGTAATGATAGCAACTTTGTCAACTGTTTTCATTGCACTCTTTCAAGCGTATTCAGGTGCAGCCGAAGTTGACAAGAATTATATCAAACTCCTGAAAAGTATGAACGCTTCAAAAATGCAAGTGTTCAAAAAAGTTATTGCACCTTCTTCAATTGTTTGGGTTGCTTCTGCTTTCAAACTTAATATTGGTTTTGCACTTCTTGGAGCTTTCATTGGTGAATACATTTCTTCCAATGCAGGTTTAGGACATTTGATTTTAGTTGCAAGTGGACTGTTTGATATTTCTCTTGTGTTGACAGGAGTTTTAATGTTGATAGTTATCGCACTTGGCTTGAATTACGTTGTTGGAAAACTTGAACAGCCAATCAAAAAAGCAATTGTCAAATCTCTGTAATGTTGAAAGTAAAAGACAAGTATAAAAACTATCTTCAAACAAGAGCAGGCATTGACAAATACAACGCCTTCAAGACAATTCTTTATTCCGAGAAAGACACACTTACTGAAAATATTTTCAGTAATCATATCAGTAAATTGAAACTTGCTAAAGCAATTTCAATTTGTGATGTTGGTGGTGGAGATGGAAAAAGAATTATTGACTTAGCGACAAAAATCAATAAGCAATTTGACTGTAACATTCGGATTGACTTTATTGAGCAATCAAGTTTGATGTGTGCTGACTTTCAAACAAACTCTCAACAACTTGACAACTTCTGCAAAGTTGAAATTCATGCTGACGAAGTTGAGGACACTGTTCTGCAAAATGATTACGACATTTTTTTTCTCATCCACAGTATTTTTTGTTTCCCCGACTTTTCAGTATTTCAGAAACTACTTGACAGGGTTAAAAGTGACGGAGTTCTTTATGTAGTTACAAATACCGCTGACAGTTTTTTAGCCAAGTTGAAACAAGAGTTGGATATGCAATACGAGGACAAGCGATATGAAATAAAAGAGTTGCTTTCTGATTTAAAGTTACACAATGTTCATTACGACAAGGACAGTTTTACAACCGCGTGGACTTTGAATAGCAATGAAGTTGATGAAAAGCTTTCAGTCATTCTTGACTGGTTAAGTTTAGGCGAGTTTCATTCGCTTGACACCGCACGACAAAAGCAACTTATTGACTTTGCAAAACAATTATCAGAGAAGAACGAAAATCAATTTCGTTTTTCAGAGGGAGAAGAAATTTTAATTATACAGAAATGAAAATCCCTCACACAAAAAATACACATATAGCCACCGCAATTTACAAGCACAATTAAAAACCGCACAAGCCAACACACGACCAAAGTTTTTAATAGAGATTGCAAAGCCGACCCAAAATAAAATTGTTTTTTTAAAAATTTCCCACGCTTCAAAAAAAATAAAAAACGCAACGCACAGCCGACACGAAATGACACGACAACTCAGCAACGACAATGGTTTACAAGCACAGTGGACAAGAACGCCAGCACCTAACAGCACCTACAATAAAT
>CAYZVS010000024.1:0-5248 GCA_964482085.1 uncultured Gammaproteobacteria bacterium
GGTAATTGGATAGCAGGTGTATGGCGGACAGACCAGAACCCAGATCA
Organism: uncultured Gammaproteobacteria bacterium; assembly: GCA_964482085.1. Lineage (GTDB taxonomy): Bacteria > Patescibacteriota > Patescibacteriia > 2-12-FULL-60-25 > 2-12-FULL-60-25 > CAIXDN01. The sequence goes on from CAYZVS010000024.1 coordinate 48, forward strand.
TCATGCATGTCCCGAGAGATCCTTGAGCGCTCCGCTTCCAGGGCGATTTTCTTTTCAATTTCGATCCGCTGAAGTGCGAGCAGCCGCTGTGTCCGTTGCCTTAAAACAAAAGCACCAAGCAAAAGCATACTCAATGCAATACTGCTTCTGACCCACCAGGTGCTCCTCAAAGGAGGCAAAACATGAATAGCAATAGAAATGCCTGCTGTATTCCAAACGCCTTCCTGGTTTGAGGCTATGGCTTTAAATTTGTATCGACCCGGTTTAAGATTAGAAAATGGGATTAACAGTTGGCGTTGAGTTGTATTGATCCAGTCTGCATGATAGTTTTCCAATATATACTTGTATTGGTTGAGACTTGAATGGGTATGATTAACGGCTGATATTTCAAATGCAAAATTATTCTCTCTGTCTTTTATTGTAATACTGGTATCATGCCAGAATGAAGTTATTGGAACATTGTTAATCATGAATTTCTTTATAAATACTGGTGGGGGTGGGGATTTTTCAATGAATTTATGAGGATCAATTTTAACAATATTAATACCTCCGGAAACATAAATATTTCCCAGACGATCTTTTGTTTTTCCTCTGTAAAAATTATGTGGATAGGCAATGCCCTGGGCCTTATCAAAGTTGATGATACTACCGCTCTCCTTTTCAAAATAGTTTATCCCATAGTGGGAGGAGGACCAAATACGGTTATAGTCATCCTCCATGATCTGGTATAGCGATGACGTAATGTATCCGTCACGGGTATCATATTGTTTTAAAAGAAGATTTTGAGGGTCGCTTATATCTATTCGGATAAGGCCACATCCTTGCGTGGCCATCCACAGTACATTTTCCCGGTCGGCTATAATATCATTCAGTGGACAATCGAAATGGTTTAAGGTATATAGTTTAAATTGTTTAGCCGATAGGTCCATTCTGACCAAACCTGCATTATAAGTGCTCATCCACAGAAATCCTTCCCTGTCTAATGCCAATCCACTTGCCTCAGGATAGAGAGTGTCTCCTCCAAGGCTCACCAGGGGTATATGCTCTAATGTATAGGAGGTAAGATTAAAGCGATACAGTAAGCCATCGCGAACAAAATAACAAAGGGACCCCGAAATGGCGTATGGGAATAGATTGCTTTTGACAGGACTGTTGATATGATGAGTAGTGTCAGGTTCGATAAGCGTAAATTTATATTGGTGCAGGTCGTAGATATAGAGCCAGGAAGAAATCATTAAAAGATGGTTTGCATCCAATTCGATGATTGCGGGTTGGTGCCTGCTGCGGTGGTGGGGTTGAATAAAGGGGATCTGAGTTTCCGAAATGAGTGTATCAAGTTCTGGATCATAGCAATTGATAGCTCGGTTGGTGCCTACATAAAGTTTGTTTAGTTCTGGAATATAAACGCCAGACCACTGGGTGTTAGAAAACTTTCCATTATGGGGATAAAATTCTTCAAACATGTAGCTGTTTGGCTCATGGATAAATATCCCTTGATTGGTTCCAATTCGAAAACGACCATCCAATTCTGAGGCCACGCAATTTAGGGAACCGCTATTGAGCAGCCTGGTATTATTTGCATCCACAGACAGTGTATCCCAGGCGTTTGTTTCTATGTCGTAAAGAAACCTATGCAGGGTATGAACGCGTATAAAAAGTTTTGATCCTTGGATCTTTTTTACAATGTCAATAGGAAACTCATCCAGATGCTTGCCCAAAGCGGTCAGGCACAACATGCGATGTGATAAATCTCCGTCATTAAATAAAATAAGCCCTTTAAAGGGATGTCGGGATGACCTGGCACTTGCCAACACAAATTGTGTGTCAGCATATGATTCAATGACACGCACTGACAAATCACCTTTGGTCCCTGGCGCATAATGAGAGAGATCTACTTTTTTCTCCTGGCAAGCCATCGTATCAAACATATACAGGCCATTCTCAGTACCAAACCAAAACTTGTCTGCATGAAATAATGCGACATGGGGGTCAGCCATGTTTTGACCTTCTGTGGTATGATACAAGAAGGCTATATATGTGTCCAGGTCAATTTTGAATACATCTCCATTTTGGCTGATGGCAAGGAGCGCTTTCCCGTCACTGGCCAAAGCCCGGATAATATTCGGATTACCTTCATCGGTTTCTATGGTTACCCTGAATATTCGATTCCACCTAGAATCGCGATAATTATAAATGAAAACTTGACCATTGCCAGACAACCCAGCCAAAATGTATTTATTGACGACCAGTAAGGAGTACACATTATCATTTGGGATCGTAAATAAATCATGGGATGTATGTCGAAAGATCTCTAAATTGGTTCCGTCATCTCTCGCCAGTCCTAAACTCGTGCCATACCAGTAAAAGCCCATGGAATCCTTGACAATGCTGTTCACTTGATTGGAATGTAGCCCTTCTTTGGTGGTTAAACTCTCAAAGGAATATTTAATCTTTTGGATTTGTCCATATCCGGCAGAAATAGAGCTCAGTATCCCAATGAGGATTACCGGAAAAGAATAAACCCACTTCACTTTCAAATAAGGTCTCATTTCTTCTTTTACGGCTTTGTATGCATTAAATCCAGCGTCAGCCATTCTCCAAATGGTGTAAGGAGGAATGAAACTTCCTTGGCTACTGAAAATATCGGTTCATCCCTAAAGGTAGCCTATTTTCATTTTCAACATCTCCGACCAAAGACCTATTTCCTGTCGGAATAAGAATTTGCAATTTTACATTGTCATTAGCAGGAAGAGCAGAATGTTGTAGATTCCAGCAAAGTTTACCGAAGAAATTATGGCTAAGACAAACATCTCATTAGAATTTAAAGCAAACTAAAAGGAATGGAAGGTATAGACATACAAAGCATCTTGTATCGCTACCTTGAGGCTATCAGGCCTGCCATGGAAGCCCGAAAGGTAAAGGTCGCCATCCTTGAGCCTGACAAGTGTTATTATTGTAGCCTTCCAGTGGATGAAGTCCTAGGTCCGGTCTTTTACCTCCTTCTCAAATTGGTCTATATTCTACCTCCCGACAGGGAGATTAAGGTCCGCATCAGTGAGAGGAAGGACGCGCAATCTGAGCAAAAGTACCTGGTGATTGACATTCTGACCTATTGGCTGACCATCAATCCTAATTTGATATTCCGTCCGGAAAACAACAGATTTAGAATCGAACAAGATGAGCATCGGAATACCCGTATCTATATTGAATGGGCCATCCGAACAGAAACGGTAAATCACATGGATACTATTAACCAATTGGTCAATGAACCACTGAACAAAGGTGGTGGTTTCGAAACTTCAGCTGCTGATAGTGCGAACGTACTTAGCAATATTCCTTTCTTCAATAAATATGTTGGCTTATATGAAGGATATGGTAAGAGTACGTACCTCAAAGAAAAGATCAATGGATTCAAATCCAGCAAGGAATCACTTTTCATGATTGAATTAGTCAAAACCATAACCGCCCTAATGGCGGACCCGGTTTTTGATTCCGATGCGCTTGGAAGGAAAGTTGGACTCAGTAAGTCCCAATTATACAGAAAGATCAAGGAGCAGACGGGCTATTCAACAGCCCTGTATATTCGGCATATCCGCCTGGTAAGTGCCGCTGAACTGCTTAAATCGACTGAACGCTCCGTAGGGGAAATAGCTGATGCTGTAGGATTCAAGGAGTTGAGTTATTTCTCTTCATCGTTTATGGATGAGTTTAAATCCAGTCCAACGGATTGGCGAAAAGCTGCAAAAAAGAGACAATAGCCATAGTAAAAGGTAAAATGGCACAATAATTAAAAAGCCTGAAGAACTGGTTTAAACATTATTGCATTTTTAGATAATAGCTTTGGATCACTAAGCAAGGTCGTCCAATCATGACTAACCGAGAAAAAGAAGAGCATAATAAAAAGTTCATCATGAAGTTCTTCACCATTAATACGAGTGAAGTCACTGAAGAGGATATTCGGAAATTCACGAATAATGAAGTGTATATCCAATCTATCTTGACTATCCGACGGTCCTTTCCGGACTATACGATCATGATGGAAGATATCACGGCAGAGGATGATTTTGTCATCACCCATAGTGTGGTCCACGGTACGCATTCTGAAGAATTTTATGGCATCCCGGCGACGTTCAAAACAGTAGAGTTTCAGATCATTATAAAATATCAGATAGTGAATGATATTATTGTCAATGCCTGGCCAATGTATGACAACCTGCTCTTGATGGAACAGTTGGGAATAATCAGTAAGCCAGTCTGAGAAGTAAAAATCGGTTGTTTGGCCCTTTTTAAAGATAGGCCAAAACGGCAAATGAGGAAATTTAGTGAATACAGCATAAAGACACAATCGCCAGTTTAAATCTGATAGAATGACATCAAACAGTAGTGCCCTAAGCATCATTCATCTTATGGCAGCAGTAGCTGTGCAGTGAATATGGAAAATCGGGAAAAAGAAGAACATAATAAAAAATTTATCCTGCAATATGCAATGATTCACCACAAGGGGGTGACGAAGGAGGATATAATGCGGTTTACAGACAATGAGTTGTATGTCACCTCTGTCCTGGCTTTCCGTAAGGCGTTTCCGGATTATATGATTATGATTGAAGACATTACGGTTGAAGGTGATTTTGTCATTCTGCATGGCGTATTGCGTGGTACGCATGAAGATGATTTTCATGGGATTCCTGCAACATACCGTAAGATGGAGTTGCCGATGATCACGAAGTTCCATGTTGTTGGGGATAAAATCATAAATGCCTGGCCGATGATTGATACGCTGCTGCTGATGGAGCAATTGGGTGCAATAAACCGACCAACTTGACATGGAAACCATCAGACCTGCACAAAAGATACTAATGGTTGGGGGCACGGGGATGCTGGGCAGAGCATTGGCGGAAAGGTTCGTTAACGTCGGTCACCAGGTCACTGTAGTAAGCCATAAGGCCTCAGAAGGTGGGTATGAAGAAAAGAGCGTGATAAAACAGGTTTATGGGGATTTGATTTTGCCGCAAACGTTTGAATTGGCAATGGAAGGCAAGGATATTGTAGTGGCATGTGCTCATGCCATGCTTGGCAGGGGAAAATACAAATCAGAAAAAGTCGATGGCCTGGGAAACCGCAATTTGATAGATATAGCTGCAAAAAATGGTGTCCGGCAGTTTATTTATATCTCTATCCTTGGCGCCCGTCCGGATCATCCG
>CAYZVS010000024.1:5258-5550 GCA_964482085.1 uncultured Gammaproteobacteria bacterium
CGAACCAAGTGGCAGGCCGAGCAACATCTGAAGCAATCAGGTATGCAATACACCATTATTCGACCATCAGCATTCATGGAGATGCATGCCTATGAGTTGATCGGCAAAGGAGTGAAGAAAAATGGCAAAGCTGTTTTAATTGGTAAAGGGGACACGCCGCTAAATTTTGTTTCCCTGCAGGATGTGGCGGACCTTGTTGCCTTTACCGTGGGCAACGAACGATATGCCGGGAAAACGATTGAAATAGGGGGCATAGATCATGTCTCCAGAACAGAAATAGCACAAAAGTATG
>CAYZVS010000025.1:0-4251 GCA_964482085.1 uncultured Gammaproteobacteria bacterium
AAAGATAGATTCAAGAGAATCTAAAACAACACGTTTGGCGCCAATGGAATCAATGGCTTCTTCCAATCGAACAAATATTCCCTCCAAATTAAAGTCTTTCTCTTGAATTTCTTTGCGTTCTAAAACAACATGATCGAGCATAATCTTTTTCTTCGATACAAGCCCTGCCAAATCCATATTGAGCGAAGCCACATTTTTATACTGCTCATCGTCTGTTTCTTCAAATGACATGAGAACGCCCGGCTCGTTGTAAGCGGTGGCACCCTTGATAAGAAAATCAATCCCCATAAGAGTTTTTCCGGAGCCGCCATTTCCGGAAACTAAAGTGATTCTGTTTTTCGGAAGCCCGCCTTCAGTAATTTCGTCTAAACCTTTGATTCCGGTTGGACATTTGAGTAATTTATTACGCTTAGTGGTAATTTTTTTCTTGGTAGTTTTTTTCATATTGTAAATTATATTATCTACGTGTTTTTATCAAAATCAATTTATCTCCACTTTTTATTTTATCCAAAGGTTTATCCATTCGGAAAAAAAACGTATCATCGTGGTCGTCATCCACTATCATAAATACTTTTTTCTCGTTCACTTGCTTTATAGAATATTCTCTCCGAAAGTAATATTCTTTTATTTTAAATACTGTTATATTTCGGTGTTATGGCATTATAGATAGCCCAAACCTGTTTTTTACTTGTTCTTTACTCAACATTCATTTTTTCATTCCTAATTGATAGGTCTGAATTTTGTTCAAGAGCATGTTTGCCATTCTCAGATTCCTGACATACAGAAGATGAATCAATTTCCTTTACTGCTTTACGAAAAAAAGCTCTGCCATTTTCGTCTTCACCCACTATCATAAAATTTTTCTTGCCATGTGTTTTTGTATTTATTATGGTAGAGCCAATTCAGTGTAATGGAAATGTTCTGATACTTCTGGCACATTCGTGTTCCTATCCCTACTGGTAATGAGTTTTGAAATAGTATGCGCTTCCATCTCATTCTCATTAAAAGGTTTCATAATATTTTTTATTTCTACTTCGTTTAACTCCGGTTCAATCCATTTTTTTTCTTCCTCTCGGCTAAGTATCAAAGGCATTCGCTTTTTTGTATTATGTATATCTGCCATTAGCTGATTTGCTTCCGTAGTAATAATGGAAAACGTTTTAATTATTTCTCCGGTTGCCTTATTCACCCAATCGCTATATATACCACCCATTGCAAATGGCTCTTTATTTTTTAGATATATGAAATGTGGGTATTTGTTTTTTCCTGCGGTTTTCCATTCATAAAAACCGTCAACCAAAACCAAGCATCTACTTTTTTTAATTGAATATTTGAAGCTTGGTTTTTCAAAAATAGTTTCTGCCTTAGCGTTCAAAGTCATTGTTCTGAACTCTCCGGCTTGTGTTTCATCTTTCACCCATGAAGGAATCAATCCCCATGCACAATGTTGTATCAACCCTTTATTATCGCTACGTATAACAGGTAATTTCGGATGAATAAAGCCGGAGACCTGATAATAAGGCTGCATGTCTTCGGCTGCTTCATATTCAGCCTCAAACTTGCTTTGCAAAATTTCTTTACTCGACTTAACTGATACGTTATAACACATCTTAATCAATTAAAAAGTTTCTTCGTGTATTGTATTGCAGTATATACCCTCTCTTACTTCCATCATCTAAAAATGAATGATTAACTAATGTTTCAACCATTTTTTGTTTCTCAATATATACTTGGATGATCCGTTCCATTCTGTTTTCTTGCATACCAATTCTTTTGCCGAACTCTGCAAAATCTTCTTTACATGGATGATTATTTTTTTTGTATTTCTCAGACCTGAAACTGTCAGCAAATAATCCTTTGTCAAAAGCAAAGTCGCTATCGTCAACGTGCATTCTTGAATTTATTAAATCATAAGCAGGACTGAGTGTGTAATCTCCTTTGGAAGTTTCTAAAAGTGAAAAGTTTTTTAGGTGTGCATCGCCATTACTGAAAAGGAAATTGAAAAGTACCAATGAAAAATATTTTTCAATTTCTACAATCCATGCCGGAACATTTTTCTGTATGAGTAAGCCAAGTTCCTCATAACTGAACTCGTATTTATAGTTTTCAGACATCGTTTTTGTTTTTCCTGCCAGTGTAGCAAAATCTTCCTTGCCCCATTTTCCGTTAGGTTTTATATCAAAACGCTTGGTAATGTATGCAGGTGTCCCATCTTTAAAAAAAACCAAAGAATTTTCAGCCGTATTTATTCCATACACTTGCCGAGCAATTTGCATAGTGAGGTGTTCATTAGCCGGAACCATATTGGCTTTTTTCAATAAAGACGGAATTGGTTTTAAAATATGAGTGCCTTGTTCTTCTTCTTTTGTTAATCGAAGTAGGTTTTTTTCCTGCACTAAACTTAGTTTTTGTTGTACGCCCGAAATAGAAATGTGCTTCATGTTTTCCATAAATAATGCTACCACTTCTTCATTTTGTTGTGGCGATTCAAACGGTAATACATGGCTTACTTTTCTCCCGTCAAACATAGCACGCAGACACGTTGCGCTGTATGTTGTAAATCCTTCGGCTAATGTTCCGGGGCAATATTTTATAGTTGGTAAGCTCATTTAATGTTAATTGGTTTTACGGTAACAGCTCCGATAGTATCATACTGTGCAGTTGCCAGCATAATTCCAAAATCGTCTCTCTCATCTATTTTAAGTAATTGGCTTTGCAGTTTTCTATTCGCACCTTCACTAAGCATGTTGCTAAAAAATGGAAATAAAAATTCGCTGTGGTATTCCTGTTTAATTTTGGGCAAGGTTAAACTAATAGCCGGTTTGTCTTTATCAGCAAAATAAGTATCCTCATAACGGAATGTATAATTATGTCCGGGGTTTTCTTCAACAAGCACTCCGGCTAATTCTTTGTTACGATATATTTCTGTTTTTCTCATTACTTCCATCTCGTTTTTTTACGGATATTTTTTTAGGGTTTATTTTTCTTCACATCTAATTTCAATTCCATACCCAATACTTCTGCTAACTTATTCAAAACATCTAACGAGGGATTACCTTGCCCACGCTCTAATTTATAAAGTGTATTTTTACTTACACTTGCCAACTCTGCTAAGTCAGGTTGTGTTATTCCCAGTTCTTTTCTGCGTTGCTTGATCGTCTGTCCTATAATTGAACTTAACATTATAATGTGATTTGTTTGTAAAAGTAGTGATTTTATTTCAGTTAGTTAATCTAAATCCCAACATAATGTGCTTTAAAGTATTTTATAATGTGTCGAAATAATTGAATTTATTCGACACATTTTAAAAACATGTCGAATTTCTTTATTTGAGGCAAAATGCAACGATAAAGCTGAAAAATATAACAAATAATACCATTTCTAACAGGCATATCAGTAAAAAAAATGGTTTTGTTCGTGCAAAATGGTATGGATTTACCAATTGTCGCATCAGTGATACGACAATTGATTGCTAATTGGGGCTTTTAATACAACAAAATGTTATATACACCGCCTATACTGACGTTATACAGGCTTATACAAATTTTTGCAAGTCTTTTTTAGGCTGTAATTACCTGCATTGGTGCATATACAGGCATTTTTTCGGTTAATACAGGGGAACTTTCTTTGAGATTAAATGCAAAGGTGGTAGCACAATATGGGCAAATCATAGGAATTTTGTTGAGCGCAATAACACCTTTTTCAAGTTTCATAACGGTATTTTCGCAGCCGGGGCAAATGATGTCGTGGAGATTATCTGAATTAAATTCTTCTTTCGCCATTTTATCCCACTTATCCATTTCCTGCTCTCGTAGTCTATCTACAACCCTTGCATAACGTTGTGTAGTGGTTAGTTCGGAATGCCCTAAAATGTCGCTCACCACTTCAATTTTTATTCCTAATAAAAGCGAAATGATTGCGAAGGAATGGCGGGCGCAATGGAAGGTAATATGCTTATCTATTTTAACTATCGGCAATGCCATAATAGCTTTTAGATATTTATTCGTTTGAGAATCTTCCATAACAGGATTTGCAAAAATCAATCCGGTTGGGTTACTCATATCCAGTAATGAAAAAAGTCGTTTGCGTATCGGTATTCTTACAGTTTTTCTCCTTCCCTCCCTGCCTTTTATCATTTCCTTTACAATGAACTTTCCCTTTATATGTTCTCTGCGTAAGGTTTTTATATCGGAATGCCTTAACCCTGTGTAACAGGCAACCAAAAAATATCTTAATATTTCCTGATATTTC
>CAYZVS010000026.1:0-4194 GCA_964482085.1 uncultured Gammaproteobacteria bacterium
CCATCATCACTATCCTGAGAGCTCCCGTCGACCCGGGTTTACCGGACGGTTACAGATGTTCAATGTAGAATGAATAGTATGAAGCATCGGTAATCGGCTTCACCAAAGGGAGAAAGAGATGGAACCGTGGTATGACACCCTTCCCGTCACCTTTGTCTCGTAAGTGGTTTTTCGATGCCGAAATCACAGCATCAAAACTCCCAAGTGCATTCACGACTGATTCAACTGTGGTTCCGCTGTCAAAATCGAATTGCAAAAATCCGATTGAGTGAAACGAAGATTTGCAACGTTTGTTGTCATTGAATACGCCACAGCAGATGTGAAATTGAGTATTGATACCAGAAAATTCAGACAGAGAGGCGCAATAGTGAGTGATTGCAACCGACCCTAAAAAACCAGATTTATTTTCTGATACGTGGTCGTCTTGGAGAATTGAAATTTTCATACGCTAATCGATCTGGATGTGTCTGGCGTGTGAACAAGCGGGAAGGGTATATTTTTGTCTGATCCAGAAAAACTGAATTCATACTCATTTCTATGTTGGTAGACTTCAAATCCCTGTGACTTTCGACGACGGAAATGCTTCGCAATTTTATGAATACCTGGACAAACTTGGTCCTCATTGCGTAAATGCTCTTGAATTTTCTTGAGTGAAATACGTTGGTTAATGGAAAACATTTCTTTGACATACCATTCAGCACACTTAGCCCATTCTGGTAATTGTTCCTCAACCATTCGATGATATTTCGACGAACGGTATCCACGGGTCATGTCATGTGTAATTTGTCGGCGTGCTAACCAGAGATAAAAATCAGCAACCTCGTCGAGCATTGCTTGTCGTAGCTGATCAATACCACCGTGAAGCTTGGTAACGTCTTGGTCTTCCAATCGCATTTCTGATACGTTGGGCACACTAAATCGACGTTCTTGTTCATCGAGTCGAACACAATTGGGCTGATTACTGGACATCATCAGTGATGCATAGGACTTAGCGACGACCACATCTTTCCCCTTTCGCTCATATCGTGCCCTATCATCTACGTAGCGTTTTAATTTTGATAATTGTTGAACCGTCTCAATTTCCAATTCATTGGCGACAATAGCAGTTTTACCGTAATGCTGTCCGTTGAAATTGGATTGAATATCTGAGTTTTCTAGCAGTGATGTATTATGCTCACCGTGTAAACGGGTCCATAATTCACCTAGGATACCTTTACCAACGCCTTTTTGTTCCGTGAATAGGACAACATAGGTCAGACATTTTTGACGGAGTGAATTAGCTAACCAATCCAGCATGAATTCCTGACAGGATGTATCAGGAAACAATGCACGAATAAATCCAAGTGTTGCGATGGGTTCCTTCCCCGTTGCGTGCTGCTCATGTTCCCTTCTCGGTGATACATAGGTGTTGACGACGATTGGTTCGTCACGTTTTAAAATCACCTCGTCACAAAAACCCCGATATTCAAAAGTCGCTAGAGCACAGTTGGTTTTGAGGACTTTGTCTTTAGCTGCCTTCAAATCGGCATCCAAATCAAACCATTTTAAATTGGTCTGATACAAGCAATTTTCCTTCGTATCAAAAAGGTAGGTATCGCCATCTTTATCCTGAAACATTTGAGACCGTTCCATGCGTTCGAGATGATATGATTGATTTGCATGTAGGTCAGCTTGCGGGTGTCTTAGTATGTGTTCTTGAGATAAGTCGTCTAAATTCATGGCTTGTCCCCCTGAATTTGTCGAGTCATTTCAAGAGTAATCGGACCAGCTTCTAGCAATATCAGTCGAGCAAACGACGAGGTAGAGAGGTTCGATTGGTCAGCTAACGATTCGATCTGTTCTTTTTCAGATACCGTTACAGCAACAGTAACTAATGACCGTCTTGGTTCTATTTTCTTCATAAATAATTCTCCTTTTGAATTAAAGTTCAGATACAATTATATCAGAAGGGAATTAAATTTCGGGAACTATTTCTCCATGTTGCGAACGATCAGGAATACAAGGGATACAGCGGGATACAGGTGAATTTCACGGGGACCGTATCCCTAAAACAGTGAAATTACAGCGTTATTTGCATATTATTACCCAGGGATACAAGGGATACAGGATTTTAGGTATCGGAGCAGGTACCGACTGGAATTGTGGCCAAAATGACCATATGTAATGATATTTTAATTTTAAACCAATTTACCTGTATCCCTTGTATCCCTAGGGTAAAATAGAGAAAACACACAGTAAAATGATGATTTCAGGGATACAGACTGCCTGTATCCCTGTTGTATCCCTTGTATCCCTCGTCTACCTAATTATTTGATAGAAAATCCTAATAATCTTCAAATTCAATCCGTTTTATTTTCTCGGCTCGCTTCTTGAGATCTTGGTATGATTGGTCTTGCTCTAGTCGGTCTAGATATTTCACCAGGGACAGTTGAATAATTCCCGTTTTGGTTTGTCCTGTTATTCTGAGAATTGTGGAAGCCTCGGTTAGTCGGTCAGATAACTCTTCGGACAACTTAAAACAGGTCATGATGTATTTTTTCTTCATGACGGGAATTGGCATATAGTTGGTATAAGTTGCCAAGAGCTATTTTTAAAAATCAGTTAATTAAATAGAGGTGTGGCACTTTGCCTCACTCTAATTCTGCCAATTGGCGAACGCCACTTGGCAAATGAATGGCCATTTCGTATAGTTCAGGCATGAAAACCTGCATCATTTACGCTCGCGTATCGACCGACAAACAAGAAGTAAGCATTGACGCTCAGTTAGCTAAAGCTCGCGAATGGGCTACTCTTCATCAATTACAGGTGGTTGGTGAGTTTACTGATGTTGCGAGTGGTGCCAAAGATTCGCGTCAGGGATTGAACCAAGCAGTTGCACAAGCGTGCAGTGAGCATGCTACGTTAGTTTGTTATTCATTATCCAGGCTATCCCGTAGCACGGTCAAATGCATTGAATTAATGACGAAACTCGCAAAGCATGCAAGTTCATTCGTTTCACTTACCGACGGCGAACTAGAAACGGTAAGTCCCCAGGGTGAATTCATGCTGACGATTTACGCAAGTGTTGCCCAGTTAGAACGCCGTCTGATTGGGCAAAGAACCGCCACAGCTTTGCGTCATATGCGCTCGAAAAATCAGAACATCTATTCCAAGATTCCCTATGGCTGGGACTTAGATTCGTCGGGGAAAATGCTTGTGAAGAATGAAACGGAGCAATCAGTCATTGCTCGCATAATAGCGATGAAAAATGCTGGACTGTCGCTCGGTAAAATTGCAAACCAGCTCAATTCTGAGTCGATACCTACGAAACAAAATTGCACATGGGGTAGGGGCACAATATACGCATTAGTGATGCGAGAGCTGAAAAGTGAACCAGTGGCGGCTTAATCGTCCGCCACTGATAAAAGCGTTTAATAGTCGCTAGGAAGCATTAACATTGGTGAGCTTTCAGGTCCATCTCTATCGCATACCCAAGTTCTGGTTTTGCTGATCGGCGTGTGTAGCTCAAAAATTATATTGTAATCCTGGTCTTCTATACCGCCTTCAAAATCGCGCCACTGTTTAGCAACCCACGACAATTCTGCGGGGTGTAACGTATCCAGCGCATTACTGGTGACGTAACCTATTGGACGGTTGCGCGTGTAATTCTTTGAAAGAGTTGGAGTAGCGGTGTTGGTTGCAGTATTCATGCGAAAATTATAGGCAATTTTAGTTTGCTTGCCAAGTCTTGCTAGACGCTATAGAGATGGCCAATTATAACGTGTGGCACTTGTGCCTCACGTTATAAAAACCAAGAGCCCATCCCTTTTATTATCCACATTATAAAATTGTCAAAAAAAGAGGTTGATTACATCGCCACGGGAATGTCGCCAGACTCATCGGTGATTTTATCTGCTAATCGCAGACACGTTTCGCTTACACTTGGTGTCTGCCCAAGCAACTTATCACGCTCCTTGATGGCGTCTTTCAAGCGTGCGCGACAGGAATTGCAGTCTTCCTCATCTTCTTCAATCAGGATACATTTCCTCGATTTCAAAATGGCGGCTATTCCACTAGTTCCGCTACCCGCAAAGGGGTCGAGAATTAAATCTCCTGGAATTGAAATTGCGTCTATGAGGTTGTCCAAATCACTGACACTTTGTTGGTATTCGTGGTTAGACTTTTCTTGTCCTTGTCCCTCAATAATACCCTTCA
>CAYZVS010000027.1:0-3561 GCA_964482085.1 uncultured Gammaproteobacteria bacterium
TCCCTCTACTACCACTCCAAGATGCAGGAGCGTGATCTGCAGGTGAAGCAGAAGATCCTGGCTGTCCTCTCCGAGCATCCCGGCTACGGCCACCGCCGGCTTGCGCTGCATCTCCGGCGCAACAGGAAGTGCATCCTGCGGGTGATGAAGAAGTATGCCATCAAGCCCTACCGCAGGAGAGCGCGCAGACTGCACAAGCCGGGGGATCTGGGAAAGACGCCGATGGCGATTGCCAACTACGCCAAGACCCTCTGCCCGCTCAAGAGGAACGTGCTCTGGGCCAGTGATTTCACCTACTTCTGGTTCCAAGGAAGGTTCTGGTACCTCTGCACCGTTCTCGATATTTTCAGCCGTGAAGTCGTCGGTTTCTCCTTTTCCGATCATCATGATCAGGCATTGGTGTTGAGCGCCCTCCAGGATGCCCTGGAGAGATGCCCAGCAGCGACCTACCTCCATTCCGATCAAGGAAGCGAATATCAATCGTACGGGTACTTTGACCTGCTGAAGCTTCACGGCATCCAAGCCTCGTTCAGCGCGAAGTCATCGCCGTGGCAGAATGGCTTCCAGGAATCCTTCTACAGCGAGTTCAAGAAAGATCTCGGACAGATTTCCCGCTTTGAGACCATCGCGATCTTCCTTGAAGCCCTCTACCAACAGCTCCACTACTACAACACCAAGCGCATACACACCTCATTGCAGACAACACCGAAACAATACAAAAGAGATCTATGTTTAGTTTCTAGCAATGTGTCTTAAGAAAGGGGTACTTGCCATGGGCAATGATCAAAAAGCCGCAATTCAGGAAGCTCTCAGTTTTGGCAAAAATTCCGATTTGCCTGCCAAGAACCTGCAATTGATCCAATGGTTGGTCGATCAATATCTACGGCCGGGGAGCACCGAGAGCCATAAAATGAGCTTTGATGTGAATACAATGAAATGGCTTGGAGAAGCATATGTACAAGTTGATCCAGATGACCTTACGGGTGAGTGTAAATATTGGGTACAACAAGATGTAATTAAGTCAGTATTTAATATTACTATTCCACCTAATGACACTTCTAACGACGATCAAGAGTCCGATTATAAATGGGATGAAAGTCAAAAAGTTATAGTTATTGCTCAAAGTCTTGAACTAGGACAATTAGATGAGGCTATTTCCAATCCGTCAGCCGTACGAGCGGGGGACATCATTCAATATACGGGGGGTGTAAATGGCCAACATACTGTTATTATTGGGTCTGTTACCGAACAAGGCATCTGGGTATTTGACTCAAATGCAGTTTCTAATTTGTCGCCCGCATACCACTTTATTAGCTATGGTACTTTGAGTTCAGTAGATCGCTTTACTATTTACCGTCTTGCCTGATGAAATTTAATTACTTTGGCTCAGCTGCCATTATGTGTCCCTTCTTGCTTACAGGATGCCTGTCATCTAATACGCAAATTATTGAACCACCTTCCAGCTTAATAGCATCTTCCTCCTCACAATCATTAAATAGCACAAGTTCCTCATCCATCGACAATGTCCTTTCTATTGATTCAGACTTACAATGGCTCACTTCCAACTATCAAAAAGGCCGCTTTGCCATTAACTATCCCTCAAAAGCATATAATCTTTCAAAAGAAGAATGGGTACCCTTGCATATTGATGAGCGTGATAATGGTATTAAAATATCTTTTCCTCCCCCCTCTAAAAACGGTTGGAAAATATTTTCTGTAGAGAATATTCAAGAAAATAAACTTGATACTTGGGTAAAGAATACTTTTGGTGAAAGCTGTATTTTCGAAACTCAAATTAGTAGCCTGCCTGATTCTTTAGATTTGAGAATTAAGGAATCAGACCCAAATAAAACCATTATGTCACATGGACCTCTTTGCAGAGGGGGATATATGGCGATCCGCGTAATTTACAACAAAAACCGACAGCAAATTGTGTGGTGGGAATTGGGTCAAGAACCTACTTATTATAAATCCAATGGAGATTACTTCGATTCAGAAATGGGCAAGAGTTTTCACTTTGTGGATGAACATTAATACATACGCGTTAGCTTGTTCATAAATTAAAATGGCTCTCCGGAGCCATTTTTTAATATTTGCCCGCAATTCGGTGGTGCGTCGATCGCCTACTTCGTCGGCAAAAACGTACCCGATGCGCAGAAGTGGCAGATTTTGGGCGAGGCGGCAGCCGGACGGTCAGCCTATGACCTGCAGGTGTCGGACCTCGAGGTCTACGGCGACGCAGCACAATCCGATCAGCCTTTACCAGTGGGCGCACGGATTCCAGCCCGGTATTATCTCTCTTGTGGACCATGACAATAATGACGGCACGCTGGATCTGGCTCTTACGTTTTCCGCAGCCAACCATACCTTAGTAAATAATGAGCAGAAGATTGCCTTGGTGCGCACTGGAGAGACCGGGAATCAAAATGTGTTCTATGCGATGACGACCGGCTTCAATGGAAGCAATGCGGTACCAGCAAATAGAATTAGTCAGAAGCTTGTGGAGAATGTTAGAAGACCTGACGGTTCGTTGGGGAGTGTACTTCTTTGGATAAAGTATGATGAGCAAGCTAATCCCCTCAAGTATTGGGCTATGTCAGGTGAATTTTTAGATATTCCCTTTTGAATCCTATGAAAAAAATAAGGCGACTATCCCTTGACGACTAGGAACAGGAAGAGTACGATTTAGGTACTTTCCTCCTCTCCTATGAAGCAGCAACACCTTACCATCCTCAACTTCAAAGACACATTCCCCGATAACAACACCTGTCTTTTGTATCTCTTCAATGCTCGCTTCCCGAATGCGAAGTGCAAGAAGTGTGAGGGGACGAAGTTCTACAAGCATCCGACTCGCGCTTGCTACACCTGCGCCAAGGGTTGCACCCACCTCTGGCCCAAAGAGGGAACGATCTTTGACCATTCCTCCACAGACTTTGTGAAGTGGTTTTTTGCCATCTTCCTTATGTCGCAGAGCCGGAACGGAGTAGCCGCGAAGGAACTGGAGAGGGCACTAGGTGTGACCTACAAGTGTGCATTCCGCATCGGTCACCAAGTACGCAAACTCATGAAGGACAATGCGTTTATGCTCTTTGGTGAAGTGGAGGCAGACGAAACGGCGGTAGGTGGAAAGAGGCCAGGCAAGAGAGGACGCGGAGCCGAGGGCAAGACCATCGTCTTTGGAGCCTTGCAGCGCGAAGGCATGATGAATGCGGTGGTTGTACCAAACGTGAAAGCAAACACGCTCTTGCCCTATTTGCAGGACAACGTGGCCAAGGGGAGCAAGCTGATGACGGATGAGTTGAGGAGCTACAAGAAGATTGCAACGCTCTTGGACATGGAACACGACACGGTGAACCATGGAGCAAAGCAGTACGGCAAAGAGAACGGTACAAACACAAACACCATTGAAGGATTTTGGTCACAGCTCAAGAGGAGCCTAGACGGTACGCATCACGTTATTTCCCCGAAGATGCTTCCGGCTTACGTTTCCGAGTTTCAGTGGAGGTACAACAATCGGAAGTCTGTGACGCATCTTTTCGATCTTCTCCTTTCACGCGTGTC
>CAYZVS010000028.1:0-3500 GCA_964482085.1 uncultured Gammaproteobacteria bacterium
TCGAAATATATTCCATATTTTATTTTTTGAGTGTCGTTTTACAATGCCCTATAACGTTTTGCGGCCTTGCGGTGTTTTTTGCTTGTCCAAGTTATGCATTTGAGCGTTAACACGCAAAAAATTACGCAAGACCGCTGTTAGTGGTATGGTGGCCCACCCACAGTTTACGCGCTGGTTAGGTGTCTGCCGTTAAATTTTTGTCTTAGGTTTGTCGACCGATTGAAAGTTACGGATAACTGTTTTTAGTTTTTTCGTGCGTCGGCTTTTTACACACAGGTCAGAACACACAGTACGATACACACTGGTGGGCGGGAGATTTTGCAAACTTATTTGGCGCCATAAAAACTATTTACCATTAAAAGAAAGCGACAAATGTGTTTGCAAAATGTGCGATGGGTACGTCTTGCATTATGCACAATGGTCGATAGGTTATAGTGATAACACGCAGGTCGATAAGTTTTGCATTTAAAAACACAGATTTCTACATTTAGTTTATTAGGCGTTTAGGTCGACTTACAATTTGTGCTTTATGGAAAACTAATTTGTCTATTGAGTTGCCTAGGCTCACAAGCTAACTTACTTTTTTGTTCCTTGAGTTTACGAGGCTCACGCCTTAACTTACAAAGCTCCCGAACTTCCTTACAAATTTGTCCATTGAGTTGAGTAGGCTCCCACGCTTATTGACAAGGCTCCCAAGCTAACTTACTAAATTGTTCATTGAACTGACGAGGCTCCCGTGCTAACTTATTGTTTTGTCTATTCAGTTTACAGGGCTCCCAAGGTAGTTTACGGAGCTCCCAAGCTTACTTGCTTTTTTTGCACGAGTATTTACTATTTTGTTGTTAAAGAAAACCCAACCAACTAATATGTTTTAGATTACCTAATGGTTTTAACGGATTTTTAGAATTACAATGTAACATTTGGCAAAAGGTTTGCGTTATACTAGTAATTAATAAAAGAAAGAGAGGTAATTATGAATCCACAAAAAAGCAAGTAGTTCTAAATGAAGCAGGGCAAAGCCATTAGCTTCTATTGGGGTTTCTCTTTTCCGTTTTTATTCCTCATGCAAAATCCGAAATATATTTTCGGTAAGAATCGGGCAAAAATAAATTACAAATAAGTTTTAAAAATTAAAATTATGAGCAACTTTTCAGAAGTTGGACATACAAAAAACGTAGCTAATTTTGAAGATTTGATTAGCCGTTGCACCGGGTTCGGTGTTGTCTACAACCCAAGTCTAAATGCGATTAAAATCGCAAACATGAATACTTTAAGAACTAACGCTCTTGCTGCATTGGCAAGTGTTATTTCAACGCACACAGTTTATATGAATGCTGTGGATGCACGAGAAATATTATTTGAGCCATTGCAAAAGTTTGCCACACGCATTATGAGTGCATTAAAAGCTTGTGGCTCAAGTGATGCAGTTATTAAAGATGCAACTACAATTCATCGTAAAATCCAAGGGAAACGTGCGAAGCCCATAAAAGAAGTGCCAATTCAAGAGGCAAAAATGATTGACCCAAATAATCAAACACCTGTTGAACCTGTGCATATTTCTGTTTCGCAATTAAGCTACGATAGCATAATTGACCATTACAGCAAGTTAATAGATTTACTTACATCGGTTACGGCTTATACCCCAAACGAAAACGAATTGAAAATTGTAGGTTTAAATACTCTGCTTACTTCAATGAAGAATGCCAACACGGCTGTTATTACTGCAACCACGAACTTTAACAACGCACGTATAAACAGAAACGACCTCCTTTATAAAAAAGATACAGGCTTAGTTGATGTTGCACAAGAGTGTAAAAACTATGTAAAATCGGTTTTTGGATCGACCCACGCTAAATATAAAGAAGTAAGCGGTATTAAATTCACCAAACGCCGTGGGAGTTAAAGAAATGTTGAACGAAAAAATAAGTAAAATGAAAACGAATGAAGTAATGAAACGGACAATACTATTTTTGTTCGCTCAGTTAAACAAAACCGATAAAAAACAATTAATAGATGCGCTTGCTGCGGGGTCAAAGTTAACCAAAGCAGATGCGGGAAAATTGTTAAACCCAATGCCTATAAAAGAATTAATAGGAATAGGATTGATTTCGGGAATAGCAAAAGCGCAATTAATTGATGCGATTGCATCAAGCGCAAAGTTAACTAAAGCAGATGCAGGTTAGGGATGAGCTTGTATTTGTAAAATGAGAACCGTCGGGCTGACATACCCGACGGTTTTTTATTGTACTACCGTTAGGGATTGAGCGGAAATCCTTTTGCCTTCGTCTTGCAAAAGATTGGAGGGAAGGCCCGACCCGAAAGGGAACGGCCGAAATCAATCTAATTTTTAATAAATTTATTATAATAAATTAAATTATTTTCAAATATCACTTTGTAAAAATACAAACCGCAAGGATAGTCTCTTACATCTAGTTGAGCAGTTTGTGCGTTAATGATGTTTTTTGAAACTAGGACTCCAAATTCGTTGAAAATTTCTATTTCAGAAAATTTGCTATTTGAACTAGAACAATATAAATTGATTAAGCTATTTGTAGGATTCGGATATGATTTTACAATATTTTGAATTTGTTTATTTTCAGATTGACCTACACTTACATCAAAGGTTAAATCATCAACAATGAAATAAGAGCTAGAGGAAAAATAAGATCCGAGTGTTCGGTGATTAAATGTAATATCAATTTTAAATGAATCCGGTATAGCTATAGAAGTGTAATTAATGTTTGCTATAAACTGAGTGTAACTTGGTGTTAAAGAATATGTTTTGAACTCGCCACTGCCAATTATTGAACCAGAAGATTTCATTGTGATATTTACTGTTAAAGTATCTTGGTTGTTTTGAAGAATAAACCAACCAAAAAGCTTTGTTGGTTTTAGAGAAATAGGAACATAGAAGTTTGTTGATTGACTACCAGTAATTATACCTGAAGCAACCAAAGTTGGCCCTGGAGGAACTAGTAGGATACTTGACTTTATTGCTGAACTGCCTTGATACGCAGTGGTTACCTGTGTGTCAAAGGCGTATGGAGAGAATGGTTGAGTGCTATAAGCTCTCCACCCATTTGGTTGGCTTCCAGTCCAAGACTCAAAACTTGGGTTCGGAATTTGCCCGTGAATATGTAAGGCTGATAGTAATAAAATTATATAGAGTGAAACTTTCATTTGAGTAGTATTAATTTTTGTTCTGTTAATATTTCTTTATTCGAGTATAAAATTAATGAATAGACACCCGTATAAAAATCACTTGTATTTAATTCATAATCTATTAAGCTATTTGTTTGGTTTTTAAAAACGGTTTCACCTAAAATATTTCTTAACTCAATAGTTACTGGCACATCAATCTCAAGATCACTCAGTTTTAATTTACAATAATTATTTACTGGATTAGGGAAACAAACGATTTTTTGACTTTTAGATCTAATCTCTTTTAGCCCAACAAAATTATAACATCCTATAGAATTAATATCACAAGAAGTTGTATC
>CAYZVS010000029.1:0-3088 GCA_964482085.1 uncultured Gammaproteobacteria bacterium
CAAGTTCATTAATGCCCGTTGCACTCTGATGCACAACCACCGTATCATATTTTATTATACCGCAAATATCTTGTTTTACAATATAGGTTGTAGTTATTACAGGGCTAACCCATAAACCCGCAACGGTATCAATTGCAGTTGCCATATTTGGTAATTTATACCATATACAAGCCTCATCAATTCCAACATCGCTTGGGCGACCAATATAAACGCTGTTACCAGGGATGCACCAAATATCTGGACCGGCGTAGGCTGGGAGATCGAGAGGGATGCAAGAAACATCGTCAATTGCAATATCGGTAAACACATAAGGCAAAGTAGCTGAATTTATAAGTGTCTTGGAAGTTGCTGCATCTGTTTTATAGTTCCCTATTACCATGTGTTTTTCATTTCCGTTTGCAACAAAAGTACCTGTGATCAGAGCCCAATTAAGAGTATCGGTAATTATATTATTGGAAACATTTTGTACTTGCGGGGTTAAAAAAGTTAACGGAACTGTACCTTTATAAATCGTATCAAGCGTATTATCTCCAAAATATGCTCCAAAGCCGTCTGATCCATATGAAGATGTATTGCAAATATTGACATAGAATTTAACACAATAGGTGCGCCCATTTTGTAAGTTCTGTTTAAGGCGATTCCTTATGTAAAGTCTATTGGCTTCAAGAGAACATCCAGATGTCGTTTGGCATAAAACGGAGCTTAATGAGTATTTATTTCCTGTCCTTGGCCACTGATAAGTATTTCCATTCAATGGAACATTGGCCATTCCAGAGCATGTACTTACAACCAAAGGATTAGAATAGATTGAATCAACGCTTCTCCAAAACTTAGCCTTCTGAATAGGGTTAGGTAATGTACAGTTATCTATTACCTCAAAACTTCCATTGCTAACGTAATTGGCAACTTGCGAAAAAAATATTTGGGGACCAAAAGAACTGGCTAAGACTAAAAATCTAATCTTTAGCGATAACCAACTTCTTAACGGTTTTCTCACCTTGTTCATTAATTAAATTTACGAAATAAATTCCATTTAGTAAATTAAAATTAAGTTCAGCCTTATGGTCGCTAATGATCATAGTTGTGTTAAGAAGTATTTTTCCATTAACATCTACGATTTGCACCTGTAAAATTTCCCTAGCTCTGGTGCTCATAATATTTACCGAGTTTTCGGCAGGGTTAGGGAAAATGCCGTAAGCTGTTACAGGCTTAAATTTCTCATTGCTTAGCTTTTCATTTTGCATCAATTGTACTTCAAGTTGATCAGTAGTTGCAGTGTCTGCGGCTTTCCCATAACTATAACCTCTTTCAACACAGCCAACGTCAGTATACAATGAGGCATCTTCGTTAACAATACTGTAAAGACTTCTTGCCTGATACACTACCGGCCCATCAGAGAACGGACATTGATGCGCCAGGATATTCAATAAGATATTCTGAGCCGGGGTTAAAGATCCTGTACCAATATATGTGTTATAAAGAAAATAAAACACCTTGGTATTGTTTTCAATATTGGTTACAGGGTTAATTGACACGAGAATAGAGCCGGCTGTTGTGTGATTTCCTGCGCTAATATTGTTCCGAACATCTTTAAAAGCGCCTCTAATGGCTCCACTATTAACCATATAAAAGGTAGATAATATAGAACTAATGTAGGTTACTGCCGGTTCAACCTCAATGTCCCTATAAGTCAAGTCCATATTGATCTCTTCGGCTTGTGCAATATTATCGATGTAAGTTATATTGCTTGTGGCAATATCCATCAAACTACTCACAAAGCTTGGATTACAATTAGGGCATGGTGGGGCCGGAAAGCAATTGAATATTGGTGCAGAATTATTTGCATTTGGAAGATTTGATACTACAAAATATGAAAATAGTAAGGGCACTCCAAAATTATTCGTTGGACTGTACGTTGCTATTGTTCGTCTGAAAATCATAGAGTTGCTCGCCATGCTGCCTTGAGTAAATGTATTAAAATTAGTACCTGTCCACCAAGCTGGGTTTTGCCAAACATTATCTTGTGGGCTGTTGACGCTTCCCTGTTGGCTGATAATACCATTATTACTTAAGAACAAACCTTGTCGATTCGCATTTATTAAATTACTTTGCCAGAAAGCACCGGAATTGTTGCTGGCGAACTGGAATCCGTTATACACAGAAACAACACTATTACATTGAATAGAACTGTTGGAGTTCATGGATTTGTAAATGCCCGTTACTCGAGTTTGACTAAGAGTTATAGCTGTTCCGATAATTGTGTTTGTGTTTACTATGTCATTGATATTACCCATATGTTCAATTCCAAACTGCGAAGCTAATGGAGCAATCACATCGGGGATCATGGTAATACGATTGTTTGCATTAATGGTATTATAAATTGAGTTGCTGAATCCGTTACAATGTACGGCTCGATAAACTCTGCTAAAATTATTGGTTGTAACTCTTATACTTGAGCCGGGTATGTAAAATGTATTGGCTGTATTCGTACTTGGACCAAGAGGCCCGCCTAAATACACACCGAGATTTACAAAACCGGTACCGGTAGGCGCGACTGTCCCTATTGTAGGGCTGAATAGATTATCACTAATAGTAATATTGCCCAAATACAAACCAAAGGCAGGAATTGACGGGATATTCAAAGCACCTTGAATAGCTCCATTGTATATACAGGTACGAATGTTTTGGAAAACATTATTGGAAATCTCGTAGCGTTTGAATCTATTACTTACATTATAAATCGCAAATTGCCCCCTAACATTATTATTAAATGGAAGCGTATTGTTTTGCGTGCTTCTAAAATCCTGGAATCGGCAGTTCAACTCATATAAATTAGTGCCATAGATGCCAAAGTGACAATTGTAAAAGATATTGAACAGGGTTGTAGCGCTAGATGTGGTTACCATGTTTAATCTACAGTTCGTATTAAAGTGAGTGTTATCATTAAAAGTGTATATACCTATTCCGTAAAGTAAAATATTTGGATTGGGTAAAGGCTGCCATCTACGTGTATTTTGGAAAATATTATTGTATGAATTAACGTTTGAATTTCTCGCACTAATACCAATAATAAGGTTGTCGAAATAGT
>CAYZVS010000030.1:0-2796 GCA_964482085.1 uncultured Gammaproteobacteria bacterium
TACACCTAGGGCTACACACGTGCTACAATGGCCAGGGCAATGGGTTGCCAAGCCGCAAGGCGGAGCTAATCCCACCAAACCTGGCCCCAGTTCGGATTGGGGGCTGAAATTCGCCCCCATGAAGCCGGATTTGCTAGTAAACGCGTATCAGCCACGGCGCGTTGAATACGTTCTCGGGTCTTGTACTCACCGCCCGTCAAGTCAAGAGAGTTGGATATACCCGAAGGCCTCGATGAGGGGACGAAGGTAGAGCCAGCAATAGGGACTAAGTCGTAACAAGGCATCCGTAGCGGAAGCTGTGGATGGATCACCTCCTTTCTAGGGAGTTTTAAGTTCAGCTTTTGCTGACTTCAACAACCGATGGTCGATTCTATACCATTCGTGACACCCTCGAAGGGTTCATGAATAAGTAGATTCACAACAACTTAGACCGATCTTCCAATCACTCTTCTGACGTCAAAGCGCAAGCCGCCTTTGGGCGGTTTTTTTGTTGTTAAAAATCACGTAGAGAGGATTGACAAAATGTTAAAAAAATGATAAAGAATGCAGTCCCAAACAACGGAGGTGATTGCATGGGAAAAGTGTTCTTTTTGATCGTCGACGATGACCAAGTTCTACCAAGATTACTGATCCGACTCGCACGTAAGTTCTTCAAGAGTTCGGAGTATGATGTCCATTTGGAGATGTTCCACTCCGGTCCAAAGGCTATCGAGTTTGCGACGCACATGAAGCTCGAGCATCCGGATGCCGAGTGGGGGCTGGTCAGTGACTACGACATGCCCAACATGAACGGCGCACAGCTCATCGACGCGCTCGATACCTTGCTTGGTGAGAAGATCGCCTTCCGGTTGATCCTCACCGGCGACATCCGACCTGATCGTAAAGATGAGGTCGAGGCAAAACAAGCGTTCATCGACGCCAAACCGATCGATAAGAGGGACTTCGATAGCTACCTCTATCAGTTCCTGATGGCTCTCTCCTAGAGATCTCTGACACCCCTGATTCCGCGCTGGAGTCAGGGGTTTGTTGTTTCCGTTGACGAGCTCACGGAGTTTCGCTAATATCTCGGCACGTCTTTTCCGCGCGCATAGCTCAGTTGGTTAGAGCGTCACATTGACATTGTGAAGGTCCGTAGTTCGAATCTACGTGCGCGCACCATACAAAAAACCCGCTAGAAGCGGGTTTTTTGTATGCGCATGAAAAAACATGCTATAATTGAAAAATCAATTTTCATCCAATACCAAAGTCCTTTCATACTATGTCAGATACCGTTGCTAAAAAATCAGCTCGCCGCCGCTCTGTAAAAGCCGGCGCGTCCCCGATGCCATGCGGCCCAGGTAGCACCTGTGGTCATGATGGCTGCTCCGGACCAACCTGCCGTGTGCGCTATGTCGGACCGGTTTCAAGCCTTGGCGATCATCATGCATTCACGGCATCTCGTGGATCGACCAATATTTGGGCTGCCGCGCTTATCACCTCGCTCGCTCTTGTGGTGACAGGTACCGTCGCATTTCAGTCAGTCGAGGCATCACAGACAAAACAGGCAGAGGCGTTGACGAAGCAAACCTCCACACGCGCCGACGTCGCAGAGCTGAAAGAAATGATGCGCCGCATGGACGCCAAGCTCGACAAAGCCTTGAACGCCTCCGTACCAGCTCCCACTCAAGATGAAATGATGAAAAAGATCATGCCAAAAGAAGGCGCCGCCATTCCAACCAACTCACTTCCGACCAACAACTAATAAAGATAAAAAACACCCGCCGTTAGGCGGGTGTTTTTATTGGCTCCGAGACTTGGATTCGAACCAAGATACACTGCTCCAGAGGCAGTAGTCCTACCGTTAGACGATCTCGGAACGGTGCCAAGATGGTACGGAAATACAGCTCAATCGTCAACAGAAGGCCCCGAAGGGCCTTCTGTTATTTGAGTAACGCATTCAGCTTATCGCGGGTCTCGCTGTTCGTTGCTCCAGATGGAGTGAGTCCGTTGGCTGTTTGGAAGTTCTTAAGCCCTGTTTGTGTTGCAGGACCAAAGTTACCCGTGGCACGCTGCTCAGGATAAATCTCCTTTCCAAGAGCGATGAGCAGATACTGTAGATATCGGACATCCTGCGAGCTTGGTGAGCTAATCGATAAAGTCGAATTGAACTGATATCCAGCTGGAATAGATGCTGGTCGTTTGAATGACGACTCAACGGGTGAGTTGGTCGCAGTGTCAGTGAAACAGACTGGCAACGAGCTAAGTGGCGCACTATCGACGTTTCCTACAATCAGTAGGCTATCGCTCGGATAGGTGACAGATTTTGCTAAGACGGAAGAGTTAAATTCTGATGCTGTCACGGCCTCCTGCCCGAACTGATAGTCCGTGTAAAAGGCTTCGGAAATATCATCGATCTGCTTATTCCACGTTTCACCAAATAATTGCATCGCAAAGGCTTCGTTAGGGATGGGCCGCAATATCGCACCTTTGGTCACGACATACACTTTTGGATCGGTCGTGAATTTTACGAGACGCATACCTGGTCGATACGTAACGTTTTTCCCGAGCCCGATAGTCGAGAGTGTTGCCGCGCTTACGGTTTGAACCATCGAGAAATCACAGTACCAAGAGAAATACGTTTTACTATTTGGAAAGGCGTGACGTAATCCGTCTGCTCCGACGTAGTAAACAGCGCTATCTTCCTGGGTCTTTGAATTTTTATCATCTGGCAACTTCACCAACGAGTGTACGGCGATAGGTAATGTATTAAGTCGTTCCTCAATCTTCATTCTCGCAAGGGGATCAGAGGATTGGAAC
>CAYZVS010000031.1:0-1686 GCA_964482085.1 uncultured Gammaproteobacteria bacterium
GGGTCGACAATTAAACGATTATTGAATGATTGATTATATGAAGCAGGGATAGTAAAAGTGCCGCCTGTTGCAGCTGCCATTGCAGTTGTGAAATGAAAGTCCGGAGTAGTTGGCAATTGGCAAGAATACGAACCTCTACCATATGTTGAAACGTATAATTTGTTTTGACAATAATTTATTTCAACCTTTCTTATTCCTACAGGAGGAAGCCCTAAATTAAAGCACTCCCAAACACCTAGTGTTGCATTCCAACGATAAACGCCAGAGTCGGTTGCGGCATAAATAACATCATTAGTTCCATTTTGATAAGTAAGATAATTTACACTAAATGGAGGCAAGCCATTTGACATATCTGACCAAGTAATGCCTCCATCGTTTGAATAAAAAACTCTGTTTTGACCATTAGCTGGATTTGATGATGCCCAATATTGAGAAAATGAAATAAAAATTCGTTTTTCATTTAAAGGATCAATTATAATATGGGTTGCATCAGCACAATGAAATACACCACCTAAATTTGCAGTTATGTCTGACCAAGTAGAGCCTCCGTCGTTTGATTTGTATAGTTTCTGAGAAGTGTATGTACCATAAGTTACACCCCCGTGGGCTTCAACTATTATATTAGGATTACTCGGAGCTATGCCAATCGCGCCAACAGGAGTAATAGGTTTACCAGGAACTACTTGGACAGGAGTATGAATATTTGTCCACGCACTTGTTGTTGAGTTATATTTGTAAAGACTTGAATTACCAACTGCACCAGTCCATAAATAATTATGATTAGTGGGATCTAAATAAAATCGACGGCTTAAAGCATTGTAGCCACCAGGAGGATTTCCGATTCCGTTTCTTGTTAATCCACCGTCTGTACTTTTAAAAATCGCATCATACTCAGAGTAATAAACAATATTGTCATCAGTATAATCAACTTCTGACCAACATGATTCGCTTCCACCATTAACCACATTCCAAGTACTACCTGTTTTTAACTTAACCCAATTGTCTTGTGGACTCGCAATTATGTTTGAGTTTTTTTGAAATGTTGATGTGCTATAAAATTGAGAGCAATTAAGGCCAGTTCCATTTATCGGCCCCCATCCGCTACCCCCATTTGTAGATTGAATTACACCCCCATCACAGCCGGAAATGAAAATTTCACTGGCACCAATTGATTTTACTGTTAAAGATCGAATATCTGCATGAGTGTTTGTATTACTTAATGTAGGAAAATAATCTGTTACATCGGAGAAGCTGTAACCTGGCCCAACATATGTGCCTTTAACAATTGTAACACCAGCAACCAAAAAGTTGTTTGGAGTTATATCGGACATTTCAAAAATATGATACCAGAATCCGAAACCACCAGCTGCATTCCACCAACCAGATGCGTTTGGATTAGCAGTTTGGTTCAAAATTGTCCACGTTGCCCCTTGGTTTGTACTTTTGGCGAGCGTGTATTTTGCATTAGTGAAATCGCAATATGCAGCACCAGGTTTGTCCCAGTAATACACATATATAGCAGTTGGATCAATCGGAGTTACATCTATAGCGATGGCATCCCAAGCAGTTGCTGTGGGCATAACCGAGAGGTTCCATGTATTGCCATTATCCACACTAATTAATAATTTTGAAGGGCCATTATGGGGAGTAGTATTTGTCGACGCATAAATAACGTTAGGATTTGAT
>CAYZVS010000031.1:1696-2730 GCA_964482085.1 uncultured Gammaproteobacteria bacterium
GGATTTGATAAGTCAATTTCTATATCAATAATCTCGCTTTTTGCTGGCATGTTGTATGATGGACCACTCGGACAATTAGCGTAATTCAAAGTAGCATAATTTAGAGGCGTATTTATCGTAGTTGGCAACCAGGTAGAGCCATTGTCTATACTTTTATAAATACTAGTTCCAACTCCTGCAAAAACAACACCTGAAATTGTACTATATTTTATTACTGGTACGTATATGTTTGCTTGAGGAAAAGAAGCCATACTTGTTGTGTTCCAAGTTATTCCTCCATTAGTAGACTTTATTACACCTAAACCTGTACCACCTCCGAAAGCATCCGTGCCTGTGCCAGCTAAAATATTGTTAGAATTATTTGGATCAATAGCAATATCTTTTATTCCTAAATGACTAACATTAAAAGTCTCTGAAATATTCGACCAATTTATACCACCATTAGTAGTTTTAAAAATACCACCAGTATTACTACCAGCATACATTATGTTTGAATTGTTTGGATCTATAGCAACAGCTGTTATAATACCTAAATTACATAGTGGCGAATTGTCAGGGCCATCTGTATTCCAAGTAACTGGACCGGTGTTACACCTATTAAATGTTAATGCTGCATTTTTTATTAATGCCTTATAACCAGTTATATCGCCCCCAACTCTAACACCAGGATATGAATGTTTTCTTGACCATTCTTCTTCCCAACGTCTAAAATACTTTTGCAATTTCTTATCTTCAGTAATTCCTTCTACTACAGGTAATGAAGCAAAATATTGATTTGCTCGTAAAACTATTTCTTCAAAAGGAAGAGTTGGGTTTAACATCTGATCGGCAATAAAGCCTCTCCCATTTGCGTTATTGGGAATGGAATCTGTTTGTGAAAAAGCAAGTGATGATAATATCACAAAACTTAGTATTAAAAATTTATTTTTCATGAATTGCTAAGATTAAAGGGTTAAACGAATTTAGATTTTATAATTTAATAATGCAAATTAATAATGGCGATCGAATAATTGTTAATGTATTAATAATAAACC
>CAYZVS010000032.1:0-2571 GCA_964482085.1 uncultured Gammaproteobacteria bacterium
CCGCGAGCGTGAGCGCCGAGCCGGGCACGAAGAGCACGGCGGCGACGAAGTACGCCAGGCCGAACACCACGGGTCGAGGAGTGGATCATGGCAAAGAAGGGAACAGCCCAGGAGCCGGGGCTATTCCATCAGGGGGTCCACCGATGGGTGCGGAGCGGGCGCATGGGCGAACGGCGTTGCGGTTGCTTGGGATGAATTTGGGATGAAACCCACGCTCACCAAAATGGGGAACCAATTTCACCGGGGCCCGTACGGCACAGTCACAATCTTGTCATGCGCCCCCAAACTGAATTCGAGAACGTGGCCTTGGCAGAGCTTGACCCGACGTACCGATATGCGCGGTGTCTCACCGGGAATGCGGCCGCGGCGGAAGCGCTGGTCGAGAGAGTATTCACGCGGGCGTTTGCCCCCGAATCCATCGCCAGATTCCGCACCGGCGGCGTGCACGCGCGGTCATGGCACAGCCCGCTAAACCCACCGCCCCGCAGCAACCAACCGCGAAACCCAAGCCGGTGTGTGAAAAGAGTTGCACGCGCTCATGGACGCGGAGCAGGCCGCGTTCGATGCTCGCCAAGTTCGCAGCCTCGCCGAAATCGGTGCCCGGCGGCGGACGCCCCGGCGTGGGCCGCGGAGTGGGCCGGTACATACGACACCGGTGAATGGCTCGCGGAAATTAAGATTGCGCCGAAAGGGGGGTCACATATACCAAGCACGGCTGCATGGGTCTCGATGACGCCAACCACGGCGACATCGTGGAAACATTCTCCGACGGAGTCCCCGTCAAGCTCGCTATCGACCCCGCGGCAAGCTCCTACCGGTTCATGAGCGAGCGGCTGTACTTTGTACGCTGGGGTACGGCACGTTTCCTTGTCCCCGAATCGCAGATGCTCAGAGTGGTCAACAACTACAACGAAGGTGGGTATGCCCGCGAGGCCATGTTCGGCATCCCGCGCCGCCGCGTCACCGAAGCCTACTACGGCCGCGGCCCCACGCCCGCCGGCGCCCCCGAGTTGCCGATGGCCTACGCCAAGCTCCTCCTGGTCCGGCCCATCGCACTCAAGGTAACGGCCATCGAGGCCAGGGCGGAAAACGTAGTAACCGGTGACGTCAAGGTGGTGACCGCTGCCGTCACGATAGAAGGCGGCACTCAGCAAGGTGGTTCGTGGGCATGAAAGTCCACTGGCGGGAAGGCAACTCGGCGGGATCAATCACCATCGCCACGGTGAATGACAACTCCTGCAAGGGCACGTACACCGTCTACGGCTCCGAGGCCCTATCGCTCCTGTCGCCCGCCGTCGGCACCGTCCTCACCTTCCCCGAAGACGCAAAGGTCATCGAACAGCCCCCAACGCTGCTCAAGTAAGGTTGCCGCCGAGGGTGTGGCTGATAGCACGGAGAATCTCCTCCGGCTCGCTCATCCGCCCCGACCCCACCGTGCGGCAAGCCTGCCAGCCATCAGTTGGGCCGACCATTCTGTAGCCGTCGCCCTCCAGCGTTTGCACGTTCCGCTGCGTGCTGGGCTGGCCCCACATCGCCGCGTTCATGCTCGGGCACAGCAGCACGGGAGTCTTCGCCCGGTCCACCGCGCTCAGAATCAGCGTCACCACGTCGCTCGTCAGCCCCGTCGCCAGCTTCGCCAGGCAGTCCATCGTGCAGGGCGCGACTACGGCCATATCCAGCCCTGTCGCCAGCGAAATATGCTGCGGGTCGCTGCGCTCGATGTGCTCCCACGCGCTTGTATACACCGGCCGCCCCGACAGCGCCTGGAACGTCAGCGGCGTCACAAAGTGTGTCGCCGCCTCCGTCATCGCCACCGTCACCGCGGCCCCGGCCTGCGCCAGACGGCTCACCACGGTCGCCGTCTTGTACGCCGCGATCCCGCCCGTCACACCCACCAGCACCCGCTTGCCGCCCACCGCGCGCGCCAACCCCGCGGGGTCCAGCCCCGCCGGCCCGCCGCCGCTGGGCGTGGTCATGCTCATCCGTGTCCCGTCTTACAGCTTGGGCGAGGTGTCATAGACAAGCGTGATCTTGTCCTGCAGGATTTCCTCGATCGCAAGCTCCAGGTCAGACCGCCCGTCGCGGTCCACCAGCGGGCGCGCGCCTTCCATCAGTTGCACCAGCCGCCGCTGAATGAGGACGCAGAGCTTGAACCGGCCGCCGACCTTGTCGGCGATTTCGTCGTTTTTGAGGGCTTCGATCATGCGGCTTTCGTCGCTCCTTCGGGTCCGCCGCCCCGACATCGGATGAGGCTGCGGGCTTGGCGGTGGGGGGCCGAGATGCTACGCTTCCCGCGGCGGCGGGACAAATTCGCCTGGCCAGCGCAAGGCCGAATCCTATCCTGCGGCCGCCACACACCCCTTTCCCCCGCCCGCACGGGCAAACCCGGACCCTTCATGGCCGAGCGCGATTGGAGCAAAGGCGACGCCATCGTCCACGCGGGCAAGCCCGAATGGGGCGCGGGTGAGGTTCTCACCGCCACCGCCGTCATCCATGAAGGCAAGCCCTGCCAGCGTCTCACCATCCGTTTCGTCCGTGCCGGCACCAAAACCATCTCCACCGCCTTCGCCC
>CAYZVS010000033.1:0-2556 GCA_964482085.1 uncultured Gammaproteobacteria bacterium
CATTTCTGACAAAATCTCCTGCTAAATTATAGGTCCAGTTGAGATCTGCTCCACCACTTGCCACTGGACAATTCGTTCCATTCGCCAGACAAACATCGAAACCTCCAGAAAGAAGACGTGAGCTCGAGACCGTACCTGCAAATGTTGAGGTGCTAGAAGACAAGGAGATGAGTGCGCCACTTGTAAGAATACCGTTATAACCAACCTGAAGACCTCCATACAAACGAGCATTTCCGCCGACAAACAATTCATCATCAATATAGGCTGATCCAGCTTGGAAGGCATGAGCCGTAAGGTTCTGAACATCCTTTCCTCCCATGTCATAGATATAGAGTGGCCCAGATCCACCAGATCCAAGTACCAATCCAAGTCTGCCCTGAGCCTGGAAGCGCGTGACGGAAGGTACGCTTAACGTACTTGTGACAACCGGCAAGGTGCTTGAAGAGATGTCGACAATAGATATATCCGTACCAGCAGTCACATACGCGTAACGACCTGCAACAGAAACCGACTCGGCACCAGAAATAGTTGTCGTGGAAACATTCCGTAAATTGGATGGGTCATCCGTATTAAATACTCTCAAATAACCATCCGTGTTCTCCGTGACATACAGCTGACGGCCATGAACCGCCAAACTGGCTTGACTATTAGCAAATGTAAACGTATCCGTGATGGTCGGGTTCGCTGGATTGCGAATATCGATCATGTGAAGGTCTGATGTGATGCCTCCGATGACATAAGCGTAGTCACCATCAATTGCGATATCGACAGTAGCATTTACAGAGACGGAGCCGAGAATTTCATGTGAAGCAAGATCGTAAATTTTAAACTCAACTCCGTCAGATGCATACAAATAACGTCCAGCGATCTTAATTCGCAAACCCGTACCGACAATCGTATCGATAATAACTGGGTTAAGCTTGTCTGTAACATCGATGACAGAGGTATCGCCAGCACCATCACCGACATAAAAGTACTTGCCATCAAACTCAATGCTATTTGGCGTTGCTGGCGCACTGATAGAGCTTAGGAGATGCGGTGACCGTGGATCAGAAATATCGAGAATTCTGAACTGTGTCGCATTCGTCATGTAAAGATACCCTCCTGCTGAAATGAAATAACCACCCTTATTAAGAGCTTCACTCGTACCAATAAGTTGCGGTGTGTTGAGACCTTCAAAGCAATTCGTTCCATCCGCTAAACAAACAGCGACTCCATTCACATACATTGCTGAACTTGTGACGGTGGTGGCTGAAATCGTGTTTGCATTAAGACTAGATCCTGTTGCATTCGTAAACAAAAGCGTAGAGATGTTTGCTGTAGAGGCCGTAAGCCCAGTCACACCAAGTGTATTAATGAAGCCGTTTGTCGCAAACAAATTGGTAGAAGTAGAGTTTGTGCTCGTCACATTCCCCAAATTCGCATTCCAACGATGGGTTGCATCCCCCAGACTGAAGGCGAGGTCGCTCGCAGGCAACAGATCGCTGTTCACGAAGGACGAAACTGCGAGGAAGGATGTGGTTGCATTCGTGATGGTCGTGTTTTGAAGAGAGGTGGTACCTGTTGCGGTTAGGTTGGATACCGTAAGACCACCAAACAAGGTAACGGAAGAAGTTGCGAAGGCACCACGATTGGTAACAGAGGCGAGTGTGTCGGCTTCAAGTGCCACACTTGGACAACCAATGCCGTTTTGCAAACAGATGCCTTGGCCTGCAACCGTGGCAGAGGCAAAGGTCGCAAAGTTGGCTTGAAGCGTTGTGGCGGTCGCGTTGCCGATCGTCGCGGTACCTGAAATACCTAAAGAAGTCGCCGTCGCATTCACAAGTGTCGTATTCCCCGTAACGTTGAGGGTTCCAGCAACATTGAGCGTCCCAGTCACACTCGAGCTAGCTGCAACGAATCCACCAAAGAATTGGGCGGTGGTTGTGGTGAAAGAGCCACGAGCGGTGACGGATTGGAGGGTGTCAGAGAGAACAGTTCCGGCAGGACAACCAACACCATTTGCAAGACAGATGGACTGTCCCATCACGGTAGCTGTAGCAAAGGAAGCAGTGTTAGCAAAAGCGAAGGTCGATGTAACTGTCGCAAATGTTCCTGTTGAAGCAGACAAGAATGTTCCGGTCGCATTGAAGAAGTTGAGGCTGCGTACTGTACCTGTGGTCGCAGACAGAATATTTGTTGTCAGCGATACACCCGTCGCATTCTGGAAACCAAGCGTTGTGTTAACAAAGAGGTTGGTTGCTGTTGAGCTGCCTAGTGTCGCACGAGTAACAGCGAGAGTTGTTCCAGTAGCTCCTGTAAAGAAGAGGTTGGTATTGAAAGCATTCGTCGCCGTCGCATTCACAAGTGTCGTATTCCCCGTAACATTAAGGTTTCCAGCAACATTGAGCGTCCCAGTCACACTCGAGCTGGCAGCAACGAATCCACCAAAGAATTGGGCGGTGGTTGTGGTGAAAGAACCACGAGCGGTGACGGATTGGAGGGTGTCGAGGCCATTGGTCGGACAGCTCGTACCATCGGTCAAACAAACAGAGACAAAGGATAGGCCTCCAAATC
>CAYZVS010000034.1:0-2526 GCA_964482085.1 uncultured Gammaproteobacteria bacterium
CAGCAACATTGAGCGTCCCAGTCACACTCGAGCTGGCAGCAACGAATCCACCAAAAAACTCAACAGTCGTTGTGGTGAAGTGACCGCGGGATGAGACGGATTGGAGGGTGTCGTTTAGAACGGTTCCAGCAGGACAACCAACACCATTTGCAAGACAGATGGACTGTCCGGAGACGGTCGCGGTAGCAAAGGATGCGGTATTAGCAAAAAGGTTTGTCGACGTTACGCGTGTTGAAAAAAGATTCGTCGTTGTGGCATTTGTTGAAGTCACGTTACCAAAAACTCCGTTGTATCGATTCGTTGTAGAACCAAGACTAACGGCCAAATCAACACTCGGGGTAATAAATCCCCCCGATGCATCGATCGTCAAATTCCCATCGTTCTTATTGATATATCCATTCCCATAAAACGTCGATCCAGGACCTGCGACAAAAGCACCATTGGTATAAACAGAAGAAACACTACCAATATTTCCATTTACGTAGAGGTCATCTCCTGTCAGTTGAAAAGCGGTATTCAATCCACTTGAAGTTGTTGCGCCAATAACTACATCCGCACGACCAGTCCCTCCCGCGATTACGAGACGCGACGAAGTAGTGTTATTTAAGAAAACAAATGGTGAACTCGCTTGCGTCGTGCCACCGACTAAAACATCAAGCGTTGAAGTAGCTTGATAGAGCTGTTGTGTACTCGAGTTAAATACCCAATTCCCATCATTTGAACTACTACCTCCAACAGGACAATTTGTGTTGTCTTGCAAACATACATTTACACCATTCACTGTTAACGCAGTGGTGACATTCAATGATCCACCACTTCCTGATGCAAACGAGATCAAATTTGTATTCAATGAAGTTCCAGAAGCGACATTAAATGACAAATAGCCTGTAGTCGTTGCATTGGTGCCGGTAGAATTTGTATAAGTAACACCCTGTAACGATGAATTTCCAGAAACATTCAACGTACCTGTCGCTGTAATATTTGAGACATTCAAGCCTCCAAATAAGGTAAGGGTGGACGTTGCGATGCTTCCTCGATTCGTAACGCTGAAAAGCGTATCAACCTCAGGACCAGAACTCGTACCCGATGTCAGCATGTCGACAGTCGCAAGCCCAACCCAGCTAGCATCATTGGTAGATGAAGTCTTGAGGTAGGCTAAAGTACCCGATACGCTCGCATTTGATCGGAAGTAGATACTGCCAGAAAAACCATCAATAAGAGCAAGGTTCGGATCATCTGTTCCAACATTCACGGTAACCTCTCCACCATTAGATCCAAGGTTCCAAAGATGAATGAGTGAAGACGTAGCGGTATCTGAATACTTGCGTACCGTCATTGCCGCTTCAGCGCCAAAGCCAAAGAGCTGATGATCAAGGTCGGTGAGCAGCAGCGCGGCTCCATTAGATCCTGCACCTCCTGTAACCTGCAAAGAAACCTGATTCGCTTCATTCATGTAGCTGAGTGTAGCGCCGGTAGCATTCAACGGATCATCAATATCTTTTGTGAAGCTAAGAAATGAGGTGTCTACAGATCCAAAGAGATTCAAATGACCTAGAACAAAACCTTCTGTGCCTGTTGTTTGATAGGTAAGGGCTTTTGCAGAATCAAATGCATCAAGAACAGGGCTCTGAATCGTGATCGGTGATGAAGTGCTTGTAAGACCGATTAGTACCGTACCCGTAACATTCAAATTGCCTGCAACAGTAAGCGTCCCCGTCACACTCGAGCTGGCCGCCACGAATCCACCAAAAAACTCAACAGTCGTTGTGGTGAAATGGCCACGAGCGGTGACAGACTGGAGGGTATCAACCTCAGAAGGAGAACCAGGACAACCAACACCATTTGCAAGACAGACAGCCTGTCCCATGATGGTTGCGGTAGCAAAGGAGGCAGAATTAGCAAAAAGGTTGGTTGAAGTAACTGTAAGAGAGATGAGTGTGCCATTCACCGTTGTTGTGGCATTGAAAACAAAACTTCCTGTCGATGTACCTCCAGCAAATTGAATGGCATTGGTCGTGGTATTGCCAGCATTCGTAACGGTCTGAAGATTTGGTGAGGCTCCACTCGGACAATTGGTACCGTTAGCCAAACAAACTTGCTGTCCGGTCACAAGCAAATTTGTAGTGGAAACCGTGGTAGCAAGCAATGTACCTCCTGTGGCATTCGTGAAGGTGAGCGATGTGACACCAAGCGATCCAATCGTACCGGTTGTAGCAAGAAGACTGGAGGCAAACAGATTGGTTGTGAAAAGATTCGTACTTGTGACATTCACTCCTGTGGCATTGGTAAAGCTGATGCCTTGGAAAGAGGAGGCTCCAGAAACAGTGAGAGTGCCTGTTGCAGAGATGTTAGATGCGGTCAGTCCACCAAAAAGCGTAAGCGTTGAAGTAGCGATAGCTCCACGATTGGTAACAGAAGCGAGCGTGTCAGCTTCAGCAACCGAACCCGTAGTACAAAAAAGTCCATTCGATAGACAAATACCCTGTCCAGCAACCGTTGCTGTCGCAAAGGAAGCAATGTTGGCGT